>DASRSG010000147.1:0-22701 GCA_035656595.1 Jatrophihabitantaceae bacterium | reverse complement strand
GACACTGCTCGCCCGCGGGCCGTCCACCTCGTGGCGAGTGCTGGCAAGCCTGGGTCCGAATCCACCACAGACGCCGGCCGAAGGTGACAGCGCGGCCGAGATCGACGAGACGCAAACCCTTGTGCTGAAAGGGCATGCGCTCAGTTCGGACGACCAGCGCATCCTCACCGCGTTCGCCGCGCAGGTCGTGGTCGCGTACCGCCAGCGCGAGCTCGCGCAGGCCGCGAGTGCTGTCGAACCACTGGCTGAATCAGAACGAGCCCGCACCGCACTGCTCAACGCCGTCAGCCACGATCTGCGCACGCCGATCGCATCGGCGAAGGCGGCCGTGTCGAGCCTGCTCGCCGCCGACGTGGCGTGGTCGGAAGCCGATCGCACCGAACTGCTGGCCAGCGCCGACACGTCCCTTGACCGGCTCACCGATCTCGTTACTAACCTGCTCGACCTGTCCCGGCTGCAGGCCGGCGTGCTGCCCGTCCTCAGCTCGCCGGTGGGACTCGAGGACGTCGTGCAGCGCGCGCTCGATTCGGTAGCGGCACCGGACGCACCGCTGGACGTCGACGTGCCCACCGACCTGCCCGAAGTGAATGCCGATGCCGGATTGCTCGAACGCGTCGTCGCCAACCTCGTGCAGAACGCGCTGCGTTACGCGCCGGACGGATCGTGGGTGGCGGTCACCGGCAGCGTCCATGCCGGGCTCGTCGAGTTGCGCATCATCGACCGCGGCCCCGGCATCCCCGCTGCCGACGCCGATGCGGTGTTCGCCGCGTTCCAGCGGCAGGACGACTCGCCGGCCGCCGGAGCGGGGGTCGGGCTAGGCCTGGCGATCGCGCGCGGATTCACCGAAGCGATGGGCGGGCACGTGTTCGCCGAAGAGACGCCCGGCGGCGGCGCCACCCTCGTCGTCCAATTGAAGGCGGCATCGTGAGCGACGATTGCGGAGCGAACCAAAGCAATACCGCGCCGACAGGCGCGTTGCGAGCCCTGATCCCCTCGACCGGAGCGAGCGGGGGTGAAGGGACCCTATGACGCGAGTGTTGATCGTGGAGGACGACCGCACGTTGCTGCGGGCGCTTGCCATGAACCTCACCGCGCGCGGGTACGACGTGACCGAGGCGGACACCGGAACCCGCGCCCTCACTGCGGTTGCTGCGGTCGAGCACGACGTGATCGTGCTCGATCTGGGCCTGCCCGACCTGTCCGGACTCGACGTGATCAAGGGCGTGCGCGCCTACGCGGCCACGCCGATCATCGTGCTGTCGGCGCGCACCGGTACCAGCGACAAGGTGGCCGCGCTCGATCTCGGCGCTGACGACTACGTGACCAAGCCGTTCAGCATCGAGGAGTTGCTGGCCCGCCTGCGCGCGGCCACCCGGCGCTCGGCCACGCCGGAAGCATCCGAGGTGGTGCAGGTCGGCACGTCCCGCGTCGACCTCTCGGCGAAGACGGTGGTCACCGCCGACGACACGCCAGTACACCTGACGCCGACGGAGTGGCACTTGTTGGAGGCGCTCATCCGCCGTCCCGGGAAGCTGGTGACCGGTCGCGCGTTGCTCACCGAATTGCGCGGCAGCCCCGATCACACCGACCCGTCCTACCTGCGCATCTACATCGCGGCGCTGCGGCGCAAGCTGGAACCGGAGCCGGGCCGTCCTCGGCACCTGCTCACCGAACCCGGGATGGGCTACCGCTTCCAGCCCTAACGTCCCGGCAGCGGTCATCCGGCCTGCCAGGATTGGCCGGCCATGTCTGTCGCCGCCGAGCCCACCACCCGCGTCTCGCGCGGCTGGACCGTGCGCTTCGGACTGCTCTGGTTCGGCTTCTGGGCGGCGAACCTCGCGCCGGTGCAGCTGGTGCTGCCCAACCAGTTCGACCACCTCGACCACGCGCACAAGGTGCGCGACTTCGGTGTCGTCAGCGGCATCAGCGGAGTCGCCGCGCTGATCGCCTTACCGCTGTTCGGCGCGCTGTGCGACCGCACCCGCTCGCGGTTCGGGCGCCGGCGGGTGTGGATGATCGGCGGGACGGTCTTGTTCGCGGGCGGGCTGATCGCGACCGGGGCGCAGACCACGTGGGTCGGCGTGGGCATCGCCTGGGTAATCGCCACTCTCGGCATCGACGCGGCCACCGCGGGCGCGACCGCCGCGATCGCCGACGAGGTGCCTGACCAGCAGCGCGGCGCGATCTCGGCGGCGATCTACGGACCGCAGGCGGTCGGCATCCTCGTCGGCGTCGCGCTGCTGAGCGCGTTGAACAACAACGGCGTGCTCGGCTACGGCGTGCTCGCGACCGTGCTCGTAGGCTGCGCGTTGCCGTTCCTGATGTGGTATCGCGACGCGCCGGGGATCCCGACACCGCAGCTGTCACTGCGCTCGATCGTGACCGGGTTGTGGGTGCGCAGCGCCGACTTCGGTTGGGCCTTCGGCGGGCGGCTGCTGGTGAACCTGGGCAACGCGCTCGGCACGACCTACCTGCTCTACTTCCTGCAGGACGACCTCAAGCTGGACGATCCCGACAACGCGCTGCTGCTGCTCACTCTCGTGTACCTGGCATTCACCCTGGTCGCGACCGTGATGGCCGGCCGGGCCTCCGATCGGTCAGGGCGCCGCCGCTCGTACGTGGCGCTGGCCGCGATATTGCAGGCCATCGCGAGCTTCCTGCTCACGTTCTACCCGACCTACGGCGTGGCGCTCGTCGGCGCGGCCTTCCTTGGCGCCGGCTACGGCGCGTACATGTCGGTCGACCAGGCGCTGGTCACCGCCGTGCTGCCCGATGCGGCGTCGCGCGCGAAGGACCTCGGCATCATGAACGTCGGCTCGGTCGGCCCGCAGGCACTCGCCCCGCTCGCGGCCAGCCTGATCATCAGCGAGCTGGGCGGCTACCCGGTGCTGTTCGCGGCCTCCGGCATCACCACCGTGCTCGGCGCGCTATTCGTGTACCGAATCCGCTCCGTCCGCTAACTCTTTGCCCCGCGTACGCAGGTAAATCGCGCGCCGCAGCGTGCATACGCGGGGCAGAGCGAAATTCAGTCGCGGGTGCGGGTGACCTCCAGGTCGCCGTCGGCGTAGCGGGCGCGCAGCACCTTCTTGTCGAACTTGCCCACCGTGGTCTTGGGCACCTCGTCGATGAACGTCCAGTTCTCCGGCACCTGCCACGACGCGACCTTGCCGTCGAGAAAGTGCGCGAGGACCTCAGGTGACACGTCGCCGCGCGGCACGATGCAGGCCAGTGGACGCTCCGTCCACCGCTGGTCGGGAATCCCGATCACCGCCGCCTCGAGCACGTCCGGCGAGCCGGCGAGCAGGTTCTCCAGCTCCACCGACGAGATCCACTCGCCGCCGGACTTGATCACGTCCTTCGACCGATCGGTGATCTGGAAGAAGCCCCGGTCGTCGATGGTGCCGATGTCGCCGGTGCGCAACCAGCCGTTGTCGAACTTCTCGGCCGCCTTGTCGCGGTGGTACCCGCCGGTGATCCACGGCCCGCGCACCTGCATCTCGCCGACCGCCTCGCCGTCCCACGGCAGCTCCTCGCCGTCGTCGTTGACGATGCGCATCTGCACGCCGGCGAGCAGCCGCCCGGACTTCATCCGCCAGTCCATCTCTTCGGCCGTGCCGAGCTCGACCTCGATCGGCGGGTGCGCCATGCCGCCCACCGGCGAGGTCTCGGTCATGCCCCAGCCCTGGATGATCCGCACGCCGTACTGCTTCTCGAACGCCTCGGCCAGCGACCGCGGCATCGCCGCGCCGCCCGACGTGCCCAACCGCACCGAGGACAAATCGAGCTCGCGCTCGGCTCCGAGCTGCAGGATGCCGCCCCAGATCGTGGGAACCGCCGACACCACGGTCGCCTTCTCGGCCTCGATGATGTCGACCCACGCGGCCGGCGTCATGTGCGGTCCGGGGAACAGGATCGACGCGCCGGCCAGGAAGCAGCCGTAGGGGATGCCCCACGCATTGACGTGAAACATCGGGACGATCGCCAGCTGCCGGTCCTCCTCGCTCGCCCCCGTGCAGTTGCGCGACAACGTCCCCAGCGCGTGCAGGAACGTGGAGCGGTGCGAGTACACAACGCCCTTGGGATCGCCGGTCGTCCCGCTCGTGTAACACATCGACGCGGGGGACTTCTCGTCCAGCTCCGGCCAGTCGAAATCGGGGGACGAATCGGCAAGCAGCGTCGCGTAGTCGTGCACCGGCTTGTCACCAAGGACGGAGGTGTCGCCCTCGCCGATCACTACGTACGCCTCGACGGTGCCGAAGCTGGCCGCGATGGGCGCAAGCACCGGCAGCAAACTCGCGTCGACGATGATGACCTTGTCCTCGGCGTGGTTGACGATGTGTTCGAGCTGTGCCGCGGGCAGGCGCAGGTTGAGGGTATGCAGGACGGCACCCATGCACGGCACGGCGTAGTACGCCTCGAGGTGCTCCTGGGAGTTCCAGCACAGCGTGGCGACCCGATCGCCGCTGCCGACACCGATGCCGCGCAGCGCATTCGCCAGCCGCTTCGCATTCGTGCCGATCTCGGCGTAGGTGCTGCGGCGGGCCGAATCGCCCTGCCAGGTCACGCACTCGCTGCGCCCGAAGACGCGGCTGCCGTGTTCGAGGATCGCAGTGATCGTCAGCGGGAAATCGTCCTGCATCGTGCTGGAGATGGCGGCCATGGTGGCAGGGTAACCGGCCCACCCAGGGCCGCCATCGCGACGATATGTCCCCGATGCGCGGTTACGCGAGCGAGACTGACGCTGGGCTGACGAGCCGCACTTAGGCTGCGCACAACTTCTACCTGGGTGGGGCGGGCTGCTACGTGCGCAGACGAGGTTGGATCCTGGCACCGGCGATGGTGCTGACCCTGATCGTGGCGCTGGCCGCACCGGTAGCCGATCGCCGGGCTGCGGCGGCAGCACCGAGCATTGCCAACACGCTGCTCGCGAGCTTCAACTGCGGCAAGTTCGAGGGTTGCGGCATCACCGGAAACGTCACCAGCCACGACACCGTGCTCGCGGCGCGGCAGGGCGCGATCGTCAACGGCCAGCTGGTAGCACCGACCAATGCCCGCAGCACACCCGGCATGGACTTCAACGACGTCGGTTTCATGTCGGTCAATAGCGACGACACCGTCGTCGGGTGGGACATCAGCGCCGACAACACCAAGAATGAGCCGATCGTCTGGCAGGCGGGCAACGACGCCTACCGGCTGCTCGATTTCAGCTCGCTCGGCTGGGCGAGCACCGACAATGTCGAGGCGACGCTGATCGACGACGACGGCGAGATCGCCGGAACGGACCTCTCGACCGGCCAGTCGTTCTACATGGCCAGCGCGACCGCACCGGCGGTGACCGTGCCGGTGCCGCCTGGGGCCTCCGGCCCGGCATCGATCCAGGCGATGAACACAGACTGGGAGATCGTCTACGCCGGCGGATTGCTCTTCCGGCTCGATCGCGCACACGACACGTATGCCGAGCTGACGGGCCCGGCGTCGGGCACCGCGAGTTGGCTCGCCGCCGACGGCACGGCGGTGGCCCACGGTGAAGTGATCTTCCCGGACGGCACGACCCGCCCCACGCAGCTCTCCTACGTCCTGGGCATCTCTGACGATCACGCACTCGTTGGCGAGGGATTCGTCGGCGACGGCACGTCCCCGTCGCAGAACGGCGTATTCGAGATAGACCCCGAAGGCAATGCGATCAACCTCGGCGACGGGACCGGGCACGATCTGATCCGCGCGACCATCGCACCCAACGGCGACATCGTTGGCGAGACGTTCGAGAGCGATCGCACGGTCGACGTCTACCTCGTCAAGGCCTCGACGGACACCGTCACCGGCACTGTCGTCGACGGGCCGAGACCGGGCCAGCAGTCAACCCCGACCACCCCGGAGAAGGGGATCAAGGTCACCGTCGCCGGCCACACGGCCGGCGGCGAGTCGTTCAGCAAGCACGTCACCACCCGCACCGACGGCAGCTACGGTGTCGAGGCGCCGGCCGGCACCTACACCGTCACCTTCCCGGCCGACGTATGCGCCCTCGACGGCACGGTCAAGTGCCATTCGACGAAGGCTGCGGTCGTCGACGACGCTCTGGATCCCGTCACTGTCGACGCCATCGAACTCCAGGGCCAGCTCACCGTCACGGTGTCGCCCAGCCCGCAGCACGTGACGCTCAAAGTCGACCCGAAGACCGGCGACATCGTGCCCGCGGCCGTCACCGTGACGGTCGAGATCACCAACTCGGGCGCGAAACCGGTCACTAACGTCACCGCCCCGGACAAGCTCGTCGTCGGCTACTCCGACCCGAACGACGTCCACGTCGACAAGGTGTCGTTCCGGTTGAAGAAGGGCGCCGGGCCGAAGCCCAAGGCCGATCTGGGCACGCTCAAGCCGCACAAGACCGTCCCGGTGACCTACGCCTACCAAGCGCAGGGCGACGGCAAGTACTCCGTCGAGGCGCTGATCCTCGGCGCGAACTCGCACGGCCGCACCATCAGAGGGTTGGCCAAGGCCACCGAGTTCATCGGGTCGCCGGTGCTCGAGATGAGCACCGAGATGGGACGCAAGGTCAAGTCTCCGGACGATCCGGGACTCGTGTTGGCCGGCACCGCCTTCACCATCAACGTGACCTTCGAGAACAGGTCGAACGTCAAGACTGTCGAGGTCGACCCGTACGTGCCGCAGTACGGCGGCAACGCATCAGACGTGCACCTGCAGCGGCTCGACGATCCGATCCAGAACGTCCAGCACAGCAGCGCGGAGGACATCAGCGAGGCGGTCGAGCTGGACCCCGGCGAGAAGAAGAAGCTGGCACTGGTCGTGCGTACGACCGGAACGCCGGCCGACACCCTCGTCGGCGAGCAGGCGACCGGCGGAGGCACCCGTGCCGAACTGAACTTCGTCGATCCGGTCGCGTACGTCCTCGATACCAAGACGAAGACCACGACGCCGCTGGATGATGCCGCGATCTACACGCACGGTGAGTCGAAGTACTCCATCTCGCTGGACGACGCGGATCACCGTCCCGAGCCGGAGGAAGGCACCCTTGCCGGCACTGCCTACTACTTCACCGTCGGGATGTTGCACGGGCTACGCAACATCACCACCGGAATGCTCAGCGGGCTGTTCGTCGAGCTGCCGAAGCTGCTCGCCAAGGGGATCGCGAACGTACCGACGGCACTGACGACGTACGTGTCGGCGGAGATGGACCTGTGGAATTCGATCAAAGACGATCCGGCCGAGGTCGCCGCGTTCACCAACCTCGTCGGGAACACGATGTTGCTGGCGTACAAGAACGCGCCGGAGCTGATCGACAACGAGGAGAAGTTCCGCAAGGCGATCACCAAGGATGTGCTCGACGGCTACACGCGGACGTGGAATGACTGGTACGGCGGCAATCGCGGGGACGCCCTTGAGGAGTTCGGCCGCGAGTTCACCGAACGCAGCGGCGATCTCGCGATGGCCATCGCACCGGGCTTGCTCGCGCGCGACGCTGCCGTGCTCGACGCGTTCAAGAGCACGGAAGCGAAGGTCTTCGACCAGACGGCGGCGGGACTGAAGTCCGCCGAGAGCTCGCTCGTCGACGCGAACGAGGCGATGGAGCTTCTCAAGAACGTCGTCAAGCCCGGCTACGAGATGTCCAACACGGTGCTGCAGAAGGTGTTCGGGTTGCGCAGCGTCGAGACCGACTTCTTGCGCCAGTTCGCGCAGAGCAACAAGCTGCTGATCGTCGTGCGGTCGCGCGCCGCGGAATCTGTCGAGTGGATCGAGAAGCTCGGCGCCGTGCTCAAGCCCGAGTCGATCAAGTTGAAGAACGTGGCGTGGTTGGACGTCAAGTACCTCGGCTACAGCGTCAGTGACGTCGGGCGGGTGGTCATCCGCAAGGCGCTGCCCACCGTCGCCGAAGTCGAAGCCAAGTTGCGCAAGGCCGGCTTCACCGACGCGAGCGCGGAGTGGATCGAGACGATCAAGCGGCTCAAGACGCGCACCAAGGAGCTGACGACGAGCGACAAGGGCTATGTCGACCAGTTGGAAAAGGCCGCGAAGGACGGCCACATCGACATGAAGTGGAACTTCGCCGAGAACAGCGTCGACCCCACCGCCTACACCGACTCGTCCACGCGTTACCGGTTCCGGATGGCGACGTCCGCGCACGGCGACCAAGTGCCCCAGTTCTTCGTCAAGGGTCAGTGGCGCTGCATCACCGGCGATGTCGACTTCCTGCAAATCACGCAGGCCAACGGCGCACCGCTCGCCGACGCCGAACGGGTGCGGATCTATGGCGAACTCGCGAAGAGTGTCGTAGGCCTGCTGCATCCCGAGTCGGCCACGTGGACCGACCTCGCGCACGACGCGTTCAACTTCGACACGAAGATCAACGAGTTCGAGCGGGCGGGTACGGTCGCCCAGTTCGCGCCTGACGGCATCGTCCGCGGGGTCGACTTCAACAAGGAACTGTCCTCGTTCGTCTCCAAGCGTGACTACTCGATCTTCTGGGACGGCGGCTACCGGTACCCGCTGGGCACGATGCGACCCTGACCGCCAGGGAGCGGCCGCGCGGTAGCGTCGCGAGTTGTGAAGGGACGACGAGCGATCGCGGCCTTGGGCCTGGCCGTGTGCGCGTGCACGGCGACTAAGAGCTCGCCATCACCTGCACCGCTGCCCTCGACCGTGCCCTCCACCGTGCCCATCGCGCCGCCGCAGTCGAACTCGAGCCAGCCGTCCTCGATCCCGCCGGCCAAACCCTCGGCCACGTCCCCTCCACCGCCGGCGAAGCGAACGGTGACCGTGCTCGGCACCGGCGACGTACTGATCCATCCGCAGCTGTGGCACCAGGCACATCGCGATGCGCTTGCCGAGGGGCGCAAGGGCTTCGACTTCCGTGCGATGTATGCCTCGATCGCACCGGACGTCTCGCGCGCCGATCTCGCAATCTGCGAGATGGAATCACCGCTCGCGCCGCCGCAGGGCCCGTTCACCGGCTGGCCGCAGTTCACCTCGCCGCCGCAGGTGCTCACCGCCCTGCGCGACGTCGGCTACGACTCATGCACGACCGCGTCGAACCACACCATCGATGAGGGCTACACCGGCGTGAAACGCACATTGGACGAGATCGACGCCGCCGGGCTCAAGCACACCGGCAGCGCGCGGTCAGCGGCCGAAGCGGCCAAGCCGCTGATCTTCACGATGCCGAACGGGATTCGGGTCGCCCAGTTGGCGTACTCGTTCGGCTTCAACCAGCTGTCCCGCCCGCCGGGCGAGCCGTGGATCGCGAACCTGCTCAACGTCCCAGACATTCTCGAGGCGGCCAAGCGGGCCAAGCAGGCCGGCGCGGACATCGTGGTGCTGTCGCTGCACTGGGGGATCGAGTACAACCTGCAGGCGACGTCGCTGCAGATCCAGCAGGCGCACCAGCTGCTGGCCTCGCCGAACATCGACCTGATCCTCGGCGACCATCCGCACGTGGTCGAGCCGGCCGAGCGGATCAACCACAAGTGGGTCATCTACAGCATGGGCAACCAGATCTCGCGGCACGCCGATCCGATCTTGGTCAGCCGCGAGGGCGCGATGCCGGAGTTCACCTTCACCGAGGTCCGTCCCGGCCGCTTCCGGGTGACCAAGGCTCGGGTGATCCCGACGCTGATGCGGCTGCGGCCGAAGCTTCGCCTCATCGACCTGCCGCTCGCGCTCGCCGATTCGTCGACCTCAGCCGCCGACCGGGCCAGGTACCTGTCAGCAGAGGCGGACATCGGGCACGTGCTCGACTCCATGGGCGCCGGCCACGCCGGGCTAACCGTCGGCTGAGGCGCGATGCACCTAGTTGATGGCCTTCTTGGCGGCTTTGTGCGCCAGGTCGAGAACGACGCCGACCAGGAAACCGGACACCACTATCGGGATCCACAGCCAGAGCACATACGCGTCGGCGCGACTGATCACGACCATGACCACGGTGTAGAGCAGGAACGATACGAGCACCGCGGCGATGCAGCGTGCCCGAACCGCGCCGTTCTCGCGCAGCAGCCGAAGATCGGCCTGGGTGTTGGTCTGGCTGCCGTCCTTCTTCGTGCGCCGCTTCTTGGCCTTCTCGTCCGGGAGGACCGCCGGCTCCGCGGTCTTGCTCTCGGCCTTGCGCGCCGCCTTCGCCGCCTTTGCCGCGGTCTTCTCGGCAGCGGCCACCTCGGCGGCGGCGGCCTTGGCGGCCTTCTTCTGCTGGCGCCGATCTGCCCGCGACGGCTTGGCCGGCGCCTCCTCGAGCGGCACGATCGCCTGCTCCGGCGGCGCGATCTCGCCCGTGTCGTGGACGTCGTCGGGCAGCACCTCCGGATCGATGACGGCGATCATCTGCGTGTCGCGGTCGTCGAGCGCAGTCGCGGCGCCAGCGTCGGTGCGCGCGTGCCGTCCGTGCGGCTTGTCAAGATCGACCGTTGCCGTCGCGTCGGCAGCGTCATCGACCGCGTCGTCCGGTGCTGAATGCCGCCCCATGGACGAGAGTGTGTCAAAGTCTCGGGCAAGATCCGAATATCGCAGCGCCTAAGCTCGACAGGTGGCCAGACAGCGGTGGCGGCGCGGCCTGCTCGCCGCGCTGCTCCCCATCGCGCTCACCGCCGGTTGCGTCAGCTACGTCGAGGGCACCGGACAGATCGGGATCACCGTCCAAGGCGACTCTGGCGGCCCGTTCGACACGCAGGTGAACAACGCCCTGTCCGCGGTAATCGCGTACTGGACGGCGGCCTATCCGGCGATCGCGCACGGCCGGCCGTTGCCGCCGTTGCGCGGCAAGTACTACTCGATCGACGGCACCGAGGTGCTGCGCACGCGCCAGGTGCCGGCGAACGCCAGCGACGAGAAATGCCTGCAGCTGCGGCTCGGCTTCATCATCGACAACGCCGCCTACTGCGAACTCGACGACTCCATCGTCTGGGACCGTTCGCCACAGCATCTGCTGCCCGTGCTCTCGCGCGCCTACGGCCCCGCGGTCACCGCGCTCGTCTTCGCCCACGAGTTCGGGCACGCGATCCAGCAACGCCTGCACGTCAACACTGCCGTGGATCGCACTATCGACGTCGAATCGCAGGCCGATTGCGCGGCCGGCGCGTTCGCCGCGGCGGCCCTCAAAGGCCAGCTGCCGCAATTTAAGCTCACCCCCGCCGCGCTCGACCGGGCTCTTGCCGGCTACCTGCAGATCCGCGACTCGACGCCGAACTCGCCCGAGGACATCTCGCACGGCGACGGGTTCGATCGGCTCAATGCCCTGCAGCAGGGCATCCAGTCAGGCGCCTCGTACTGCTTCAGCAGCACGTTCATGACCAACCGCACCTACACCGAACGTGGCTACGTCAGCGACCAGGACTACGTCGATCGCGGCAACCAACCGCTGGCCGAGGTGCTGAACCCGACGGGCATCGTCGCCGACCTCAACCGGTTCTGGGCGACGGCGGCGTCCAAGCAGGGCAAGACCTTCCGAGCGGTGAAGTTCGCCAAGGCCGATCACCTGCCGTGCGGCGGCCTCAATCCCGACAGCGAGCTCGGCTATTGCGCTGACGACAACACCGTCTACTACAGCGCATCCTTCGCGCACCGTGCGTACTACAGCATCACCGCGCCGAACGTCCACGCCTACACCGGAGATGTCTCGCTCAGCCATCGCGAGCCCGGTGACTTCGCGTTGGGCACGCTGTTCGCGATCGCCTGGGGAATGGCCGGCGAGCACCAGTTGTACGGTGCGTCGACCGACGGGACGGACGGACTGACGACTGCCGTTTGTTACGCCGGCGCGTACGCCGACGACATCAACCGCATCACCGGCGACGCCGCGCACCCCTACATCCTGTCGCCCCCGGACATGGACGAGGCCACCTCCGCGGTGCTCGAACTGGTCGGATCGGATCGTGCGTTCAGCGCGCGGAGCACGACCGGGTTGCAGCGGGTCCAGGAGTTCGTCAAGGGCTACACCGACGGGCTCACCGGCTGCTGACGCGAAACGGATCGCGAGCCGCGCGTAAGTTTCTGCTATGCCCGACTTCGACTCCGCCTTTCTCGCCTTCCCGTCGCGAGAACTGGCCGGCGCTGCACTCGAGCGAGCCAACGAGCTCGGCGCCGAACATGCCGACTTCCGTCTCGAGCGCACCCGCGCGGCCTCGCTCGCGCTGCACGACATCCGCGTCGAGTCCAGCTCCGACCGTGAGGACGTCGGCCTGGCCGTCAGGGTGATCCACGACGGTGCGTGGGGCTTCGCCAGCGGCATCGCCCGCACGGCGGCAGCCGCTGCCCAACTGGCCGAACAGGCGGTGGCCACTGCGCAGGTCAGCCGGGTGCTCAGTTCAGCGCCCGTCGAGCTGGCCGCCGAACCGATCTACGCCGACGCCACCTGGATCTCGGCCTACGACATCAACCCGTTCGACATCGCTGAGTCCGACCGGGTGGCCCGGCTCGCCGAGTTGTCCGAACGCCTGCTCGCGGCCGACGGGGTCGATCACGTCGACGCGCGGCTGGCGATCGTGCTGGAGAACAAGTTCTACGCCGACGCGCATGGCACGGTGACGACACAGCAGCGCGTGCGTGTGTATCCGGAATTCACCGCGCTGCACGTCGACCGCGCGGCGGGCGCATTCTTCTCGATGCGCACCCTCGCGCCGCCGGCAGCGCGCGGCTGGGAATACCTCACCGGCACCGGTTGGGACTTCGACGCCGAGATCGCCGAGCTGCCCGAACTGTTGCGCGAGCACGCCAAGGCGCCGAGCGTGGAAGCCGGCACGTACGACCTCGTGATCGATCCGTCCAACCTGTGGCTGACCATCCACGAGTCGATCGGCCATGCGACCGAACTCGACCGCGCGCTGGGCTACGAAGCCGCCTACGCCGGGACGAGCTTCGCAACCCTCGACAAGCTCGGCACGCTGAAGTACGGCAGTGCGGTCATGAACGTCACCGGCGACCGCACCGTCGAGCACGGGCTGGCCACGATCGGCTTCGACGACGAAGGCGTCGCCACCCAGCAGTTCGACCTCGTCAAGGACGGCATCCTCGTCGGCTATCAGTTGAACCGGCAGATGGCACACGACAACGCCGACCAACTCGCCATGTCGCGCTCGAACGGCTGCGCGTTCGCCGACTCCGCCGGGCACATCCCGCTGCAGCGCATGGCGAACGTGTCGATCCAGCCCGCGCCGGACGGCCCGTCCACCGAAGAACTGATCAGCGGCGTCGACCGCGGCATCTACATCGTCGGCGACCGCTCGTGGTCGATCGACATGCAGCGGTTCAACTTCCAGTTCACCGGCCAGCAGTTCCACCGCATCGAGAACGGCAAGCTCGCCGGCCAGCTGCGCGATGTCGCGTACCAGGCGACGACCACCGACTTCTGGGGTTCGATGGAAGCCGTGGGCGGCCCCGAGACGTACGTGCTCGGCGGCGCCGACAACTGCGGAAAGGGCCAGCCCGGGCAGGTGGCTCCCGTCTCGCACGGTTGCCCTGCGGCGCTGTTCCGCGGCATCAACATCCTGAACACCAAAACCGAGGCGGGACGCGACTGATGAGCGCTCAGGCCCAAGATCTGGTCGAGGCCGCGCTCGCCGCGTCCACGAGCGACGGCTGCATCGTCATCGCCGCCGAGCACACCGAGACGAACCTGCGCTGGGCCGGCAACAGCCTCACCACCAACGGGCAGATGCGCACGCGCAACGTGACAGTCGTGTCGATCCGTGACGATGCCGAAGGCGCGCGCGCCGGAGTGCTCACCCGATCGATCTCTAATGCCGACGAGCTCGACGAACTGGTGCGCGCATCCGAACAAGCCGCGCGCGATGCGGCACCGGCCGATGACGCCGCGCCGCTGGTCGACAGTTACCCGAACGACGATGACTGGGCAGGCGACCCGGCCGAGACCAGCGTCGCGGTGTTCGAGCAGTTCGCCACATCGCTGGGCGAGGTGTTCGAGCGGTGGCGCAAGTCCGACCGGCTGCTGTTCGGCTTCGCCGAGCACCAGCTGACCTCGTCCTACCTCGGTACCTCGACCGGCGTGCGGCGCCGCTTCGACCAGCCCGATGGACGGGTCGAGATCAACGGCAAGTCCGACGACTACGCGCGCTCGGCCTACGTGAGCCAGCACAGCAACGACTTCGCCGATGTCGACCCGCAGGCACTGGCCGGATCGCTTGACCAACGCCTCGACTGGGCAGCGAGCAAGATCGACCTGCCGGCCGGGCGGTACGAGACTCTCCTGCCGCCGACGTGTGTCGCCGACCTGAACATCTACGCCTACCTCACCGCTTCGGCACGCGACGCCGAAGAGGGGCGCAGCGTGTTCGCCGGCGCCGACGGCGTGACCCGCATAGGCGAACGACTCTCACCGCTGCCGCTGCGGCTGTACTCCGATCCGAATTACCCGGGCCTCGAATGCGCGCCGTTCCAGATCAACGAAGAGACCTTCGGCAGCCTGTGGTCGGTGTTCGACAATGGCCTGCCCCGTCCCGCCGTCGACTGGATGCGTGACGGCGCCCTGACCAATCTCGTCCGCACCCGTGCATGGGGCGCCAAGACCGACGCGAAACCCTGCCCGATCATCGACAACCTGATCATGGACGGTAACGGCAGCGCGAGCCTCGAGGAGATGATCGCCGCCACCGAGCGTGGCCTGCTGCTCACCACACTCTGGTACATCCGCGAGGTCGACCCGCAGACGTTGCTGCTCACCGGCCTGACCCGCGACGGGGTGTATCTCGTCGAGAACGGCGCAGTGCGCGGCGCAGTGAACAACTTCCGCTTCAACGAGTCGCCGATCGACCTCTGGTCGCGCGTCACCGAAGTGGGACGGACCGAGCCGGCGATGTCGCGCGAGTGGAACGACTTCTTCCGGCGCAGCGCGATGCCCGCGGTGCGCGTGCCCGACTTCAACATGTCCACGGTGAGCAAGGCTTCGTGACTGGGCTAGCTCCGTTGGTGGCCGAAGACTTCGCCTGCGACAGCTGCGGATTCGCCTTTCCCGATTGCGACGTCACGACCGTCGCGGCGCGGCTGCCCACGCTCGCGGCCGACGTCCGCGTGCTGATCGAGGCCGCGGGGCGTGACCGCCTCGGTGCGAAGCCCGACGATGGCTCGTGGTCGGCGATCGAGTACCTCTGCCACCTGCGCGACGTGTACGAGGTTTCCGCGATCCGGCTCTACCGGGTGCGCACCGAGGACCGTCCCCAGCTCGAACCGATGTACAACGACCTGCGCGCGATCCGCTTCCGGTACGCCGGTCGCGACGCGCCGGCCGTCCTCGACGAGCTTGATGCCGCGGTGGCGGGCTGCTGCGACGAGATCGCGCGGGTCACCGACTGGGATCGCACGATGACCCGGCTGGCCGGCGAGCACCGCACCGCGCGATGGCTCGCGCGCGCTGCGGTGCACGAAGGCGTCCACCACCTGCGCGACCTGCACGCCGCGCTCAGCACGTGACTTTGCCCCGCGTACCCACGCTGCCGGCGCCGCGCAGCGCGCATTAGCGGGGCAAAGCGGCAGCCGGTCGGCCGAAAGCCGGGTTTCCCCGCCGGCAACCGGTTCCGCGCCACCCAACCGGCCGCTGGCGGGGAAAGGCAAGCGGTCCGGCACCACTTTTCCCCGCGCACCACCGGTTTCGGGCTGCCAAACCGGCCACCCGCGGGGAAAACCCAGCCCGGAAATTGGACGCGGCGACGTCGTAGATTCGGGACATGACCGAGGTTCGTTTCGAGACCAAGATCGTCGTCGTGCTGCGCGCCGACCTGCCGATCTGGCAGAAGCTGAACATGACCGCGTTCCTGTGCAGTGGCGTCGCCGATTCGGCACCCGAGTCGATCGGCGAACCCTACGGCGATGCCGACGCCACGATGTACCTGGCGATGTTCGGCCAGCCGGTGCTCGTCTTCGAAGCGACCGGCGCAGAACTGACCCGCACCCTCGACCGCGCACTCTCGCGTGACGTCACCCCCGCGGTCTTCACCGAAGAGCTGTTCACCACCGGGCACGACCAGGCCAACCGGGCCGCTGTCGCCGCGGTGCCGCGCGCAGAACTCGCGCTCACCGGCTTGGCCTTCCGCACCGATCGTCGCGACGCCGACAAGATCACCAAGGGCTTACGCCTGCACTCGTAACGATCATGGAGTCGTGCGATTCACGTCGCGCGTCGCGCGCCTGTAATGCCGGTACCGAAAGGGTTTCCGTCCGCGGCCCATGTGAGCAGTACCGCAATTCTCGATTCGTCCTAAGAGCGCTTCCAGCCGGTAAATTCGGTGCATTCCCACCCGTGACACGCCCGACCCTTCCGGTCGGTTGCGCAGTCAATGGCGACTGGCGAGGAGAACGCACGCATGACAATGACGAGCATCCCGGGCCTTGATTCGGCCCCGACCACTCATCCCAAGCTGCTGACCTGGGTCCGCGAGACTGCCGAGCTCACCCAGCCAGACCGGATCGAGTGGGTAGACGGCTCGCCAGCGGAGTGGACGCGGATCACCGACCAGCTCGTCGAGAATGGCACGTTCACCCGCCTCAACGCCGACAAGAAGCCGAACTCGTTCTGGTGCGCCTCCGACCCGAGCGACGTGGCGCGCGTCGAGGGACGCACCTTCATCTGCAGCCGCGATCCGAAGGACGCCGGGGCCACCAACAACTGGATGGATCCCGAGGACATGAAGGCCGTGCTCACCGAGCGCTTCCGCGGCTGCATGCGCGGGCGCACGATGTACGTCCTGCCCTACTGCATGGGCCCGTTGACTGCGGACGAGCCGATGCTCGGCGCCGAGATCACCGATTCGCTCTACGTGATCGCGAGCATGCACGTGATGACCCGCCTCGGCACCAAGGCTCTCGAGCTGTTCACTGACGACCGCGACTTCGTGCCCGGGCTGCACTCGGTCGGCGCGCCGCTCGAGCCCGGCCAGTCCGACGTCGCGTGGCCGTGCAACGAGACCAAGTACATCGTGCACTTCCCCGAGGAGCGGCTGATCTGGTCCTACGGCTCGGGCTATGGCGGCAACGCGCTGCTCGGCAAGAAGTGCTACTCGCTGCGCATCGCCTCGGTGAAGGCCCGCGACGAGGGCTGGCTCGCCGAGCACATGCTGATCGCCAAGCTCACCTCACCAGAGAGCAAGACCTACTACATCGCCGCCGCGTTCCCCTCGGCGTGCGGCAAGACCAACATGGCGATGCTCGAGCCGACGCTGCCCGGCTGGAAGGTCGAGACGATCGGCGACGACATCGCCTGGATCCGCGTCGGTGACGACGGCCGGTTCTACGCCGTCAATCCCGAGAACGGCTTCTTCGGCGTTGCGCCCGGCACCGACTATCACACCAACCCGAACGCGATGCGCACCATCGCCAAGGGCAACTCGGTGTTCACCAACGTTGCGCTCACCGACGACGGCGACATCTGGTGGGAGGGCATGGGCGAACCGCCCGCGCACCTGACCAGCTGGAAGAAGCAAGACTGGACCCCGGGCAGCACAGAACTGTCGAGCCACCCCAACTCGCGGTACTGCACGCCGATCGCGCAGTGCGAGACGAAGGCACCCGAGTGGGACGATCCGAAGGGCGTGCCGCTGGACGCCATCTTCTTCGGCGGCCGGCGCAAGGACACCATTCCGCTGGTGACCGAGGCGCGCGACTGGCAGCACGGCGTGTTCATGGGCGCGACACTCTCGTCCGAGACGACTGCCGCGGCGACCGGGCAGGTCGGCGTCGTACGGCGCGACCCGATGGCCATGCTGCCGTTCATCGGCTACAACGCCGGCGACTACTTCGCGCACTGGATCGAGGTCGGCAAGGCTGCCGACGCGGTCAAGCTGCCGAAGATCTTCTACGTCAACTGGTTCCGCCGCGACGCCGAGGGTAACTTCAGCTGGCCCGGGTTCGGCGAGAACATCCGCGTGCTCAAGTGGGCACTCGAGCGCATCGAGGGCAAGGCCGCGGCGGTCGACACCCCGATCGGGCGCGTGCCGACTGCCGACGCGCTCGACACCGAGGGCCTCGACATGTCACCGGACGCGCTCGAGCAGGCACTCGCGGTGAACGTCGCAGAGTGGCGCGGCGAGCTGCCGCTCATCGAGGAATGGTTCGAGAAGATCGGCGCGTCGCTGCCCAGCTCACTGCGCGACGAGTTCGAGTCGCTCAAGCTCCGCCTCGGCGCCTGACGACCCAGCAACTCCCACCCTGCTTGATCAACAGGGCACAACGGTGTCGTGGTCGTGGGGCGACGGCGGATCGAGCAGCGGCGCCGCGGCCACACATGCCGAGGGCATCGAGGAAGGTGACCGTCGGCTAGTCGTCCGGAGCGGGACGGCACAGCAAGTGCGCGACGAGTGCCGTCCAGCCGGTCTGATGAGTAGCGCCCAAGCCTTCGCCGGTGTCGCCGTTGAAGTACTCGCTGAACGTGATCTGCCCGCGCCACAGCGGATCGTCGGACGCCTCGATCCGCACGCCGTCACACGGGCGCCGACCGTCCGGTCCGGGTCGGAACAGCGCGACGAGCCGCGCGTCGATCTCGTCGGCCGCCTGGGCGAGGGCCAGCGCGCGTCCCGAACCGGTCGGCACCTCGACGGTGAAGCTGTCGCCGAGATAGGCCGCGTACTCGCGCAACGCATCGGCGAGCAGCACGTTCACCGGGAACCACACCGGTCCGCGCCAGTTCGAGTTGCCGCCGAAGAGCCCCGTTCGCGATTCACCCGGCTCGTAGTCGATCGAGAGCTGCTGCCCCTCGATGACGGTCGAGTACGGCGTGCGATAGCTCGCCGAGAGCGAGCGAATCCCGTATGGGGAAAGGAACTCGTCCTCGTCGAACATGCGCGAGAGCACGCGGCGCAACCGATCGGGGTCGAGCAGCGCCAGCATGCGGTTGGCCGGCTCGCCCGGCGCACCGGCACGCGTGAGCAGACCTTCGAGCAGATCGGGACGCCGCCGCTGCAGCCAACGCAGCCGCCGGGTCAGGTCCGGCAGCGCGTCCGTCGTCCACTCCGGGACGTGCGCGACCGCGAGCAGCGGCAGCAGCCCCACCATCGAGCGCACCCGCAGCTGCTCGGGCGTGCCGTCCGGGTGCACCAGCACGTCGTAGCAGAAGCCGTCGGTCTCGTCCCACAGCCCGACGTCGGCCGAACCGAACCGCCGCAGTGCATGCGCGATCAGCAGGAAGTGCTCGAGGAACTTGGTCGCCACCTCATCCCACGCCGGGACGGCCGTGGCCAGCTCGACGGCGATTGTGAGCATGCTCAGGCAGTACGCCGCCACCCAGCTGGTCGCATCGGACTCCTCGAGCCGGCTGCCGTCCGGCAGCGAGGCCGACCGGTCGAACAGGCCGATGTTGTCCATGCCGAGGAAGCCGCCCTCGAACAGGTTCGAGCCGTCGTTGTCCTTGCGGTTGACCCACCAACCGAAGTTCAGCAGCAGTTTCGTGAAGACCCGGATCAGGAAGTCGGTGTCACGCCGACCGTCGACGACATACACCTGCCACGCCGCCCAAGCATGCACCGGCGGGTTGACGTCGCCGAAGGCCCATTCGTAGGCAGGCAGCTGGCCGTCGGGATGCTCGGCCCACTCGCGGCACAAGAGCAGCAGCTGCTCCTTCGCGAAGGTCGGGTCGATGTGCGCGAGCGCGATGCAGTGGAACGCAAGATCCCACGCGGCGAACCACGGGTACTCCCAGTCGTCGGGCATGCAGATGACGTCGGCGAGCGCAAGGTGCGTCCACGACACGTTGCGCGCGGCGCGTTCGGTGCGCTCGGGCGGCGGCGCGGGCTGGGACGGGTCGCCGGCGAGCCAGTCGCGCACGCTGTAGCGGTAGAGCTGCTTGTTCCACAGCAGTCCGGCGAAGGCCCGGCGCGCCAGCGTCGCGTCCGACGCGCTCAAGTGCGCCGGCAGGACGGCGGCGTAGAACTCGTCGGACTCCGCAGCGCGATCGGTGAGCACGGCGGCGAAGGAAGGCCCGAACGTGTGGTCGTCCGGATCGGCCATCGACAGCCGAAGCCGCACCGAGACGGTCGCGCCCGGCGCAACCGGGTCGAAGCGGTACCAGAGCGCTGCCTTCGTCCCCACGCCCTCGGGATTGACCGCCGATTCGTCACCGTGCACGACGCGAGCGTCGATGCCGTCCTTCGCGTACCGCGTCGCGTTGGGAGCGCCGAACAGTGCCTGCGCGTTCGTCTCGTTCTCGCAGACCAGGACGTCGGGCGAACCTTCCGCGGCGAGCAGGTAGCGGCCGAGGTAGTCGTGCTCGCACTCGACGACGCGCACGTTCGCCGCGATGCGTTCGGGCGGGTCGACGCGGCGCAGTTCGGGACGGCGCGTGTCGCGGCCCCACACCCAGGTATTGCGGAACCAGATCTGCGGCAGCAGATGCAGCGGCGCGGCATCGGGGCCGTGGTTCGTCGCCTCGATCACGATCACGATGTCGTCGGGCGCGGCCTTCGCGTAGCTGATCGCGACGTCGAAGAACCGGTTGCCGTCGAGGATGCCGGTATCGGCCAGTTCGAACTCGCGGTCGTCGCGCGAGCGCGCCGCGTTCTCGCCGCGCAACCGGTCGTACGGGAACTCGGCCTGCGGGTAGCGGTACAGCCAGCGCATCCATGAGTGCGTGGGGGTGCCGTCGATCGCCCACCAGTACTCCTTGATGTCCTCGCCGTGGTTGCCCTCGCCGTTGGTCAGCCCGAAGTAGCGCTCCTTGAGCACGCGGTCGTGGCCGTTCCACAGCGCGAGCGAGAAGTTCAGGAAGCCATAGCGATCGCAGAGGCCGCCCAGGCCGTCCTCACCCCACCGGTAGGCGCGCTGATGGGCCTGCTCGAAGGGCAGGTACGCCCAGGCGTCGCCGTCGGCGGAGTAGTCCTCGCGCACCGTGCCCCACTGCCGGCCGGAAAGGTACGGACCCCACAACCGCCACGGGCTCGACGACTCCGGCGATTCGCTCAACCGGGCGTGCTCGGCGGACTGGCGCGCAGTCATGCGCAACAGCCTCGCAGATCAAAATGTGTTGCTCCGACCGCGTAGCGTCAACCAACCGTGGCTGCCGACAATCCCGTACTCGTCGCCGAACAAGCCCACCTAGATCTCGCCCGCCGCTGCCTGCTCGACATGCAGCGATCCGCGTCGGCGATCGCCGACTACGGCGTGGACGAGCTGGCCAGCCAGAGCCTGGGCCGGATGCGCGCCGAGCGCCTGCGCGCGCTGGCCAGCGATCCGGACGCACCGCCGTTCTTCGGCCGCACCGACCGCGATCCTGACAGCGGCCCGGCTGGCCCCCGAAATGTCGAGGTGTTCCACATCGGCCGGCGGCACGTGCGCGACCGGCGCGGCGACCCGGTGGTGATCGACTGGCGCGCACCGATCTCGCGGGCGTTCTACCGCGCGACGCCGACCGACCGGATGAACGTGCGGCTGCGGCGCCGGTTCGGCTTTCACGACGGCATGCTGTCCTCGTTCGAGGACGAGCACCTCGACCTGGGCGAATCGCTGGGGCTGGCCTCTGACCTGCTGCGCGAAGAGATCGAGCGGCCGCGGGTGGGGCCGATGCGCGACATCGTCGCGACCATCCAGCCCGATCAGGACGATCTGGTGCGCGCCGACCTCGACACCTCGCTGTGCATCCAGGGCGCGCCGGGTACGGGCAAGACCGCGGTCGGCCTGCACCGCGCGGCGTACCTGCTCTACACCTATCCCGAGCGGCTGCGCCGCTCCGGCGTGCTGGTTGTTGGCCCGAACGCCGCGTTCCTGCACTACATCGCGCAGGTGCTGCCGTCCCTCGGTGAAGGCGGTATCGAGCAGTCGACGGTCGACAACCTCGTCGGGGTGATGCCGGGCGCGTCCGAGCCGGCGTCGCTGGCCACGCTCAAGGGCGATGCGCGGATGGCCGACGTCCTGCGCCGGGCCGTCCTCTCGCACGTGGCCAAGCCGACCGAGGACGTGCTGGCGATCATCGGCACGAAGCGGTACCGGGTCGGCGCGCACCACCTGCGCCGCTACGTCGACGACGCGCGCCGCGCGCTGGCCGACGGGCTGCGCTGGTCGCTGGCGCGCGAGCGGCTGCGCACCCAGGTCGGTGAGGACGTGCGGCGCCAGCGCGAGGATCGCGGCGGCGCACCCTCGGATGCCGAGACCGCGAAGGTGGCGCGCTCTCAGGCGGTACGTGATTTCGTCGACGAGGTGTGGCCGGCGCTGACAGCGCCGGCGCTGCTGATGCGGTTGTGGGACGACCCGGCGTTCCTCGCCCGCTGCGCTCCGGCGCTCAGCGTGGCCGAGCGCGATTCCTTGTACAGGCCGGCGTCGGCTTCGGTGAAGCGGGTGCGCTGGACACCGATGGATGGCGTGCTGCTCGACGAGCTCTCGGCGCTGCTCGACGGGGTGAGCACCTACGTCCACGTGGTCGTCGATGAGGCGCAGGACCTTTCGCCGATGCAGTGCCGGGCGGTGGCGCGCCGCTGCCCGCTCGGCTCGATCACCGTGCTCGGCGATCTGGCGCAGGCCACCACCCCATGGGCGCCCGGCGACTGGGCGGTGACGCTGGCGCACCTCGGCCACCCCGACTCGACGGTGCGCCCGCTGACGGCGGGGTACCGCGTGCCGGGCGAGGTGATCGACCTGGCCAACCGGCTGCTGCCGCACGTGGCGGTCGGTGTGCCGGCCGGGACGGCGGTGCGTGCCGGCGTTGACGCGCTGCGGTTCGGGCCGGCGTCGGCGCTGGCCGCCGAGGTGCAGCGGTGCATGGCAGTCGAAGGC
>DASRSG010000146.1:0-26383 GCA_035656595.1 Jatrophihabitantaceae bacterium | reverse complement strand
CCGTAGAGGACGACTGCGCGCACGGCCGGATCGTTGGCGACCTGCTCGGCCGCCGCGCGCAGTTCGGCCTGCACTGCAGTGTTCAGCGCGTTCATCGGCGGGCGCGACAGCAGTATCGTCGCTACCCCGGTCGGCACCTCGCCGCCGGTCTCAACCTGCACGAACTCGCCCATGAACCCCGCCTCTCTGCCTTGATAGACCACGACCGAGCCTAGGGCGTGCTGGGCTCCGGCTCATCTTCGCAGCCGGTCACCGCACAACCGAGACTGCGCTCGGGTCGGCGGCAACCGCGCTCTTCTCCCGCAGCCGTTGCGCGCGATCGATCGAGCGCATCGCCCAGATACTCGCCTGCCGGCGTGCCGACTCGAGGCCATAGTGCGCCAGCCGGATCCGGCTGGCGGGAGCGCCGATTCCCGAGAGTTCGTAGCCGTGATGCTTCATCGCCTCGCCGGCAACGGCTTCGATGACGGCGACATCGCTCGGCGTCAACCGCTGCCGCCAGCGCTCACCCCGCGTCGGGTCGAGCGCTTCGTGGGTGCGTTTGTGCCACAGCTTGCGCTCGGGCACGATGTCGCCCGCCGCGCCGGCGAACTCGAGCATCGCCGCGTCGAAGTCCTCGCCGAGAAACTCGCACAGCCTGGCCAGTTCATCCTTCGGCTCGGTGAGCAGATCCTCGAAATGCAGCGCGTAGTAGCTGCCCCGCGGCGCACGGTCGCCAAAGCGGCGCAGCTCGCGGTCGCTCAGCGTCCAGGTCGCCAGCGCGCTCGGGAAGCCGCCGTGCCACCACTTCACATCCAGCAGCGACGCCACACACGCACGCGGGTCGCGGATCAGGTGCACGACCTGGGCATCCGGGAACAGCCGCATCAGCCAATCCATCTGCTGCCAGTACAGCGGCCGCTTCTCGCCCCAGCGCTGCTTGCCGCGACTGCGCGCGAATTCGCGCCAGACGATGGCCATCGCGGAACCGACGGTCGGCGCCCCCCGGACGATCTGGCGCCTGACTGCGCGCCGATTCAGCCCGAGGTGGACGAATCGCGAGCCACGGCCGGTGATCCGGCGGGCCAGCCGGCGGCGGTTCTTCACCTCGGTGAGGTCACCGAACGAGTTGCGCCGGCGGTACACCGGGAACAGGAACCTGGTCTCGGGCGGCATCGCGATGCGCGGGTGCGCGTGCAGGATCACGCTGAGCAGCGTCGTCCCCGAGCGCGGGCAACCGACCAAGAGCACCGGACGCACGGAACGCATCGGCACAGGATAGGGACACCTCCTGTGCCGCTGTGTTTGCCGCTGTGTTGCCGCTGTGTTTGCCGCTGTGTTCGGTCAGGCCTCGTAGCCGCGTCCCCGACCCGGAATGGCTGACTAGGTCAGATCGCGCGGGCGTACCAGCGTCCCGAACGCCGCCACACGTGGATCGGCAGGCCGAACGTCTCCGACAGGTTCTCGTCGGTGAGCACCTGGCGGGCAAGCCCGGCCGCAACCACCGCACCGTCGCGCAGGAGCAACACGTGCGAGATACCGGGTGGCAATTCCTCGACGTGGTGGGTCACCAGCACTGACGCGGGCGCGTCCGGATCCGCGGCGAACCGGGAGAGCCGCCGGATGAGGTCTTCGCGGCCGCCGAGATCCATCCCGGCAGCCGGCTCGTCGAGCAGCAGCAACTCGGGGTCGGTCATCAGCGCACGCGCGATCTGCACCCGCTTGCGCTCCCCCTCGCTCAGCGTGCCGAACGTGCGCTCGGTGAGGTCGCCGACGCCGAACAGGTCGAGCAGCTTGGTAGCTCGCCGCACGTCGAGGCGGCCGTATGCCTCGCGCCAGCGCCCGAGCACCCCGTAGCCGGCGCTCACCACTACATCGGTCACCCGCTCACCGCCGGGAATGCGATCCGCGATCGCAGCCGTGGCAAGCCCGATCCGCGGCCGCAGCTCGAACACGTCGACCCGGCCGAGTTGCTCGCCGAGGACGTAGGCGACGCCCGAGCTCGGGTGCATGTTCGCCGCGGCGATGGCCATCAGGGTCGATTTTCCCGCGCCGTTGGGCCCGAGCACGGCCCACCGCTCGTCCTCTTCCACCGTCCAGTTGATGCGCTCGAGCAGCGTCTTCGAGCCGCGCCGCACCGTCACGTCGACGAGCTGCAGCACGGCATCGGGATTGATGTCGACCACGATGCCATCCTGACGCACGCCGCCAAGATCCGCTCGCGCGCCTGGTGGACGTGGCGCGGCGCGCGCCCTCCAGGAGGATGAGGGACGCGCGCCGCGGAGGGGAAACAGGTTCGGATCAGTCAGCCGGCCCGGCAATCAACGTCATGGACGTGGTCTGACTCGCCCCGGTCGGATCGGTGTAGGTCAGGCTGATCTTCGAGCCGGGATTGAGCACCGATACCGCGTTGTGCAGCTGGCGTTCGGTTCGGATCGTGGTGCTGTTGAACTTGGTGATCAGGTCGCCTGCTCCCACGCCTGCACTCGCCGCCGGCGTGCCCGGGATGACCTGGGCCACGACGGCACGCTTCGTGGTCGCCGACATCTCGATGCCCATGAAGCCGGGGTAGCCGAGATGCACCGAGCTCGTCTCGACGCCGGAGCGGATGGCCGCTATGAGGGTCATCGCCGAATTGATCGGGATCGCGAAGCCGGCGCTGCGCCCGCTCGTGCTGGCCGCGGTGTCGATGCCGATGATCTTGTCGTTCGCGTCGTACAGCGGGCCACCGGAATCGCCGGCTTGGATCGGTGCGTCAGTGACGATCACGCCATGCAGGCGCTCTGAATCTGACTGGTTCTCGTCGGATGCGGTAATTGTCTTGTTGGTCGCGGTCACCTTGCCCGTGGCCGCGCTCGGCGTCCCGCCGGTGCCGCCTGCGTTGCCGACACCGGTCACCGCGTCGCCGACGGACACCGTGCTCGAGTCGCCGAGGTTCGCGGTCTGCAGTCCGGAGGCGTCCTGCAACTTGATCAGTGCGATGTCCTTGCCCGGGACGGTGCCGACCACCTTGGCGACGTAGGTCTTGCCGGTCGAGATGACGACTGCCTTGATCTTGGTCGAGCCGTCGATGACGTGGTTGTTGGTGAGGATCTCGCCGTCGGAGGTGAGCACGACGCCAGTGCCGGCCGCGGCGGCACCCTGGTAGCCGAGTTCGGTGTAGAGGTCGACGATCCCGACCGTCTGCGCGGCCGTCGCCTTCCCGGCGGTGCCGGTGCCACCTGAATTGCCCGAACCACCGGGCGTGCTGAATGGGTACCGTCCGAACGGGTTGCCCGGCGTGGTCCCGCCGGACGAGCCGCCCGAGGACCCGCCGGACGAACCGCTGCCCGTCCCGCCCGATGTCCCGGCGGCGACGGTCCCGGTGCCGGCGACGGAGGTCGAGTGGCCGGTCACGACGCCCGCACCGAAGATGGCCGCGGCTGCGAGCGCACCGAGGGTGGCCAGCGCGGCTGCCCGGCGCCGCTTCGGCCGGGTCGGCAGCTGCGTCGGCGGCGCGCCGTAGTAGCCGGCGTAGGGGTAGTACGACGGATCCCAGGGCTGGTACTCGGGGCGGTAGATCGCATCACCATACGGGCGCGCGCTGGGATGCTGCGGCGGTTGCGCTGGTTGCTGCGGACCTGCCTGCTCGTTCACGCTGGTTCACCTCCGTGCCTCCGCGAGGGTGTCTCGCGGGCATGACAACAGCTAACGGGGCAAACTGTGGGACGAGCTGGGTTGTTTCCTTGTGTTCGCTGAGAATCTCCGGCCCGGCGGCCGACGATAGAGTCGGCGCGATGCTCCCCGAGGAACTGCCCGCCAGCCTGGCCGCGCGCCTGGATCGCGCCTGGCCGGGCAGCCCGTTCCCCCTCGGTGCGCACTGGGACGGCGACGGCGTCAACTTCGCGCTCTGGTCGACCACCGCGACCGCGGTCAGCGTGTGCCTGTTCAGTGACATCGCTGGGGCCAGCGGCTACGAGACCCGGATCCCGCTGGACGAGTCGACCTACCACGTCTGGCACGGCTACCTGCCCGGCGTCGGCCCGGGTCAGCGCTACGGCTTTCGGGTGGACGGCGCGTACAACCCGTCCCAAGGGCTCTTCCACAACCCGAACAAGCTGCTCGTCGACCCGTACGCCCGGGCCATCGAGGGCGACTTCGTCGACCACCGTGCGGTCTATCCGGACAACAGCGACGACTCGGCCGCCTACGTGCCACGATCGGTGATCGTGCACGACGCCTTCCCGTGGGGCGGCGACCTGCCACCGAAGGTGCCCTGGGACGACACCGTGATCTACGAGTTGCACGTGAAGGGCTTTACCCAACAACATCCGGATATCCCGCCGGAGTTGCGCGGCACCTACGCCGGACTCGCCCATCCGGCGGCGATCGAGTACCTGAGCGCACTCGGCGTGACGGCCGTCGAACTGTTGCCGATTCATCAGTTCGTCTCCGAGCCGGCTCTGCAAAGCCGGGGCAACGCCAACTACTGGGGCTACAACTCGCTGGGCTTCTTCGCGCCGCACGAGGCCTACGCGTCACGCAACGGCAATCAGGTGCGCGAGTTCAAGTCGATGGTGCGCGCCCTGCACCATGCCGGCATCGAGGTGATTCTCGATGTCGTCTACAACCACACCGCGGAAGCGGGACCGGACGGCCCGATGCTGTCGTTCCGCGGCATCGACAATGGCTCGTATTACCGGCTCGCCGACGGCGACCCGTCGCGCTATACCGATTACACCGGGTGCGGCAACACCTTCGATCCACGCCGCCCGTTCCCGTTGCAGCTGATCACCGATTCGTTGCGCTACTGGATCACCGACATGCACGTCGACGGCTTCCGCTTCGATCTTGCCTCGGCGCTGGCCCGATCACTGCATGACGTGGACAAGCTGTCCAGCTTCTTCGACACGATCCATCAGGACCCGATCATCAGTCAGACGAAGCTGATCGCCGAGCCGTGGGACGTCGGTGCGGGCGGGTACCAGGTCGGCGAGTTCCCACCGCTGTGGACGGAGTGGAACGGGAAGTACCGCGACACGGTGCGCTCGTTCTGGTCATTCGGCGACGGCGGCGTGCGCGATCTCGCCTACCGGCTCACCGGCTCGTCCGATCTCTACGGCGACGACGGGCGGCTGCCGATCGCGTCGATCAACTTCGTCACCGCGCATGACGGTTTCACCCTGCGCGATCTCGTCTCCTACGAGAAGAAGCACAACGAGAACAACGGTGAGAACAACCAGGACGGCACCGACGACAACCGCTCCTACAACTGCGGTTGCGAGGGCGATCCCGCGCCCGCCGACGTGCAGACGTTGCGGCTACGGCAGGCGCGCAATCTGCTGAGCACGCTCTTGTTGTCTACCGGTGCACCGATGCTCGTCGCCGGCGACGAGCGGTGGCGCACACAGCGCGGCAACAACAACGCCTACGTGCAGGACAACGACGTGTCGTGGGTCGACTGGTCACCGTCGGACGAGGCTGACGACATACTCATGCTTTCGCGCCGGCTGCTCGGTCTGCGCCGCGCGCATCCGGTGCTGCGGCAGCCGGCCTTCTTCGAGGGACGTGAGGTCGACGGCGGTGACGGTTGCAAGGACCTGGCCTGGTTTCACCCGGCCGGGCGCGAATTGAACGAGTCGGATTGGTTCGACGCCGGGCTGCGCTCGATCGGGATGTACTTCGACGGTCGCGGGCTACGGCATCGCGACCGCCGCGGCCAGTTGATCATGGACGACTCGTTCCTGCTGCTGTTGCACGCCGGCGATCAAGGTGGCCGGTTCACTCTCCCAGGCGCACCATGGGCCGATCAGTACGTGCCGGTGGTCGACTCCAATCGGCGCGGCGGCGTGCCGGCAAACTCGCGCGCGATCGCCGGCGGCACTGCGTTCCGCATCGGCGCGCGGACAGTTCTTCTGCTGCGCGCCGAGCGCGCCTAGGCTCAGTGCTGCGTCAGCCGTCCCACGCAGCGGCGGTGTAGCACCTGCCCGGATACTTGCGGCCCCCCTTGTCAGGGCCCTGCCACATGCTTGTTCCAGCGACGCACACTCGGTGCGACGTTCCGGCCGCCACACCTTCGAACTCGTACGACCCGTCGAGCCCGGAGACATGGGTTGATTGGATCGGCGTGCCGTTCTGATCGAACAGGTACACCAACGTGTCCGGCCAATCGTTGTCAACGCGAGCCGCGGTAACGGTTCCGCTGATCGCGCCGCCCGCGGGCAGTGTGAAGTCGATTCCGGTGGTGGTCTTGCCGGCCCGCACCTGGACGGGTTGAGCACCGGCCGGGACCCGGGCACCTGCGCCTTCCCAGGAGGTGGCGCCGTAGCAGTTCGGCGCGCCCACTGCGTCGTGGAGCACACCGGCGCCATCTATCGCGCAAACGTAGTAACCGTCATCGGACGCCGGTGACAACCACAAGAAGCTGTATAGGCCCGAAGGGTTCGCCAGGCGAGTCTCGATCTGCTTGCCGGTCGAGTCGTAGAGATAGACGCGGGCATGTTTCGCTCCGCTCACGGCCCCCTTGATCGTGGCGGCTCGAGAGAGCACAGGATCGACACCGGACGTGACCGCACCACGGGTGACCGAGACCAGGTCCCCGCTCGGCTGCTGCCCCGGCGCCCATTGCCGGCCGTGGTAGCAGTGGCCGAAATAGCTGTGCTTGCCCTGGTCGTCGTTGTCGTCGAAACGAGCGGCGGCGCAGACGTAGTAGCGCCCGCCGGACAGACCGTCCACCCTGTAACGCGCCGCGCTGTAGCTGTCGCTGAGCTCGTGCCCGTCGTGATCGAAGACGGCGACAAAGGTGCCGCGCAGCGTTCGGCGGCTGCCGTGCGCGACGACGGTCCCCGCGATCTCGCCGGCGTCGGGCAGCCTTTCACTGATGTGGTGCAGCTTGGCGCCTGGCGCGACGTGAATCGGTTCGGCATCGGACGGCAGCGGACCGCCCTCCCAGATCGCGCCGCCGGCGCAGGTACCGACGCTGCCGGTCGCGCTGAACTTCCTGCGGCCGGTGTATGCAGTGTGGCCGTCGACGCAGACGATCCAGCCTTTGGGTGACGGCGCCAGCCCGTCAAGCAGGTAACCAGGATGCGGGTACCGCCCGACCTGCGCGATCACACGAGGCAGGTTGGGGTGGCTGAGGCTCTGCGCGACGACGTTGCCCTGCAGCTGCTGGCCATTGGTCCGGGTCACCTGGCCGAAGATCTTCGACCCTGGCTTGAGAGCGACCGTGCCAAGATGCACGGTCTGCCCGGCTGATAGCGAGATGAAGTTCGCCGTCGCCGGGGGCGCCTTGCCGTTCCAGACGACTCCGCCCGCACACTGTGGATAGGGCGTGGGTCGCGCCCAATGTCGGTTGGGATGCAGTGCGCACAGCGCGTAGCCGCGTGCGCTCGGCGGTGCAGTGAGCTGGAAGCGCCCGTTCTCGGCGCTCGAGCCGATCAATTGGTGATTGACACGCCGTCCATTCGGCGTGACCAAGTAGAGCGTCGTGCCAGTGCCGGACTTGACGTCGGCGAGCTTGCCGGCGATGGTTCCGAACGAATCGAGCGGCTGCAGCGTGACGTTGATGTCCGGCGTTGTCTGTCCGGCCTGCACAGTCACCGGGGTGGCTCCGGGCGGCGGTGGCGGCACGGCCGCGATTGCTGAGTCGGTCGCCGTGGCAACCAGGCTCAGCACTGCCGATACGACGGCCGCGGCGCGCAGCCGCGCCCTCGCACGAGTCGCTGTGGACGGCATCCCGGCAACCTCCAGGTCAAGTGATCTTGGACAGTAGGCCGGTGTTGCAATTCTGACCAGCGGTCTCACAGCGTGCTCTGGGTTTGGTACTCCGCGGCGGCGGGACAGTACGCCTGCTCTGGGCGACAAGCTGGCAACCGGGCCGTGGTTCATCCCGTTGCCGAGGATCCGCTGCGGCGTAAGACGCGCGTCGGCGAGTTGCCGCCAGTCGATTGACGTTGGGCAATTCTGATCAGTGTGGCCAGGCGGTGTCCTGGTAGCACTGGCCGGCGAACGCGTACCCGCCTGTCTTGAGTTCTTTACTACCGCGCCCCGGCCGCGACACGTCGCCAAGTAACGTGCGCAGCGATGCGCACGGTTCCAGGATCCACCGACTCGGTCGTCGTCATCGGCGCCGGACTCGGCGGACTGTCTGCCGCACTCCATCTCGCCGGAGCGGGACGGCACGTCACCGTGCTCGAGCGCGAAGCGGTGCCTGGCGGGCGGGCCGGGATGATTCGCGATCACGGCTATTACTTCGACACCGGGCCGACAGTGCTGACGATGCCCGAACTCGTGCAGCAGCCATTGGCGGCTGTCGACGAGGATCTGGCCGACTGGCTCACCCTGCACCGGCTCGATCCGGCCTACCGCGCGAGGTTCGCCGACGGTAGCAGCATCGACGTGCGCAGCGATGTCGACGCGATGACCGAGGAGATCGCCTCGACCTGCGGGTCCGCCGACGCAGCCGGCTATCGGCGATTCGTCGGCTACTTGCGCGAGTTGTATGCGCTCGAGATGCCGCATTTCATCGATCGCAATCTCGACTCGCCGCTCGATCTGGTCGGGCTACCGCTCGTGCGATTGGCGAGGCTGGGGGCGTTCCGGAGACTGGACGCCAAGGTGGGTGAATTCTTCGCCGACGAGCGGCTGCGCCGGATCTTCTCGTTCCAGGCCATGTACGCCGGACTCGCTCCGGCGCAAGCGTTGGCGATCTACTCGGTGATCACGTACATGGACTGCATCAAAGGCGTGTTCTTCCCTGAGGGCGGGATGCATGCGGTGCCGCGCGCGCTCGCCGGCGCGGCGGCCGCGCACGGTGTGCGGTTCCGTTACAACACCGCAGTGACGCAGATCGAGGTTGCCGGCGGACGAGCGCGCGCGGTCATCGCGGCATCCGGCGAGCGCATTCCCGCTGACGTCATCGTGGTCAACGCCGATCTGCCGACGGCGATGCGCACGTTGCTGCCGCCCGGCTACACGCCGCGACGGGTGCGCAGGCTGCGCTACTCGCCGAGCGCGGTCGTGCTGCACGCCGGTTCGTCCGCAACCTTCAGTGATACGACGCACCACGCGATCAATTTCGGCGCGGCATGGGACGACACGTTCGGGCAGATCATCGATCGCGGTGAGCTGATGAGCGATCCATCGTTCCTGCTCACGACGCCGACGCTCACCGATCCGTCGCTGGCACCCGCCGAGCGAAACACCTACTACGCGCTGTTCCCCGCGCCCAACCTCGCGCGCCCGACCGTCGACTGGGCGCTGCACGCCGACCACTACCGAGAGCACATGCTCGACACGCTGGAAGCCCGTGGCTACAAGGGATTCCGCGACGGTATCGAGTGCCTGCACCTAGTTACGCCGGCCGACTGGCAGGCGCAGGGCATCGCGGCCGGGGCGCCGTTCGCCGCGGCACACCGGTTCGCGCAGACCGGACCGTTCCGCTCCCCCACGCTCGACCGGCGGATCGAGAACCTCGTGTACACCGGGTCGAACACGCAGCCCGGCGTAGGCGTACCGATGGTGCTGGTGTCCGGCCGCCTCGCCGCGCAGCGGGTGACCGGATGAGCGACGCTTGCGGAGCGAACAGATGAATCACCCGCGCCGTCAGGCGCGGTATCGCATCGATGATCCGCCCGAGCTTGCGAGTGGCGGAGAGGAGATTCGATGAGTGCGGCGAGTGAGTTGGACGCGGCGGGGATCACCGATCCTGCGCTGCGGGCCGGGTACCGGCGCTGTCGTGCGATCAACGCCAGGCACGGTCGGACGTATTACCTCGCTACGTTTTTGTTGCCCGCGGCGAAGCGGCCGTATGTCCACGCGCTGTACGGGTTCGCGCGGTACGCCGACGACATGGTCGATGCGACCGTCCCCCGCGATCCGGATGCGTTCAAGCAATGGGCCGACGATGTGCTCGCCGAACTCGACTGGTCGGCCACCAGCGATCCGGTGAACCGTGCGCTGCTCGACACCGTGGCGCGGTGGCAGATCCCGCACAGCTACGTCGCCGATTTCCTCGACTCGATGCGCTTGGACCTGACTGTCACCGGCTATGAAACCTACGACGATCTCGCGCGGTACATGTGGGGCTCGGCCGCTGTCATCGGACTCGAGATGCTACCGATTCTCGGACGCGCCGATCCGTCCACGCCGTGGGACGAGATCGAGGTGCACGCCATCGATCTGGGCTACGCATTTCAGCTCACGAACTTCCTGCGTGACATTGCCGAGGATCTGCGGCGCGGCCGGGTGTACCTGCCGCAGGAGTCGCTCGACCAGTTCGGCGTCGACCGCGGCCGGCTGCGCCGCGGACGGGTCGACGAGCCGATCCGCAACCTGCTCGCGTGGGAGATCGAGCGTGCTCGCGGGCTGTACCGCAGCGCGGAACCGGGCATCGAACTCGTGCATCCGAGTTCGCGCGAATGCCTGCGCACTGCGCTCACGCTGTACGAAGGCATCCTGGACGAGATCGAGCATGCCGACTACGACGTGTTCTCACGCCGCGTTTCGGTCGGCCTTGTGCGCCGCGGCGGGGTCGGCGTCACCGGTCTTCGTGCTGCGCTGCGCGCGCGCCGAGCCGCACCCACAACGACAGCGTGACGAGGACCAGCGCGAACCCGAAGAGCAGGTCTTCGACCGGCGCGTACACGATTCGCCAGCCGATGATCGCCGTCTCGTCGTACCGAACTATCGGCAAACCAGTGAGCAGACCGTTGGTCACGAGCTGGAAGAACGTCATGATGGCGTAGGCGGTCCAGAAAGCCTTACGCAGAAGCAGGTTCGTCCGCAACACGACAGTATCGAACAGGGCGGCAACGAGCACGCCGGCTGCTGCCAACCAGGTATAGGTCATCGTTTCCAGTCCGGCCGGCGAGCCAGCACTGCTTCAAATGTCAGCACCGCACAGATCGGGATCACGAGGAAGAAGCAGAGCTCCTCGGCGGGGAGCCGTCCGGGCAGGGTCGCCCCGACGAGATAGTGGCTGTTGTAGCGCCACAGACCCTGCCGGATCGAGAACAGATCCCAGCCGGTGAACACGATCGCGACCGGCAGCACGCTCGCGGCCAAGCGCCGCCACTGCGCGTAGACGTGGACGTGCAGCACCGCTTCGAGCGGCATTGTGCCGAGCAGGCAGGCAACCAGGATCAGCAGGTACGCGAGATGGCTCAATAGCCGGCTACCTGTGCCCGGCGCTTGACCTCAGAGCCGCGGTTCTCGCGCAGGGCATCGATCGGAGCACCGGGCAGCGTGTCATCGGGGCGATGCAGCCAGTCGACTATTTCGCCGTCCTCGAAGCGCGCGTCGCGCAGCATCGTGATGACCGACGGCAACGACTTGACGATCGCGCCGTCCTTGACGAACAGCGCGGGAACGCCACGGGGCCCGTCCTCGGGGCGGATGGCAACCAGCTGACCGTCCCGCACGAACTGGTGCACGCGCGTGACGGGCACGCCGAGTTGTTCCGCGACATCGGGAAAGGTGAGCAGATCCATCACTTCTTCTCCGGAACCCGCGCGAAGATCACGTAGGTACCTCCCCGCAACTCCGCGTTGTTGCCGTGCGCTTCGATCACCTTCCGAACCTCGGTCAGCAAGGCCGTCCGCTGGTCTTCGGGAAGCGTGATGTGATCACTGTGCGTCGCGAGCCGCGCGACCCATTCCTCGGCGTTCAACGTGGCCGACCAGCCGTACTTCTCCGTGTGCACAGAGGCGAACTGCCCGGTCGCCTTCAGCGCGGCGACGTGTCCGTCGTCGTCGTGGCGTTGCTTTCGGGCGTCCGGCACGAGGGCCGGCGCGAGCTTGCCGTATACCGCGTCGAGGTCGCTCTTCAGCTCGCCGAACAGATCGCCGTAGTTCCAGAGCAGCGCGAGGGTGCCGTCAGGGTTGAGCAGCCGCGCCGCCTTCTGCGGACCTTGCTCGGGGTCGATCCAGTGCCAACCCTGCCCACAGGTGATGAGATCGAAGGTGCGGCCGTCGTCGTCCCAGGTCTCGAAGGCGCCGAGCTCGACGATGATCCCGTGCCTGCGTGCCACTTCGGCCATCTGCGGATCGACCTCGACGCCGAGGACGGCAAGCCCGCAGGCGAGCAGCGGTACTGCGACCTTCCCGGTGCCGCAGGCGATGTCGAGCGTCCATTCCGGATTCAGCGCGAGCAGGTGGGATATCAGCTCGTCGGGATAGCTCGGCCGGTACCGGTCGTACTGCTCGGCGACCGAGCCGAACGACTCGGCGCGTCCCCTGTCCGCGTGCACGGAGTCTTCGGTCGACACAGCCCAATCCAACCACTCGCCGCGCGGCTCAGCCCGGCACGCGCCAGATCTCGTCCGGCGGGGCCGGTGAGCGCATCGGATCGGCGTCGGTCATCGGCGCGGCGCCTGCGGTGAAGGTGGCAAGCGCGCGCCCGGCAAGCAGCCGTTGCGGGAACATCGCCGCGGCGGCGACCTGCCGCAGACCCGCCAGCGGCAGGCCCCGGCGTGATGCGGCGAAGACTAGGTTGCCGAACCGCCGTCCACGAAACACCGCCGGATCGCCGCGCACGGCGACCTCTGGCAGCGCGGCGCCTATCGTGACAGCAAGCCGGCGGGTATAGGTCAGCGGCGGGCCGTCCGCGACGTTGGCGAGCAGTAGCCCGTGCGGGCGCAGCACCCTCGCGACATCGGCGAAGAATTCCGCGGTGGCCAGCTCAGCCGGCACCCGTCCGCCGTGAAAGGCGTCGAGCACGACGATGTCGGCGCTGGCGTCGGCGAGACCGCTGACACCGTCTCGTCCACCGACCGGACGGATGCGGATACGCGCGCCGCGAGGGAACGGCAGCCGGGCCCTTACGGTCGCGGTCAGCGCGGCGTCGGGCTCGAGCACGATCTGCGGCGACCGCGGCCGGGTCACCGCGACATACCGGGCCAGCGTGCCCGCTCCGCCACCGACGTGGGTCACCGCCAGCGGGCCGGGTGGCAGCTGGCCCAGCACGTCGGCAAAGGCCTGCACGTACTCGAAATCGAGGTAGGTCGGGTCGTCCAGATCGACATAGGACTGCCGGATCCGATCGACGAGCAGCAGCCAGCCGCCGGGGCGATCGGCGTCGGCGAGCAGCTCGATCTGACCGCCGTGATAGGGCTCACCTAGCGTGTCGATGCGCACCGGACCGGCCATGGAGGCTGAGAATACGGTCGTTCCGGCGCTGCGCGTCCAGGTTGTGGTGTGTTGCGCCCGTAGAATCGCGACGTGCAGACGGCGACCGCTGACCCGCTGGTCGGCCGCTTGCTCGAGGGTCGTTACCGGATTCTCGACCGCATCGCCCGCGGCGGGATGTCCACGGTGTACGCGGCCGTCGACGAGCGGCTGGATCGGCGTGTCGCCGTGAAGGTCATGTCCTCGGCGCTGTCGGCCGACCCGGCGTTCACGGATCGGTTCGCCCGCGAGGCCCGCGCAGCAGCCCGGCTCGCGCACGTCAACGCCGTCGCCGTCTACGACCAGGGCCACGACACCGCACCCGGCAGCCACCACGTATTCCTCGTGATGGAGCTGGTGAAGGGGCGCACACTGCGCGATCTCATCCGCGAGCGGGTGAGCGAGCGCGGTCGGTTCAGCGCCGCAGAAGCCGTCTCGATCATGGAGCCGGTGCTGAGCGCGTTGTCGGCTGCACACCGCGCCGGGCTGGTGCACCGCGACGTCAAGCCCGAGAACATCCTGCTGTCCGACGACGGGCTGGTGAAGGTCGCCGACTTCGGCCTCGCCCGCGCGATCGACGCCGACGCCGCATCAACGCGCACCGGGCTGATGATGGGCACCGTCGCCTACTGCGCACCCGAGCAGATCGTGCACGGCCGATGCGACCAGCGCTCGGATGTCTACTCGGCGGCGATCGTGCTGTTCGAGCTGCTGACCGGTGCGCCGCCCTACCAGGGCGATTCCGCGATGAGCGTCGCCTACCAGCATGTGCACAGCCGGGTTCCCGCGCCGTCGTCCCGCATCAAGCAGCGGCCCTCGGGCATACCGACCCTGATCGACGAGATCGTCGTCGCCGCGACCGACAGCGACCCGACCGGTCGTCCGGCCGATGCCTCGGCATTCCTGGCCGAGATCGCCGACGCGCGCGCGCAGCTGGCATTGCCAGTCGTCCCGATCCCGCCGCGCAAGCGCGACGCCACGCCGAACGGTCGCGCGCATCCTGGAGCGCCGACCCGCACGCCCGGCCCGCCACGCACGCCGGCCGGTTCGACGACCGATGTGATGCGCAACCGGTCATCCGGGCGGCACGACACCGAGATCGTTCAGCAGCGCCCCGCTCCGCGCGCCGATGCACCGCCGCCGCCGATCGTCATCCCGCCCCCGAAGCAGCGGCGCGCATTGTCACCGCGGGCCCGGCGCCGGCGTCGGCGCGTCATCGCCACGCTGGCCGTGCTGCTGCTCGGTGGGCTTTCGGTGCTGGCCGGCATCGCCGGTGTGCGGTGGTACCGCGAGTGGAACACCCACGTACCGAAGGTCACCGGCTCTTCGGTGAGCCAGGCAACGGCGAGGCTGAAGACGACGGGCTATGCCGTCGGCGACAACATCACCAGCGAGTTCAGCGAGACGGTCAAGAAGGGCCTGATCATCAGCACCGACCCGGGTCCCGGCGCCCGATTGGCACAGGGCAAGGCCGTTGCACTGACGGTCTCGCTGGGGCCTGATCTGGTGCCGGTGCCGGATCTGACCAGGATGCCGCTGAGCACTGCCGAAACGCAGTTGCAGGATCGCGGGCTGCAGTTCAATCCGGCGCCGCGCATCCGGCACAGCCTCACCATTCGGCAAGGGCGGGTGATCACGACTGTGCCGAAGGCGGGCACGCAGATCGACCGCGATCAGGCGATCGTGTTCGTGGTGTCGTCCGGTAAACCGACGATCGACGTGCCGAGCATCGCGCCGAGCACGCCGTTCGATCAGGCGAACAAGGCGTTGACCGCCGCGAAGTTCAAGGTCAGCCGCGTCGACGAGTTCGACGACACCGTGCCTAGCGGCGACGTGATCTCGGTCGACCCGTCTGACAGCGCGACATACGGCAGCACGCTCACGGTGACCGTGTCGAAGGGGCCGGAGTTCGTCACCATCCCCGACTTCCCGCCGCTTGCGCCCTTGAGTGAGGTGCAGCCCGCTCTCGAGAACCTGCACCTCAACGTTGACGTGCAGAAGGCGTTCGGAGGCGTGGAGGGCCGCGTGATCAAGATCGACCCGGGCAGCGGCACCCAGGTCCATCCTGGTGAGACGGTGACCGTCACGATCGTGTAGCTAGGCTCTCGGCATGGTCATCGTCATGGCGCCGGAAGCGACAGACACCGATGTCACCACCGTCGTCGCGCATATCAAGGCACACGGCGGACAGGCGTTCGTCAGCCGCGGCGTGATGCGGACGATCATCGGCGTCGTCGGCACCGAAGAGGTGCTCGAGACTCTCGACGCCGACGGCCTGCCCGGCGTCGCCGAGACGATGCGGATCACCGCGCCGTACAAGCTCGTGTCCGCGCAGAACCACGCGCGACGCACGACGATCCGGGTCGGTGGCGTGCCGATCGGCCCGGACACGTTCACGTTCATCGCCGGGCCGTGCGCGGTCGAGACACCCGAGCAGACCCTCGAGTCGGCCTGGCTGGCCAAGCGGGCCGGCGCAACGTTGCTGCGAGGCGGCGCGTTCAAGCCGCGCACGTCGCCCTACGCCTTCCAGGGGCTCGGTCGCGAAGGTTTGCGCATCCTCGCCGAAGTGCGCGATGAGGTGCGCATGCCGATCGTCACCGAGGTGCTCGACGTGGGCGACGTCGATGTCGTCGCCGAGTACGCGGACATGCTGCAGATCGGCACGCGCAACATGCAGAACTTTGCCCTCCTGCAGGCAGTCGGCGCGACCGGCAAGCCGGTCATGCTCAAGCGCGGGCTGACCGCGACCTACGAAGAGTGGCTCATGGCAGCGGAATACATCGCGCAGCGCGGCAACCTCGACATCGTGCTGTGCGAGCGGGGGATCCGCTCCTTCGAACCGGCGATCCGGAACATGCTGGACGTCTCGGCCGTCGCCATGGTGCAGCGGTTGAGCCACCTACCGGTGATCATCGATCCGTCCCATGCCGCTGGCCGGCGTGATCTGGTGGTACCGCTCGCGCGCGCCGGGATCGCGGCCGGTGCCGACGGGGTAATGGTCGACGTGCATCCGCACCCGGAGGTAGCGCTCTGCGACGGGGCGCAGGCCCTCAACGGCGAGGCCCTCGAAGAGCTGTCGCACGCCGTCACGACGATCCCGCCGTTGCTCGGCCGCACCTCCGCCGCCCACCTCGCCGGTTGATCCCGCTTTGCCCCGCGTACCCACGCTGGGCGGCGCTGGCAACCTGCATACGCGGGGCAAAGGTGAACGCCAACCGCGGCGGGTGACGTTGAGCTGACGGTCGACGAGGACGATGATGCCCCAGCGAGCCCGGACTGGGACGGACGCTTTTGGGGGGACCTTCTGATGAATGCGCCGAAATCATTACGCCGCAGGCTGATCGCAGTGCTGGCCGCACTCACGTTGGCCTTGCTGGCCGCATCCATTGTGCCGAACTCCGCCAGTGCGGCGACCAAGGGTTGGAAGTGGGCGGAGGGCTTCCACGTCAAGCACCTGAAGCCGCTGGACAACGGGCTGGCCTGCCCGAAGATCAAGCTCTGCATCGCGATCGGCGACAACCGGGTGCTGTGGTCGACCAACCCGACGAAAAAGTCGTCGTGGCACAGCGTGGCGCTCGAGCCGAGCTCGTCACCTGATGTCTCCGGCACGATCGGCTTCGACGGGCTCTCGTGCCCGACCGCGAACTTCTGCGCCGCCGTCGACGACATCGGCAACGTGTTCACCACGTCGAACCCGACCGGTGGCAAGGCAGCCTGGCACGGCGCGGAGATCGACGGCATCGAGCTTCTCCAAGTCGGGTGCAGCGGGCCACATCTGTGCGCCGCCCTCGACTATTACGGCAACGCGCTCACCTCGACCGCACCGCTGAGCGGCGTGTGGCATTCGGCGCATCTGACCAATCACATCGGCGCGTCCTTCTACGGCGTGAATTGCGCCGGAGCGTCGTTGTGTGTCGGAGTAGAAGCGAGCGGCACGATCTATCGGACGACGAACCCCGGCGCTGCTACGCCGACATGGCACAACTCGCATGCAGCGGGTAGCTGGAACAGTGTGGCCTGCCCAACTGCGCACAAGTGCGTCGCCTTCGGCGGGCACAAGGGCAAGGGCGCGATTGCCGTGTCGAGCAATCCCGGCGCCGGCAGCTGGAAGGCCGTGACGCTGAAGAAGGACAACTTCGGCTTCAACGTCGGCACCTGCCAAGGCACCGGCTTCTGCTTCGCGCTCAGTGACTACTGGAGTGCGAATCCCAAGGCATCGCGAGCGGTGTGGCACAGCACGAACGTGGGCACCGCTTACAGCCAGGTCGAGATCGCCTGCCCGACCACCAAGTTCTGCCTCATCGGTGACGTCCGCGGTGACCTGATCGTCGGCCATCGCTAATCCCAAACCTCGCAAGCGCTCATCGCACGGTGGTCACCAGCGGCAGAGCTAGCTGTCGTTCTGCGGGGGCCACGGGTTTTGCTGCTGCGGCGGCGGTGGAGGCGGCGGCGTGCCGTAGGCGGGCTGCTGGCCGTACTGGGGCTGCGGGGCTTGCCCAGGCTGCTGAGGCTGCCCCGGCTGGCCGTACATCGGGGCACCGAAACCGCCGTAGGGCGTGCCGGCTCCCGCTGCGGCGAGCTCCTTCTTGTTCCGACTGCGCTTCACCAAGCCGATGATCAGCAAGATGATCCCCACAACAAGAAGCAACGCGCCCACCGCGATGAGGACGGCGCCGATCGCTGTCGACTTGCCGATCGAACGTCCGAAGGCGATCTTGCCGTCGGGATCAGCGATGGAGCTACTGCCGACGAAGACGTTGTAGGTGCCCTTCTCGGTCACGCTGAACTGCCACAGGGCGACACCCTTGTGGCCGTTGAAGTCGTAGGTCAACGACTTGACCTTCTTGCCGCCCGCGGTGCCGCCGTACGGTGTCTTGAGCTGCTGGGTCTTGTGGCTCGGACTGACGATGACGACTGGGACGTTAGGAATCCGGCTGGCGGTCGCGTTCTTCGACTCGTAGTAGGCGATGAAGCCGCCCGTCCCACCGAAGTTAATCTTCTTCGAAGCAGGGCCGTTCTGCGGGATGGTGATGCGCTGGAAGTCGTTGACCTTCTTCAGCGCGCCGTTGTACGCGATGACCGCACCCACCGCGATACCGGCAACGCCGAGGACGAGAAAGATGATCGCCAGGCGAAGCGGGATGCGGCCGCGCAAGCGCGGTTTGCCGGTACCGGCTGATGCGGGCACGGGTGGAGGCGCATAAGTCATGGCGCGAGTCTGCACGAATGCACAGCTATTGTCAGGCGCAGGCGCACAACTCGCCGAATTGAGCTACGGCCGGATCTGGACAGTCGTGCCGATCTGCGCCCACCGGAACATCCACGCAATGGCCGCATGTGGGAAGTGCACGCAACCGTGCGAACCCTCCGTGCGGTATTTCGGGCTGCCGTACGGGAAGGTTTGCCAGGGCGAATCGTGCATTCCGTACGCGCCGTCGTACGGCATCCAATAGTGGACGTAGTAGGCGCCACCGGCTGCGGGATACAAGTACGTGTCGCGCTGTTTGGCCTGCAGGTGCCATGTGCCGGTCGGCGTGCCGTCACCGAGCGCGGTCGCGCCGCTGGTGATTCGCGTAGTGAGCAGCTGGTTGTCGGCATTACACACTTTTGCGAACTGCTGGCTCAAGTCGATGACGACGCGCGACCCCGAGAGGCTGCCGCCCCGGCATAGGTTTCCGGCCGCGCTCGACCACACCCGTCCCGCAGCCGAACGAAGTACCAGCGCGCCCTTGTTGTTGAGCATCAGCTTCGTCGCGTGCGAGCCCGATGTCGCCGATGCCCATAGCAACCGCGCGCCCGAGCGCAGCGTGAGGTTTCCGGACCGATGCAGCCGCAGCGTGGCGCCGCGGCCGTGCGGGCCGAACGAGTGCCAGATGACGGTCTTGCCGCGCTGCACGCGCAGCCGCCCTTGCGGCGAGATACTCGCGTGGAACCGTCGGTTCGCAGACGCAAGTGTCGCGTGCCCCGCCAGTACGGTGCTGGGCCGACGCTGGTCCGGCCTGGGCGCCGCGCTGGCCATGGCCGGCGCGGCAACGATCGACGCTGCGGTCGCGGCAGCGACCAGTGCGCACGTTACGCGGATCATGCTGCCAGCTTAGGCAGCACCAACAAGCGGGGCGAGTACTTCGATCGCTCGGTCGACGCCGGCGTCGTCGATGTCCAGGTGTGTCACCAAACGGAGGAATTGCGGGCCGAGCGCCGAGATCAGCACACCCTCCTCGCGCGCTTTAGCCGCCACGGTCGCCGCGTCATCGACGTTCAAGACGACGATGTTGGTCGGCGCGTCGCCGCCGAAAGCCGCCGCGAGGCGGCTCGCGCGTGCGTGATCGTCGGCAAGGCGTGCGACGTTGTTCGCGATCGCATACCGTCCGGCCGCGGCCAGGATCCCGGCCTGCCGCATGCCCGCGCCGTACCGCTTGCGCCACACCCGCGCCTCGGCGATGCGGTCAGCGTTCGAGACGAGCACCGAGCCGACCGGCGCGCCCAGGCCCTTGGACAGGCACACCGACACCGTGTCGAACGGCGCGGCGAGCTCGCGCAACGAGATCCCGGTGGCGACGTGCGCGTTCCACAACCGCGCACCGTCCAGATGTACCGCAAGCCCGACCTCGCGAGCGAGCGCTACGACGGCTGCGACCTGATCGGCGGGCTGGATCGTGCCGCCGCCGAAGTTGTGCGTGTTCTCGATCGCGATCGCCTTGGTTGACACGAGGTGCGGGCCACCGTTCGGTGCGATCAACGAGCGGACCGAATCGATGTTGATGATGCCGCGCTCGCTGGGCCAGGTGCGGAAGGTGATCCCGGCGAACGCGGCGGCCGCGCCGAGTTCGGCGCGGGCGATGTGCGCGAGCGTGTCGCACACGATCTCCTCGCCGGGCTTGGCCAGGAGCCGCAGCCCGAGTTGGTTGCCCAGCGATCCGGACGGGACGTAGAGGCCGGCCTCGTGGCCGAGCAGCTCGGCGACCTCGGCCTCGAGCGCATTGACGGTCGGGTCCTCGCCGTAGACGTCGTCGCCGACCTCGGCGTCGGCCATCGCGGCGCGCATCACAGCCGTCGGGCGGGTCACGGTGTCAGAGCGCAGATCGACGATCACCATCGTCCCTTCGTCAGTGGTCGGTCAGGCCGTTCGGTGGTCAGTTACAACTGACCACCGAGGGAGGTAACCGACCACTGCCGGACGTTACTCGGCGGCCTCGCGCGCACGGCGCTCGGCCACAAGACGCTCGGCAACCCGGAACGCCAATTCCAGCGACTGCTCGATGTTCAACCGCGGGTCGCACGCCGTCTCGTACCGCCGCCCGAGGTCGGCCGCGGTCAATTCCTTCGTCCCGCCGATGCATTCGGTGACATCGTCGCCGGTGAGCTCGACATGCAGGCCACCCGGATGCGTGCCCAGCGACGCGTGCACGTCGAAGAACCCGTCGACCTCGTCGATGATCCGGTCAAGGTGACGCGTCTTGACCCCGCCAGCTGTCTCTTCGGTATTGCCGTGCATCGGATCGCACTGCCACACCACGAGATGCCCGGTCGACTCGACCTTCTCGACGACGGCCGGCAACCGGTCGCGCACCAGGGCGTTCGACATCCGGCTGATCAGCGTCAGGCGCCCGGGTACACCGTCAGGGTCGAGCCGCTCGACCAGTTCGGCGGCGAACTCCGGTGTCGTGGACGGACCGAGCTTGACCCCGATCGGATTCGCGATCCGCGACACGAACTCGAGATGCGCGCCGTCGAGTTGGCGCGTGCGTTCGCCCACCCAGACGAAGTGACCGGACAGGTCGTACGCGCGGCCCTCTTCGACCCGCGTGAGCGCGCGCTCGTACTCGAGGATGAGCGCTTCGTGTCCCGCATAGAGCTCGACACCTTCGAGCGCGGCGTCGTGCACCCCGCATGCGCGCATGAATCGCACCGCGCGGTCGATCTCGGCAGCCAGCCGCTCGTACCGCGCGCCGGTCTCGGTCGACCGGGCGAAGGTCGTGTTCCAGGCGTGCACACGGTCAAGCGATGCCAATCCGCCGCCGGCATAAGCACGGAGCAGGTTCAGCGTCGTCGCTGCGGTGTAGTAGGCGCGCAGGATCCGATTGGGGTCAGGAGTCCGCTCGCCGAACAGGTCGTTCACCATGTCGCCGCGGTAGGACGGTCGTCCGGTCGCGTCGAGGTCGGACGACCGGGGCTTGGCGTACTGCCCGGCGATCCGCCCCAGCTTCACCACCGGCATCGACGCTCCGTAGGTCAGCACCACCGCCATCTGCAGCAGCACGCGCACCTTGCCCGCGACGTCGGCCTGCGACGAAGTCTGGAACGTCTCGGCACAGTCGCCGCCCTGCAGCAGGAAGGCCTCGCCGCGCGCGACCGCCGCCAACCGCTCGCGCAGCTGATCGACTTCGGAAGCCACCACCAGCGGCGGCATCGTCGAGAGTGTCGCGGACACCTCGCCCAGCACCGACTCGTCGGGCCAGGACGGTTGCTGGGCAGCGGGCAGCGCACGCCAGGCATCCAGCCCTAGGTCAGGACCCGACGATTCCACCGCAGCGATACTCACGACCGTAAGGGTACGGCGAGCCGGTCTGGACCAAACCGGGCAACGTGTCACGATGCCGCCATGATCAGCGCGCAGCGCACCGCGGCACGGCACGGCGAGGTCCGCTGGCCGGCCACGGTCGCGGTCGTGGTCGCCGCGACCAGCTACGCGATTCTGCCAAGCAGGCTGCTGCTCGAGCCGCGCTGGTTGATCCCTGCGGTCGAGGTCGCGCTGCTCGCCTCGCTCATCGTGGTGAACCCGACTCGCCTCACCACCGAGACACGTTGGTCGCGGGTTGCCAGCCTGATCCTCGCCACGATAATCATCGCCGCGAACGTGCTTTCGCTCGTGTTGCTGATCCACGCGCTGACGACGGTGCGTTCGATCAGCGGCCGTGAACTGCTGCTGTCGGCCCTCCAGGTGTGGGTCACCAACATGATCGCGTTCGCGCTCGTGTACTGGGAACTTGACCGCGGCGGCGCCGTGGCGCGGTTGCCATCGTCGGCTGTCTCGACCCGGCCACCTGACTTCCTTTTCCCGCAGGACGATCCGAATGTCGCGAAGATGGTCCGACCCGACCCGTGGATGCCCGAGTTCGTCGACTACCTGTTCATGTCGATCACGAACTCGACGGCGTTCAGCCCGACCGACACGCTTCCGCTGACTGCTCGCGCGAAAGTGTTGATGAGTGTGGAGGCGATCGCTGCATTGATCACCTCGCTGCTGGTGATCGCGCGAGCGGTCAACGTCTTGCGTTAGCGCAAACCGCCGGCGTCGAGGAAGCTCGCCACGATTGGCTCAGTGCTCTTGCACAGATGCGGCGGCGGATGCTGGTAGCTCTGTGCATTCATCGAGAACTCGATCGTCTCGAAATCGGTGCCGTCGGCGGTCAGTGCTTGCCGCGCAGTGAAGCTGCAGAACGACGCAGAATTGTTGTCGGAGGCGAGCACGTCATGGCCGCCGATCTGAATGTGCTTGTGGTTCTGCTCCGCTGCTGGACGCGAGATCGCCGTGTCGACGTAGAGCACGACGCGTGAGTTGCTGAGCTGGCAGTCGGCGCCGAAGTTGTTCCTGCGCACGGTCGCGTTGGTGACCGGCGCGATCCGGGTGAGGCGTGCCGAATCGGCCACCCGGCACACGTCCAGCGTGGTCACCGTGGCCGGCAACACGGCCAACCGTGGCGGTTGACCGTCGCTCAGCAAACCGGCCGTGCTGGACGTGACCAGATCGGCAGCGGCGCAGATGCTCGACGACCTGGCCGGCACGCCGATCGCGTAAGCCTCGACGCTCGCGATGACGCCCGCCGCGTTGACGTAGCGCACGCACACGCCGGTGTCGCGATTGAGCGGCTCGAGGTCAACGTGCAGCCCGTCGATGGTCTTGTGCTTCGGGTGCACCGGTGTCGGCGAGGTGGCAACCGGATTCACGTATTCGGTGACGTCGATGCGCGTCCGGTTGTGCTCGCGCAGCCGCCAGGTGCAACCACCGACGTACTGCACGGGCGAGAACTCAACGCGGTACCCGATGGGCGCCAGCATCTTGGTGCCCTGCCCGAGGCAGTAGTCGACGGTCAGCGGGTCGCCCACCGCAGTGCTGGCGATATCGCGGTGCAGGCTCGGCGGTGCGATCGTCGAGGACGGCAACCGCGAACTGGACACCGAAGCCGGCGGCGACAGCGACGGCGACGCGGACGTCGACGGCACACTCGACTGCATCGGCGTGGAGGCGGGCGCCGAGCCAGTGCCCGTCCCGTTGATGGCCGACGCGCAACCAGCCAGCGCGAGCACGGCACAGACACCCAAGACCCCACGACCGTGCACGGGTCGATGGTGCCAGCAATGGCTCAGCCGAAGAAGACCTCAGCCTCGCCGTACAGCTCCGGCTTCACCGTCTTCAGCTCCGTGGTCGCATCAGTCAGTGGCACGCGGACGATGTCGGTACCTCGCAAGGCGACCATCTGGCCCCATGCCGAGTCGTTGGCCGCGTCGACCGCGTGCAGCCCGAACCGGGTCGCCAGCACGCGATCGAATGCCGACGGCGTGCCGCCACGCTGGATGTGCCCGAGCACTGTCGTACGCGCTTCCTTGCCAGTCGACTTCTCGATCTCACCGGCGAGCCACTCGCCGATCCCACCGAGGCGCGGGTGGCCGAACGCATCGAGGCCTTTGTCGACCGTGGCGTTCTGCCCGCCATCGGGCACCGCGCCCTCGGCGACGACGATGATCGGCGCGTAGTGCGACTGGAACCGGCTCTCGACGTAGGCGCACACCCGCTCGACCGAGAACGGCTGCTCAGGGATGAGGATGACGTTCGCCCCGCCGGCAATCCCCGCGTGCAGCGCGATCCAGCCGGCGTGCCGACCCATCACCTCGACGATGAGCGCGCGGTGATGCGATTCGGCGGTGGTGTGCAGCCGGTCGATCGCTTCCATGGCGATGTTCACCGCGGTGTCGAAGCCGAAGGTGTAGTCGGTGGCGTTCAAATCATTGTCGATCGTCTTCGGCACTCCGACGACGTTCACGCCCATGTCGCCGAGCTTGGTGGCGACCCCGAGGGTGTCCTCGCCGCCGATCGCGATCAGCGCATCGACGCCGTTCGCGTGCAACGTCGTGGTGACCCGGTCGAAGCCGTCGTCCACCTTGAACGGGTTGGTGCGCGACGATCCGAGGATCGTGCCGCCGCGGGGCAGGATGCCACGCACCTCGGGCACGCCAAGCGGCATGGTGACGTTCTCGAGCGGACCCTTCCAGCCGTCTCGGAAGCCGACGAACTCGTGCCCGTAAACGCCGACGCCCTTGCGGACGACAGCCCGGATCACTGCGTTCAGGCCAGGGCAGTCACCGCCGCCGGTGAGCACTCCGATACGCATGGGCGTTCGTCCTTCCTTAGAGATCCTCAGAGATCCTCGGTGAAAACCCTATGGGGACTCGGTCAGCACGCGCCAGCGAGCCAGGTTGTGGTGCGCGTCGGCGAGCGCGTCGTGCTGGTCGGCGGGCGCCGCCGGCAACGGCGGGCTGCCGGCGTCCTCCCAGCGTTGGCGCAGTTCGTGGGTGAAGCGCGGGATCGCGCGCGGCAGCGCCCGCATGTCGCCCCACAGCTGGGCGAGCACGACATGGTCGTAGGACGCCATCCAGGCCCACAGCTCGATCGGCTCGTCCGCTTCGGTGAGGAACGCGAGCAGCTCGGTGCGAATCTGCTCGAGCGAGCGCCACGCCTTGTCGGCCGGGCCGGGCAGCTTGTCGAGCACGTTGCGCCGCACCCAGTCGATCGCGCGGGACGGATCGAACTCGGTCGACACGGCATAGAACTCGCGTCCGCCTTCGTCGACGACACCGATGGAGACAAGCTCGATGGTGCGACCGTCCTCAATGAACTCGCAGTCGTAGAAGAACCTCATCTATGACGCGCGAGTGTCCGGCAACCGCCCGCGCATCTCGCGAGCCTCGTCCGCCCCGAAGGCGCGGTCCTTGCCCTGGTCTCGTTTGACCTTGGCGGCGTACTGATCGACGTACTCGCGCCCGGACAGTTGCATGAGCGCATACATGATCTCGTCGGTGATCGACCGCTCGACGAGCCGGTCGCCGGCCAGGCCCTCGTAACGCGAGAAGTCCAGTGGCCTGCCGATCCGGACTCCGGGACGCGGGCGCAGCTTCGGCAACAGCCGTCCCTGCGGCTGGATCTTGTCGGTGTTCACCATCGCGCACGGGATCACGACGGCACCAGATTCGAGCGCGAGGCGGGCGACGCCGGTCTTGCCGCGATAGAGCCGCCCGTCCGGCGAGCGGGTGCCCTCGGGATAGATGCCGAGCAGCTTTCCTGCGCTCAGGACCCGCAGCCCGGTGTTCAGCGCGGCCCGCGAGGCGTCGGAATCATCGCGATCGATCGGCACCTGGCCCACCCCGGCGAAGAACATCCGCGAGATGCGGCCCTTCAACCCGGGCGTGGTGAAGTACTCCGACTTGGCCAGAAAGGTGACCTTCCTCTTGACCATCAGAGGAAAGAAGAACGAGTCGCTGAAGGAGAGGTGGTCGCTGGCCAGGATGGCCGGACGGTCGTCCGGGATGTTCTCTGCGCCCTCGGCCCAGGGTCGCCACAAGGCGTGCAGGACGGGCCCGATGAAGACGAACTTCGCGAGCCAATAGAACATGGCCCGAGCCTAGTGCCCCCGCCAACTTCCGGACGAATATCCGCCACCGCGGCTCGCGAGCATTGCATCGAAAGGCAGAATGGACGCGTGACGGCAGAGCACCGGCTCGATGAGCCGAGCGGAGCCCCCGACGAGCAGCCCTTCGCATACGACGGCGGACCGGTCGGCGTGCTGCTCAGCCACGGGTTCACCGGCACCCCCGCGAGCATGCGGCCGTGGGCCGATCACCTGGCCAGCGCCGGGTACACCGTGCGCCTGCCGTTGTTGCCCGGGCACGGTGGCACGTGGCAGCAGACCAACCAGTCGCGGTGGCCGCAGTGGTACGCCGTGATCGAGGCGGCGTTCGATGAGCTCGCCGGACGCTGCGACACGGTCTTCGCAGCGGGCCTGTCGATGGGCGGCACGCTGGTCACCCGGCTGGCCGAGCATAAGGGCGCCGCAGTCGCCGGCCTGGTGCTGGTCAATCCGGCCCTGGGCACGCAGCGCTTCGACGCCAAGCTGGCGCCTTACATTGCCTGGCTGGTCAAGTCCCGTCCGTCCATCGGTGGCGACATCAAGAAGCCTGGTGTCGAAGAGGTTGCCAACGACCGC
>DASRSG010000145.1:0-17992 GCA_035656595.1 Jatrophihabitantaceae bacterium | reverse complement strand
GAGACCGTCGTCGAGAGCGGCTACTTCGTGCTGCGGAAGATCATCAACGGTGTGCTGCAAGCGCTCGGCCCGGTCGGCGAGATCCTCGACTGGCTGCTTTCGCGCGGCGAAGATCTCGCCAGTGCACTGTGGCACCAGGCCGTGCTCGCGATCCGGTTCGTCAAGAACAGTGTCAGTGAGGTGCTCGACTGGGCGCTTGCACAGGTCGACGCCGTGTTCGACACGATCCTGAAGACGATCGAATCGGTCGGTGCCAAGCTCACCGAGGCGATCGAGTGGGCCGAGGCCGTTGGCGAAGCCGCGCTCGAGAAGCTCGCGCAGGCGACCATCCGCGTCGGCAACAGCATCGGCTACGTGCTCAGCTACCTCGAGAAGGACGCGCTGCCCGACATCGCGGCGATCATCAAGGGTGCACTCGACATCGGCTACGAGGTGTTCCACTTCATCGCCTGGGCGATCGACCGCGCTCTGCAAACCCTGGTCGAGGTCGTCAAGGACCTGCTGGCGGCCGGAGCCACCATCGCCTCGCTCCTCGCCGCGACCATCGCGCATCCCGGTGATGCGATGCAGAACCTGCTCAAGGCGCTCGACACGATCGGCAAGACGATCGAAGAGATCGGCGACGCGGCGTGGAGCCTCGGCCAGGACGCGTTCGCGCAGTTCGTACTGTCGGCAAAGGCAGTCGGGCGGTCGATCGGTGACATTCTCATTGCCGCATTGCAGGCCGCAGGTGCGGCGTTGGCCACGGCGATCAGCGTGCTGTTCAACACGCTGGGCACGTACCGCAAGATGACCCAGCAGGAGATCGACGACGCGAAGCTGGCCTTCGGAGATGCGCTCGACTACGACCACATCTACTTCGCAACGTCCGACATTCTCAACGACGTCCTCTTCGGCGTGCAGGACTTCTTGACCGGCAACCCGGATTCGCGCGCGTTCGTCACCGATTCGCTCGTCAACTTCGACGTCGGCGACGGCTTCCAGCGCAACACGATGATCCATGAGCTCACGCACGTCTGGCAGTACCAGACGAAGGGCTCGGCCTATCTGGCCGACGCGGTCTTCGCGCAAGCAACGGGTGCTGGGGTCGATGACGACGCGTACAACTACGGCTACGTCAACGACACCCAGACGATCTCCATCCCGATCGACTACAACGGCACGATGAAGACCCTCGATCTCGGCCAGACGACCGGTGAAGGCGGCCAGGACGATCTAGCCGCCGCGAACGGAGACTTCACCAAGTTCAACCCCGAGCAGCAGGGCCAGATCATCATGCACTTCTTCGTGCGCAAGGTGCTGCTCAATCGCGCCGCCGCCGACTACGCGGCATGGGTTCCGTACGACCAGGTCGTGCAAGCGGCATGAGCGACGCTTGCGGAGCGAATCAGAGAGACCTCGCGCCGCAAGGCGCGATGGGATCGACGACCCGCCCGAGCGAGCGAATGGCGGGAGGGAGATGCCGACGTGTCATTAGCGGCGGTTCCAGGCGGGTCACGTTGGTCGCTTCGCGCAATCGGGTGGCCGCGCTGGGCCCGTTGCTCGAAAGCTGGACGCACGAGGGGACGGTGCGGATCGAAACCGGCTCGGCGCAGCCCGACCTGGTCGAACTGGCCGGTGACAGCGACGCAGTGCTGGTCATCGGCGATCGCAACCGGGCACCGCGCACCGTCCTGCCGGGAGCCGTGCTGCAGTCGGCCTGCGGACGGATCGTGCCCGCCGGCTGGCTACCCGACACCGGACCCGAAGCGCTGCGCCGGTTCGCGACCTGCGCAGCCGCCGTGCACGCGCGCGCCCGCGGCTCGCGACGGACGCTGGCGGTACTCAGCCAGCGACAGAGCCGCTTCGGTGCACTCGCCGACAAGGTCGTGCGGCTGGTCGAGGAGGAGCGTTCGGACGTCATGGCCTGCCGGTGGACCGCCTACGACGTGCACCGCGACGACCTGGCGATCCGGCTCTCACGCGGGCCGGCGCTCGGCGTGTACCTCGGGCACGGCCGGCCGATCGGCTGGGTCGGCTACGCGGGACTGCGCGCTCGGCACATCGGCCAGCAGGTCGATCCGGCGTGGCTGCCGGCCGGCGCGGTGCTCTCGCTGACCTGCAAGACCGCGAGCCGGCGCAACACCGGGCTGTCCTTCGCCGAGTCGATGCCGCTCAACGGCGTGGCTGCCGCCACGCTCGGCGCGGTGGGCCCGACCTTGCACACCGACAACGCGCGGTGGGCAGTGCGCATCGTCCGCATCCTGCCGCGCGTGGAAACCGTCGGGGAACTCATTGCCGAGGTGGCCGCCGCCGACCCGGCAGCCGGCACGTTTCGACTCGTCGGCGATCCGACTGCACCACTGCGCGACGACCCGAACTTCTGCACTGACTAACTCAAGGAGGCACCAACATGACCGCGACATCTCTCGACGCCGCATCGGTGTTGTCGGTCGTGCGAGCCGAGCTCGCCGTCGCTGCACCCGACGTCCCCGCCGACGCGCCGGCCGATGCCGATCTCAAGTACGATCTCGCCGTCGACTCGCTGTCGATCCTCGAGCTCGTCGCCCGGCTCGAGTACCACTACTCGGTCACGGTGCCCGATGAGGATTGGGCTCAGCTGAATTCGCTCAACGCGATCGTCGACTACGTCATCGCCGCGCACGGCAGCCCGACATGAGCCTGGCCGTCATCACCGGCGTGGGTGCGATCACCGCGCTCGGTGCCGACGCACCGTCCACCTGGGCACGCATCCTCGCCGGCGACACGGCAGTACGCAGCTGGCCCGACCTAGCCGCCGAAGGCTTTCCGCTGAGTGTCGCCTGCCGCATCGAAGACGACCGGTTGACCGATCCGCTGCACCGTGGCCGCGACCTCGCCGTCATCGCCGCCGCAGAAGCGCTGCGCGATGCAGGCGTCGACCCGGCGCGCGATCGCGTCGGCGTGTACGTCGGCACGACGATGGGCGAGTCCGCGGTCTTTGAAGCCGCCGCACACTCCGGCGAGTTCGACCTGGCCGAGGGCGGTGGAGACGCGTTCGCACGCACCGTCGCCGAGCATTTCGCCATGACCGGCCCGCAGCGCACCTTCGGCACGGCCTGCGCCGCGGGCAACTACGCGATCGGCGCGGCCCAGCGTGCGGTCGCCATGGGACGGGTCGATGTCGCCGTGGCCGGCGGGGTCGAGCCGTTCTCGCGGATAGCGATGCTCGGCTTCGCCCGGATGCGTGCCATGGCGCCCGACGGCTGCCGCCCGTTCGCGCCGGCGCGCCGCGGCATGACGCTCGGCGAGGGCGCCGCCTTCGTCGTCGTCGAATCGCAGGCGCACGCCGCGGCGCGGGGCGCGACACCGCTCGCGCGCATCGGCGGCCTCGGCCTGGCCGCCGACGCGCACCACCCCACCGCACCGCGCGAGGACGGCTCGGGCATGGCCGCGGCGATGCGTGCCGGCCTCAAGGCTGCCGATGTGTCACCCGGCGACGTCGGGTGGGTGAGCGCGCACGGCACCGGTACGCCTCGCTCGGACACCGCCGAAGCCGCCGCCCTGCGCGAGGTGTTCGGGCCCTCCGTCCCACCGGTCTCGAGCGCGAAGGGCGCGGTCGGGCACACGCTGGGTGCCGCAACCGCCGTCGAAGCTGTGCTGGCAGCGCTCGCGCTGCGCGACGGCGTCCTGCCGCCCAACGGCGGCGTCGCCGAAGCCGATCCCGAGCTGGGTCTCGACGTGGTCGTCAAGGCACGCCGCAGGCCCGACCTCGCGTGGGTGATGAGCTGCGGCTACGCGTTCGGCGGGCTGAACTCCGCGCTGTTGCTGGGGAGGCCGTGATGCAGTGGACGAGTCCTGAGCTGGACGGCACCGGCGACCACATCGCGGCCTGGGTCGCAGACACCCTCGCGGCGGCCGGAGTCGAGGGCGACGCGCTCTACGTCGCCACGCCCGATGCCGGTGCCCGTGAGGCGCTCGCCTTCTGGGCGGCTGCCCAGCAGACCGGACTCACCTTCGCCGCTCCGGCCGCGTTCCCGTGGACGCTGGCGAACAGCCCGACCGGCCGGATCTCGCAGGCGCTCGGCATCCGCGGGCCGTGCACGACCTTCGTCGGTGGTGCCGAGGCCCGCGACGAGGCCCGCACTACCGCAGCCGAAGACCTGGCGACGGGTCTGGTGTCCCGCGCGGTCGTCCTCACGCTGTGCGGCGATCGCCGGGTGAGCCCGGCGGGCGGGCCGGTGCGCGTCGAGCTGACTGCCGAGGTGCTGACCCGATGAACCTTAAGACCGCCCGGCCCGGTACTCGCTAGTAACCACCCGGACAGGGCAGGCTCGGGGCATGGCCGCACCCGATGACGCTGATAGCCCCCGATCATTCCGGCGCATCGCCATCGTCAACCGCGGCGAGTCGGCGATGCGGCTGATCCATGCCGTCCGCGATATCAACGCAGCTGCGGTCGGCACCGGCCGCGAGCCGATCCGCACCATCGCGCTGTACACCGACGCCGAGCCGGCCGCCATGTTCGTCCGCGAGGCCGACGAGGCCTACTCTCTCGGCCCGGCATCGGCCCGTCCCTACCTGAACTACGACGTGCTCGAGGCTGCGCTGCTGGCGACCAGCGCCGATGCCGCGTGGGTGGGCTGGGGCTTCGTCGCCGAGGATCCGAACTTTGCCGAGTTGTGTGCCCGGATCGGCGTGACGTTCATCGGCCCGAGCCCGGCGGCGATGCGCAAGCTGGGCGACAAGGTCGGCTCGAAGCTCATCGCGGAAGAGGTCGGCGTGCCGGTTGCGCCGTGGAGCCGCGGCCCGGTCGACACGCTCGACGACGCGATCACGCAGGCCGAGCGGATCGGCTACCCGCTGATGCTCAAGGCGACGGCCGGCGGGGGCGGGCGCGGCATCCGCGTGATCAACGACCAGGGCGAGCTCACCGACACCTACCAGCGCACCCGCGACGAGGCCGGCCGGGCATTCGGCAATGACGTCGTCTTCCTCGAACGGCTGGTCACCGGCGCCCGGCACGTCGAGGTGCAGGTCATCGCCGACAGCCATGGCACGGCCTGGGCGCTCGGTGTGCGCGACTGCTCGGTGCAGCGCCGCAACCAGAAGGTGATCGAGGAGTCGGCGTCACCGCTGCTGAGCGCAGAGCAATCCGAGGAGCTGAAGGTCTCCGCCGAGCGGCTCGCGGTCACGGTGGGCTACTGCGGCGCCGGCACCGTCGAATTCCTGTACCACCCGGGTGAGAAGTCGTTCGCCTTCCTCGAGGTGAACACCCGGCTGCAGGTCGAGCACCCGATCACCGAGATCACCACCGGCACCGACCTGGTCAGGGCGCAGTTGCAGGTGGCTGGCGGCGGCCGGCTCGAGGGTGCGAAGCCGCCCGAGGTGGGTCATGCCGTCGAGGCGCGGCTCAACGCCGAGGATGCCGACCGTGACTTCGCACCGTCCCCGGGACGCATCGAGCTGCTCGAGCTGCCGAGCGGACCCGGCATCCGGGTCGACACCGGAGTCAGCGAAGGCGACACCATTCCCGCCGACTTCGACTCGATGATCGCGAAGATCATCGCGAGCGGCAGCACCCGTGCCGAGGCGCTGGCCCGGCTGCGCCGTGCGGTGAACGAGACCGCGGTGGTCATCGAGGGCGGCGCGACGAACAAGAGCTTCGTGCTCGATCTGCTCGACCAGCCCGAGGTGATCGACGCGTCGGCAGACACCGGCTGGATCGATCGGGTGCGCGCGGAAGGCCGGCTCGTCGAAGACCGGCATTCCGGCGCGGCTTTGGTCGCGGCCGGCATCGAGGCCTACGAGGACGACGAGCAGGTCGAGCTGAGCCGGCTGCTCGAGACGGCACGCGGGGGACGTCCGCAGGTGCAGCATCGCGTCGCCCGTCCCATCGATCTCAAACTGCGCGGGCGCGCGTACAAGGTCGCCGTGTCGCGCATCGGTGCACACCGCTTCCGCGTCACCGTCACCGCCGACGACACCCGGCACATTGCCGACGCCACCGTCGAGCGGCTCGGCAAGCACCGCATGCGGCTGACGATCTCCGGACGGCCCTACCGGTTGCTCACCGCCACGCACGGCCCGGTGCACTTCATCGAGGTCGACGGGGTCGCACACCGGATCAGCCGCGATGAGGGTGGCGTGCTGCGCTCGCCCGCGCCCGCGCTCGTCGTGGCGACCCCGGCCGCGGTGGGCAGCCAGGTCGCGCTCGGTGCGCCCGTGCTCGTCCTCGAATCGATGAAGATGGAAACCCGGATCTACGCACCGTTCGCTGCGACCGTGCGCGAGCTGCACGTGTCGACCGGCAGCCAGGTCGAGACCGGTGCGCCGCTGATCCGCCTCGAACCGACCGGGGATGCCGCCGAGGCGGTCGAGAGCGAGGGGACGGTCGACCTCGAACTGCCGGCACCTACCGAGCAGCGCGCCGACACGCTCGCCGACCTGAAGGCCGTGCTGCTCGGCTTCGACGTCGATCCCGGCGATGACGGACGGACGCTGGCCCGCTACCTCGAAGCGCGCGACGAGGCTGCCGCGCGCGGCGACGACGTGCTGGCCGGCGAGATCAGACTGCTCAGCACGTTCACCGATTTCGCCGAGCTGAGCCGTAACCGGCCGGCGTATGAGGAGACACGTACCGAGCTGCGCGTGCACAGCCCGAAGGAGTACTTCCACAGCTACCTGCAAAGCCTCGACGTCGAGCGCAGCGGGTTGCCCGAGCTGTTCAGCGCGAAGCTGAGGAGCGTGCTCGCGCATTACGGCGTCGACGAGCTCGAGCGCACGCCGCAACTCGAAGGTGCGGTGTTCCGGATCTTCCTTGCCCAGCAGCGATCCGCACCCGATCTGGCCATCGTCACCGCGATCCTGCAGCGCTGGCACACCGAACCGGCGCCCGACACCGACACCGACCTGCAGGCGCGTGAGTTGCTCGATCGCCTTGTGCTGGCGACACAGTTGCGCTTCCCGGCGGTCGGCGATCTCGCGCGCAGCGTGCGGTTCCGCTGGTTCGACCAACCTGTCGTCGACGCCGAGCGAGCCGAAGCACTGGCCGGGGTGCGTGACGAGGTCGAGTACCTCGCCGCCAATCCCGACGCGCCCGATCGTGCCGAGCGGATGGACACCCTCGCCGCGATCCCCGAACGCATCGTCAGCTTCCTCGGCGACCGGCTCGAGAGCGGCGTGCCGACGCAGGAGCCGCTGCTCGAAGTGCTGATCCGGCGTCATTACCGCGAGTACGAGATGAAGGATCTGCGCTCGTTGCAGGTGGGCGGCCGGCCGGTTGCCGTTGCCGACTACGTGCTCGACGGCCGTCCCAGCCATCTGGTCTCGACGCTGGGCAGGTTCGACGAGCTCGCTCCCGACGGCAATCTCGCCATGGCGATCGGCGAGCAGGTACGGGCGCGCACGTCGAACCAGCAGGGCGTGGTCGACCTTTACCTGTACTGGCCGGAGGCCCCCGCGGACGCCGACGAGTGCTGCGCACGACTGGCGGCGGCGCTCATGCCGATCCCGTTTGCCCATGATGTGCGGCGGGTCGCCGTCGGCGTGTGCTCAGGCGCCGGCGTGCCCGTCTCGTACTTCACCTTCCGTCCGAGCGGTGACGCGCTGGTCGAGGACGATCTGGTGCGCGGGCTGCACCCGATGGTCGGACGGCGGCTCGACCTGTGGCGGCTGCGCAACTTCGACATCACCCGCATCGACGCACCCGAGGACGTACTCATCTACCACTGCATCGCCAAGGACAACGCCGCTGATCAGCGGCTCGTCGCGCTGGCGCAGGTGCGCGAGCTCGCGGTTGTGCGCGATGACGAGGAGCGAGTCAGTTCGCTGCCGCAGGTCGAGCGTGCGATCGCGAACTGTGTCGAGGGCATTCGGCGGGCACGAGCCCTGCGCAGCACGCGCGAGGTGGCGCTCGACATGAACCACGTGTGGGTGCACGTGTGGCCGATCATCGACGCGCAACTCGATCAGCTGACCGCGTTGCAGCGCGGCATCGCGCCACTGACCGCGGGAGCCGGTATCGAAGAGGTGCTCGCGCAGGGGCGCGTCGCAACCCCGGAGGGCACGTTCGCCCCCGTGGCGGCACGATTCTTCTACCAGCCGGGCGCGGGCGTGCAGTTCGCCGTCGAGCTGCCACCGACCGACGTGGTCAAGCCGTTGGACGACTATGCGCAGAAGGTCGTTCGAGCACGGCGGCGCGGCACCGTGTACCCGTACGAGTTGCAGTCGATGGTCGCCGGCCCCGGCGGCACCGTCGTCGAGCACGATCTCGACGACGCCGGCCGGCTGGTGCCTGTCGATCGTCCGGCCGGTTTGAACAAGGCCGGCATCGTCGTCGGCATCATCACCACACCGACCGAGCTGCATCCCGACGGCATCACCCGGGTCATCCTCAGCGGTGACCCAACCCGCGCGCTCGGCGCGGTGTCCGAGGCGGAGTGCGCGCGGATGATCGCGGCGCTCGACCTTGCCGAGCAGATCGGTGTGCCGGTCGAGTGGTACGCGCTGTCGGCCGGCGCGCGGATCGCCATGAACTCAGGCACCGAGAACATGGACTGGGTGGCCCGCGGCCTGAAGCGGATCATCGAGTTCACTCAGGCCGGCGGCGAGATCAACATCGTGGTGGCCGGCATCAACGTCGGCGCGCAGCCGTACTGGAACGCCGAAGCGACAATGCTCATGCATACCAAGGGCATTCTCGTCATGACGCCGGACAGCGCGATGGTGCTCACCGGCAAGCAGTCGCTCGATTTCTCCGGCGGCGTCTCGGCGGAGGACAACTTCGGCATCGGCGGCTACGACCGGGTGATGGGTCCGAACGGCCAGGCGCAGTACTGGGCGCCGGATCTCAAGAGTGCACGCGACATCGTCATGGAGCACTACGAGCACACCTACATCGCGCCCGGCGAGACGAAGCCGCGGCGGGTGCCGACGGCAGATCCGTCCGACCGCGACATCACGACCCAGCCGCACGACATCGCGGACAGCGACTTCCGCACGATCGGCGATATCTTCTCGACGACCACCAACCCGGATCGCAAGAAGGCCTTCGACATCCGCACCGTGATGCGCGCGCTGGCCGACCAGGATCATCCGACGCTCGAGCGCTGGGCCGGTATGGCCGATGCCGACACCGCGGTTGTGTTCGACGCGCATCTGGGCGGCTGGCCGGTGTGCCTGCTCGGCATCGAATCGCGCAACGTGCCGCGGCGCGGCTTCCCGCCGACCGACGGGCCGGACACCTACACCGCCGGCACGCTGTTCCCGCGGTCGTCCAAGAAGGTGGCGCGCGCGATCAATGCGGCGAGCGGCAACCGTCCATTGGTGGTGCTGGCGAACCTGTCCGGCTTCGACGGCTCGCCGGACTCCATGCGCAACCTGCAGCTCGAGTACGGCGCCGAGATCGGACGCGCGGTCGTCAACTTCGACGGACCGATCGTGTTCTGCGTGATCTCGCGCTATCACGGTGGTGCGTTCGTGGTGTTCTCGAAGGCGTTGAACCCGCAGATGACCGTGCTCGCGGTCGAGGGCTCGTTCGCGTCGGTGATCGGCGGTGCGCCCGCGGCGGCGGTAGTGTTCGCCGGCGAGGTCAACGCGCGGACGGCGGCCGATGAGCGCGTGCGCACGCTCGAGCGACGACTGCGGTCGGCCGCCGAGGCTGCGCGTGCACCGATCGCTGCCGAGCTGACCGAGATGCGCACGGCCGTGCGGTCCGAGAAGCTCGGCGAGGTCGCTGCCGAGTTCGATCGGATCCACAGCATCCATCGCGCGGTCGAGGTCGGCTCGGTCGACGCGGTGATCGACGCGGACGAGCTCCGTCCCAAGATCATCGCCGCTCTGGACGCCTGACCGGCCGGCTTTGCCCCGCGTAGCCACGTCTAGGCCCACATTGCCCCGCGTATGCACGCTGCGCGGGCGGATTTGCGTGCCCAAGCGGGGCAAAGCTGAGCAGGCGTTCGAGGCTGCCGACCCGTCAGTGGGTGAGGGTGCGGGATCCGCTGGCCAGCACTGTCGTGGTCAACGCGCGAACGGCCGGTCGTCGCTCGGTCCGGGGATTGGTGAGCAGCAGCAGATCGATGCTGCCCAGCTCAGGCAGGCGGTGCGCCGGACCGAGTGCCGTGAGTTGCGCCGGAACGAGGCTGGCGGCGAGCGCAGAGACGCCGATGCCGGCGGCCACCGCCGCAATCAGGCCGTTCACCCCGCGGCAGACGCAGGCGCTGCGATAAGGCAGCTTGGCGCGCGACAGCGCGCGGTGGATCTCACTGCGAGACACGCTCGGCGCCGGATAGATCACCAGCGGCACCGGTTTGGTGAGATCAAGCCTCGTGTTGGGCGTGCCCACCCAGACCAGCCGATCGCGCTTGACCAGCCGGCCGCGCTCCTCGCCGCGCGGTCGCTTGCCGATGAACACGTCGAGCTTGTCCTCCTCCAGGCGTCGATGGAGCAAGCCGCTCTGGTCGACGGTGAGATCGAAGTCGACAAGCGGGTTGTTGCGTCTGAAGTCGCGCAGGATCTGCGGCAGGCTGGTAAGGGCAAGATCGTCAGACATACCTATTCGAAGCCGGCCTCGCGGTCGGGTGCCGTTGAAGTAGGACGCCGCGTCCTCGTGCGCGCCGAGGATCGTCCGCGCGAAGCCGGCCATCGCCTCGCCGTCAGCGGTCAATGACACCGAGTGCGTATCGCGCAGCACGAGCAGCCGGCCGGTCTTCTCTTCGAGTCGGCGGACGTGCTGACTGACGGTTGGTTGCCGGATGCCGAGACGGGCTGCGGCCTGAGTGAAGCTGCCGGTCTGCTCGACGGCGAGCAGCGTCGCGAGTAGATCCGGATCGTAGGCGGCCATAACGAATCACAATAACTGTTTGTCAGGCTATAGACCTTCACTATGCGACGACTTGCGCGAAAGACTGGTCGGGTCACCCAGTCCGGAGGCTCACCAGTGATCACGGCCACGGCCGTCGGCAAGTTCAGTCCGTCCGCAATACCTGAAGACAGCTGCTTCGCCGCACTGCGGTCGCGCGGCTACCGGATCTACCTGCTCGGCCAGAGCCTCGCGAACGCGGGCACGTGGATGCAGAGCATCGCGCAGGACTGGCTCGTGCTCCGTCTCACCAACAGCGCTACGGCCGTCGGCCTCACCATGGCATTCCAGTTCCTTCCGATACTGCTGCTCGGTGTGCACGGTGGACTGCTCGCCGACCGGCTGCCGAAGCGGCGCGTGCTGCTCGCGACGCAGTCGGCGAATGCCGTTCTCGCGGCGACCCTCGCAGCGCTCACGATCAGCGCCGAGATCAACGTGACTCAGGTGTACGCGTTCGCGCTGCTCAGCGGGCTGGTGTTTGTCGTCGATGCACCGACCAGGCAGGCGTTCGTCTCGGAGGTGGTCTCGCCGCAGCAGTTGCGCGGTGCGGTCTCGCTGAACGCCGCGGTATTCCAGAGCACGCGGCTGGTCGGCCCGGCGCTGGCTGGGCTGCTGATCGAGACAGCCGGCACCGGATGGGCCTTTGCGGCGAATGCGTTGTGTTACTTGGGACCGACGGTCGGGCTTCTGCGGCTTCGCGGCACCGACCTAAGGCCGGCCGTTCCGGCGCCTCGCGAGGCCGACGCTGTCCGCGCGGCGCTCCGGTACGTGCGGGCGCGCCCGCGCGTGGCGTGCGCGATCCTGCTCGTCGGTGTCGTCGGCACATTGGGCCTGAACTACCCCGTCGTCCTCACCGCCATGGCCAGCACGACCTTCCACGGTGGCGCGGGCAAGTACGCCGTGTTCAACATCGCGCTGGCGATCGGATCGGTGTGCGGCGCTCTGCTTGCTGCCGCAGGCATGCACACCCGGCTTCGGTTGATCGTCTTGACCGCCGCCTTGTTCGGGCTCGCCCAGGTCTGCGCCGCCGCCGCGCCAGATCTCGCTGCCTTTCTCGCGCTGCTGCTGCTGATGGGGCTGACCAACGTGGCCTTCCAAGCGATCGCGAACTCCTCGGTGCAGATGTGGGTGGAGCCGGCCATGCGGGGCCGTGTCATGGGCTTGTACATGCTCGTCTTCGCCGGCGGCACACCCGTTGGCGCACCGATCATCGGTGCCGTCACGAACTCGTTCGGCCCCCGGGTGGGTATGGCGGTGTGCGGCTTGGCCCCCATGATCGCTGCGATCGCGGTCGTCCTCGTCAAGCTGCGCGCGGCGCGGCTCTACCCTGTAAGCCTATGAGCGACCCTCGCGAAGCGAGTCAAAGGCATCGGGCAGATCGAGCGAAGCGAGACATGCCATGAGCGTGCTCGACAGATTCGACCTCACCGGGCGCACCGCGGTGGTCACCGGCGCAACGCGCGGGCTCGGCCGCGCCTTCGCCCGAGCGCTGGCCGAGGCCGGGGCGAACGTCGTCATCGGCGGACGTGACGCGCAGGCGGCGGCAGAGGTAGAGGTAGAGCTGGCCACGCTGGGCAAGCGTTCAATCACGGTGCTTGCCGACATCACCTGCAGGGACGGTATCGAGCGCATCCGCGACCATGCCCTCGCCGAGTTCGGCGCGATCGACGTGCTCGTCAACAACGCGGGCTACTGCATCCATCGTCCCGCCCTCGAGGTCACCGACGAGCAGTGGCGCGAAGTGATGGACGTCAACCTCGACGCGGTCTGGATGTGCAGCCAGGTGTTCGGCAAGCACATGGTGGCGCGCGGCAGCGGCAGCATCATCAACATCGGCTCGATGTCCGGTCAGATCGTCAACCGGCCGCAATGGCAGCCGGCGTACAACGCGTCGAAGGCCGCGGTGCATCACCTCACCCGCAGCCTGGCCGCCGAGTGGGCGCCGGCCGGTGTTCGTGTGAACGCGCTGGCGCCGGGTTACATCAAGACCGATATGTCGCCGGTCGATGATCCGCAATTCCGCCGGCATTGGATCGAGGACAGCCCGCAACAGCGCTACGCGACCCCGGACGAGCTGGGCCCAGCCATCGTGTATCTGGCCAGCGACGCGTCCAGCTTCGTGACCGGTTCGGTGCTCATCATCGACGGTGGTTATACCGTCTTCTGACCGGTCGTTCTAATCGGATGTTTGCGTGCGGCCTCCGCGATCAGCAGGATCGGTACCAAGCGGACTAGGAGGTCCCCGGTGAGCCGGTTGCGTACGGTGTCCCTTTTTGTATCCATCGGAGCCGGGTTGGCGCTGGGGCTGACCGCCCCGCAGCAGGCCGGCGGCGTTCCGAAATCCCACTCCGCAGCGTTGGCTAAGACCGTTGAGCTCAGCGCGACATCGCGCCTGGCAGACCGGCGATCCTTCGTGATCGGCACCCGTTTCTACGAAGCGGGCGCAGAGGACGGTTCGTACCCCGCGGAAGGTTTCCACACCCGCGGTGAGATGGGCGGTTTCTGGAGCATGCCGATCAAACTCCTGGACGGAGTGTGGTTCGGCGTCAACGGCACCTGGCTCTCCGCGAACAAGTACTCGAACGGCTGGGGCTACGCGCGGATGAACCTGGGCACCCAGGACGGCGTGCAGATCCAACGCACCGACTTCGCGCCCGACGGCGAGCGCGCCGGGCTGATCGGGCTCACTTTGACGAGCAAGGCCGCGCAAAACATCACATTGACCATGGACGCGCACTCGGAACTGATGTCGGTGTATCCGTGGGGCGAGTCGACACCGAACCAACTGCAGGCCAACCTGGCCGACACCGGTTCGTTCCTCGGCAAGACGCTCGTGTTCCGCGATCAGGGCACGCCGGCCATCGCGAACTCGCCGGCGCATGACTGGGCGGCCGTCGTCGGATCAACGCTGACGCCGACCTCGCACCAGCTGGGCGCGAACTTCCGCGGGCCGCAGTCCGAGGACGTGGTGTGCCCGCCGTCCGACTCCACCGACCCGCAGCCCGACCGGTGCGACGACACCGCATACGGCAAGGGCACCGGCGGTGAGCTGACCTACCAGGTCAGCGTGCCGGCAGGCAGCCGCACGATCTGGTTCTCGGTGGGCGGCTCGGACAATAACCTCGCCGCTGCCCAGGCGGTGCAGCACAGCGTGCTGAGCGATCCGGCCGAGTTGCTGCGCACCAAGGTCGCCTCGCGGCACGCGATCAACTCCCACACCGTCGTCCGGATGCCCGGTGACCCGCAGCTCGCCCGCAGCGTGATGTGGAGCAAGCAGAACATCGCCGATGCCCGGCAGGAGGCCCAAGATCTGCAACTGCGGGTGACCAACGCGGGCACCAAGTACCCGGCGCCGATCGGCACGCTCAAGGACGCCAAGTGGATCGGTGCCGGCTGGCCCGACTATCCGTGGATCTTCGGCACCGATGGCGAGTACACCGCCTTCGCGGCGGTCGCCTCGGGCCAGTTCGACGCGATCGAAGATCACCTGCGCACGCTCATGCAGATCAGCAAGAAGGTGAACAACAACAGCGGCAAGGTGGTTCACGAAACGGTGCCGGACGGCTCGGTGTACTTCGGCGCGAACAGCGACGACGGCAACACCGATGAAACGGTGAAGTTCCCCAGTGCAGTCGCGCTGGTCTGGCGGTGGACGGGCGACAACAAGTTCCGCAACGAGATGTACGACTTCACCGTGCGCAACATGAAGTACGTCTTCAAACACCTCGACACCGACCATGACGGCTGGCTGGAAGGCGCCGGCAACGTCGAACGCACCGGTATGGGTGACGAGAAGCTCGACAACACCGTGTACGCGATCCGTGGGCTGCTCGACCTCGCCGACATGGCGGCCAGCAAGCACGACACCGCGACCCTGAAATGGGCGCGCGCGAAAGCGGCGCACCTGCAGAGCGGATTCGAGAAGGCGTGGTGGTTCGGCAAGACCGCGAAGTCCTACGCCGACTCGCTGCGCAATCCGAGCAACGCCAAGCTGTTCCAGCGCTACTGGATCGGGCTGACGCCGGTTGAAGCCGAACTGCCCGCCTCTGGTGGCCTGCCGGCCCGTCCGCTGGCGTCGTTGGCACACGCGCGCACGACCCTGCAGCAGCACGAACGGAGCTGTTTCACCGGGACGAACGGGCTCTACCACACCGGTACCGGCAGGTCGTCCGACGATCGCGGCAATACCCCGCCGACCTGCGACACGACAACGTCCGCCGCGCCAGCGGACCGCGAGATCTTCACTCTGACGACATCGATCGCCGCCGTCGCGGAGGCGGCGTTGGGTCGCTCGCAAGCGAGCCGTTACTCCGACGACAACGCGCGCGTGCAGGTCTCCTCGAAGGTGGCCGAGATTCCTGGTGACATGCCCGAGATCGCACCGTCCCCGCTGCCTGACTTCGGTGCGAACATCGACAAGAAGTTCACCGAACGTTCCAGCGGCTTGCAGACGTGGGGGACCTACGGCGTGCTGTGGCCGGTCGTGCATTACGACCTTGGTGTTGCGCCGGACATGGGCAATGGCGACCTGCTGGTGGTGCCCGATGTTCCGCAGGGCCAGCCGAGCGTGGCCGGTGACAACATCCGGCTCGGTCCCGGGCACATCGACGTCGCCGCGTCGCGCGGCCACGGCGTGCTCGCCACCACGGTGCATCGCGCCGTCCACGCCACGCTGACGATCGGCGCCGTGCTGCCCGCGGGCAAGCACGTGAAGTCGGTCAGCCTCAACGGGCACCACGTGGCCTACCACGTCGTGCAAACCGCGCGCGGCCACGAGGTGCTCGCGAAGACCGGGAAGGCCGTAACGGCGAAGCTCACCGTGCGCTTCGGCTGATGCTTCGCTCGCGCGCCGCCCGTCCCGTCTGACCACTGTCAGACGGGACGGGCGGGCGTCGGTCAGGCTGGTACCGGCACGACCTCTTCCAGTTGCGGCGCGACGGCATCGTCGCGCTTGGCGTTGACGGCCAGCACCACGACCAGCAGCGCCGCCGCTAGCAGAAAACCGCCGATGACGAATGCCACCCGGTAGCCGTGCAGGTACGCCTCGAGCTGGAGCGCGGTCTTGCCCGCCGACCCCGCGCTGTGCGAGGTCAGGTAACCGGTCACTGCGCTCGCGTAGAGCGTGTTGAGCAGTGCCGTGCCGAGCGAGCCGCCGACCTGCTGTGTTGTGTTCAGCAGCGCGCTGGCCACGCCCGCGTCGCGCGGTGCGATGCCGAACAGCGCCAGGCTCGACAGCGGCACGAAGACCAACGCCATGCCGACACTCATCACGATCTCGGCCGGCAGCACGTGGGTGAGCCAGCTCGAGTCGGTGCCGAGTTGGGTGAGATAGAACAACCCCGCTGTGGCCAGCGCCAAGCCCGACACCATCAGCGGCTTCGCGCCCGTGCGTGGTAGCAACGCTGACGCCACACCCGCCGTAGCAATGATGCCGAGGCTGAACGGCAGGAACGCGAAGCCGGACTTCAACGGGCTGTACCCGAGGTTGATCTGGAAGTAGTAGGTCAGGAACAGGAACATGGCGAACAGCCCGGCACCAACCAGCAGCGAGGCAAGGAACGAGCCGCCGCGGTTGCGGTCGGTCACGATCGGCAGGGGCAGCAGCGGGTGCGCGGTGCGCCGCTCGACCATGACGAACCCGATGAGCAGCACGGCGGCAACGGCGAGCAGGGTCAGCGTCTGCACTGACAGCCAGCCGACGCCGGGCTTCGCAGCTTCGGTGAATCCGTACACCAGGGCGACCAGGCCGCCGGTTACGAGAACTGCGCCAGGGACGTCATAGTGCCGATCGCCCTCTGCGCGGCTCTCATGCACGGTCGGCAGCGCGGCTAGTGCAGCAGCGATGGCGATCGGGACGTTGACGAACAAGCACCACCGCCAGCTGGCGTATTCGGTGAGGACGCCGCCGAGGATCAGGCCGATGGCGGCGCCACCACCGGAGATCGCGCCGTACACGCCGAAGGCCTTGGCCCGCTCGCGCGGAGCGGTGAACGTCACCGTGATCAACGACAGTGCAGCGGGCGCAAGCAGCGCGGCGAACGCGCCCTGCAATGCCCGAGCGCCAAACAGCATCGCCTCGTTCTGAGCGGCGCCGCCGAGCGCAGATGCCGCGGCGAAGCCGAGCAGGCCGATCAGGAAGATCCGCTTGCGTCCCACGAAGTCGGCGATCCGGCCACCGAGCAACAGCAGCCCGCCGAACGCGAGCGTGTATGCGGTGATGATCCACTGCCGGTCGGCGTCGGAAATACCGAGATCCGCTTGTGCGCGCGGCAGCGCGATGGTCACGATCGAGGCATCGAGCACGACCATGAGCTGTGCGATCGCGATCACGGTGAGGGCAAGCCAACGCCGCGAATCGGTGCTGTTGGCGGACCCTGAGATTTTGTCCAGATCGACCGATGGACTGGCCGTAGTACTCACGAAATCCGTCCTCTACATCTTGAACGAGCCGCATCGGTGCGGCTCGCTGCTTAAGCGTCCCAGCACGACGCCAGCGGAATTTATTTCCGCTCCGCTCAAACTGGTGCGCGCCCAAGATGACGGCAGGGTTAACCCGCGATGGCAGCCGCAGCACGCAGGACGGTGGCATCCCCCCATCTCCGCGCCATGATCTGCAGCCCGATCGGCAATCCGTCGTCGCCGGTTCCGATCGGAATGCTCGCCGCTGGCAATCCGGCGAGGTTGGCCGGCAGCGACAGCGCGCACCAGGCATCGAAGGACGGCGGCACCGGCCTGCCGTTGATGGTCGCGGGCGCGAGCCGGCCCACCTCGAACGCGGTCACCGGCATCGTCGGCGTCAGCAGCACGTCGAAGTCGGAGAAGAACTCGTCCCATATCTGCAGGTATGCGGCTCGCTCGTGCTGCGCGTCGAGGTAGTCCCGCGCCGACACTGAGGCGCCCTCGAGCACGATCGCGGTGGCGTCGGCACCGACGAGCTCAGGATGCGCCGCCACGATCGGCCCCTCGGACGCGTACCCCTCCGGCAGTGCGATGCGGTCCCACAGCGCGGTCGGCTCGACCGGCATCGGGTGCGTCTCAGTCAGGTCGACACCGAGCCCGGCAATAGCCGACTCGAACACCGCTCGCACGTCCGGGTCGACCTCGGCCATGCCGAGATCGGACGAGACCGCCACCCTCAGTCCGGACAGGCTCGCATCGACCACGGCTGCCGAG
>DASRSG010000144.1:0-20685 GCA_035656595.1 Jatrophihabitantaceae bacterium | reverse complement strand
CGGTGTCGTCGACGGGTGGTTGCCATGAGCTATCCCGATGCTGGTGCCGAACTTCGCCGCGCCTTTCGTGCGGTATTGGAACGTCTCGGTGATGATCACCTTGTACGGCCCGGTGTCCGGCAGCGACAAACGCGCCTGAACGACTCCCACGCCGCAGCTGTCTCCCTGGCAACGTTGCGACGGGCCGACCCGCAGGTACATCGAGCGGTGCGCCTCGTGCCGCGCGCCTGCGGAAGCCGCGCTCTCCTGTGGCGGTGCCGACCAGCCGACGCCGACGCACGCGGCGGTGATCGTCGCGGCGGCGAGGACGGGCAGGACGAAAGCGCGCATAGGGACTCCCGATGATCGACGTCAATATCGGTATGGACGAGCCCAGCCTGCCAATTCGACCCCGAGAGCGCACCTCACCGGGCCAGCGCAGCGACATAGCCGGCGAGCAGGGCGTGCGCGACGGTACGGATCGCATCGTCTGACGGCACGAACAGCGGATCGTGCAAGCCCGGCCCCTCCACGCCGACGAAAATCATCAGGCACGGCACGGCACGGCAGTAATAGGCGAAGTCATCGGCACCGAACGAGCGGAAGTCGGTCACGAGCGGATAGCCGCCTGCCGTGAGCAGCTCCGCGGTTGCCGCAGCGAGTCCCGAGTCGTTGCGCAGCGAAGGCTCGCCGTCGACGATCCGAACGCTTGCCGTGCAGCCGTAGGCGGCAGCGGTGTGCTCGACAATCGAGGTCAACGCAACCGCCATGGCGCTGCGGTCGGCGTCGCGCATCAACCGCAACGTGCCGCGAGCGCGCGCCTCGGCGGGCACCACGTTCGTCGACGTGCCCGCATGGACCTCGGTAACCATGCAGACGGCGCCGGCGACCGGATCGACCCTGCGCGCCGGGATCTGCTGCAGGTTCACGATCGTCGCCGCCAGCCCGACCACGGGATCGACAATGGTATGCGGATAGCCGGCATGCCCGACCCGGCCGTGCATGACGATCTCGAACTCGTCGACCGATGCGTTCACCAGGCCGGGCGTCACGGCCATCGTCCCGGCGGCCAGCCGCGGCTGCACATGGGCACCGATCACAGCGGTGATGTCGAAGCTCAGCAACGCACCGGAGTCGACCACATCGTGCGCGCCCGACGGCGCCCCCTCCTCACGTGGCTGCAGGATCGCGGCGACGGGCAGGCCGCACGCGTGGATCGCCCGCACGGCCGCGACGATCGCTGCCAGGTGCACGTCGTGCCCGCAGGCGTGCATCGCGGCCCCGCGAGAACTCCACGGCACGTCGCTCGTCTCGACGATCGGCAGCGCGTCGAGTTCGGCTCGTAGGGCCACCGCAGGGCCGCCGCCGCCGACGCGCACGATCCGGCCGGTGCCCGCCACTTCGGTACCTGCACCGAAGTTCAGCGCGGCAACGACAGTTCCGGCGGTATCAGCCTCGTCACCGGACAATCGCGGATCGGCATGCAACAGGTGCCGCAACTCGATCGCGGCGGGCAGCTCGTCCTCGAGCGCCTCGGCGAGCCGCTTGGCCAGCGATCCGTCGTCCGACATCATGACGCACCCAGCCGGTAAGCGCGCTCGGCATTGCCCGAGCAGATCATCACCGCGACTCGCTCCGCGTCGGCGGTTGACCAGTACTCGCGCGCAATGCCGTCATCGAGGAAGGCGGTCAGCGCGCGGCGGAACAGCGTCGTGTTGACTGCATAGATCTCCGGCAACCCGAACCCGTCGCTCGAGAACAGGACGGAGCCGAACGGCGCCAACTCGAGCAGTTCGGCAAGAACGGCATCGGCGCGCACGCCGACGTTGTGCAAGGTGAGGCCGACATCGACGAAGACGTGATCAAACACCTGCGCCAGGTACCCGGCCGAGCGTTGGAATGGGTAGTTGTGCAGCAGCATCACCGGCACTCCGAGCCCGGACGACGCGCGCAGGAACGGGGTCAGCAGCAACGGATCGCACCGAGCGAGATCGACGTCAGAGTCGCCGTAGGCGACATGAAACTGCAGCGGCAGTCCGAAGTCGAGCGCGGCCCAGATAAGGAACCGGGTAAGCGTCGGGTGCGCGATCCGAGCGGCAGTCCCATTACGGAGCACCTCGACTGCCGCGGCATCCACCTCCGCGTCGGACGGTCGCTCCGGATCGAGGTCAAGACCGACCCGGTAGGCAGCCACCGACTTGAATCCCACTGCTGTCACGGCGCGTTCGTGCAGCGCGACACGGACCGCCGCTGCGAAGCCAACGGGCTCGCTTCGCGCGAGCACCTCTTCGGCCACGGTCTCCAGCCGGACGATCTCACTCGCTCGGGCGCCGGTGTATGCCGCGAGCTCGCGCGGCGTGGTGAGCGCGTCGGCGAGGAAGCCCGTGTCGACGAGATAGTGCGCGATGCCGGTGCCGGCGAGCATCCGCCGGGTTACCTCGTCCCAGCCGAGATCGGCACGGCGCGCGAGGTAGTCATCAGCCGCGGCGAACCGCTCCAGCTCGAGCAGCGGTGCACAGATCGCCCGCGCGCCCATGCCGATCTGGGTGTCGAACAGCGAACCATGCAGCGGTCCGGACGCATCGGCCTCGGTGAGCATCGCCTCGAAGCCGGCACGGCTCAGGTCGTCACGAACGACGCCGTGGCAGTGGTGATCGATCAGCGGCAGCCCGTCAACTACACCGTTCACACTCGGGATTGCACCGCGCGATCGGATTGATCGGTCATGAACCCCTCCTCGGCCGCGAGGCTACGGCCGAGCTGTGCCGCAGCCCGACCGGCGAAGATGACCGCGAGGATGCACAACGCGATCCAGCCGCCCGCGACGATCGGGAACCAGAACGCTGGGTTCTCAGCGTTCTTTTCACCGTGCATGGCCGGGTACGGCCACACGTTGCGGTAGATCGTGTAGCCGAGCACGACGAGCGCCGCGATCGGGATGATGATCTGCCACACCGGCACCGGCATCTTGCGCTGGAAGAACAGCAACCGGATGGCGCCGACCGTGGTGAGTCCGTAGGCGACGAGCAGGATGAGCGTGCCGATCGTTCCTGACCACAGGAACGCCGCGAACGTGTCCGCACCGAACGCGTAATGCATGAGCGCGATGATGCCGCCCATCAAGACCAACACAACGAGAGCGCTTCGCGCCGGCGTTCCTTGCCGGGTCACCACCGAGAGCCCGCGCTCGCCGTGCAGGTCGCGATTCATCGCGAACAGCAAACGCGCGGCGCCGACCATGCACGCCAGGCAACACCCGAAGGCGCTGATGGTCGCGCCGAGGCTGATCATGTCCCCGACCCAGTCCCCTACGTAGGAACGTCCAAGATCACCAACGAGCGACCCGGAACCAGCAAACGCAGCCACGCCCTTCGATCCGGTGCCGAAGCCCATCATCTCGATCGCGGTCACCACCGTGAAGTAGATGCCGCCGAAGATCGCCGTGCCAAGGATCGCGCGCGGGATGTCGCGATGCGGCCGAGCGGTTTCCTCACCCAGGGTCGATGCGGCCTCGAAGCCGGCAAACGAGAGGAAGCCGAACACGATGCCGAGGAAGAGCGTCGACGTGTCCGTGCCGTGCGGGACGCTGAACACACTGAGCGTGAAGTGCTGATTGCCGTTGTGCGGCGCCGAGTGCGCGATGAGGCGCACGAGCACCACCGCAGATACCACGACGATCAGCGCGACGGTCAGACCCTCGATGATGAGCAGCGTCGTGGTGCCGCGCTTGGCAGGCATCACGGTGAGCCACAGCGAGAGCAGCAGCGAGATCCCCGCGATCAGAAAGCCCACCCACGACTCGGGATTGTGCACGATCCCGACCTCGTCCAGGAAGGCCATGCCCAGCCAGCCGGACGCGCACGACGTCACCACGCCGTAGAACGTGTACGTCGCGAACAACGCCAGCCCCGACACCGCACCCGTGCGCGGCCCGAGGGTCGCCCCGACGAACGCGTACACCGAGCCGGAGTGCTGGTAGTACTGGCACAGCCGCACGAAGCCGTAGGAGACGAGCAGCACGCCGATCGCGGCGAGCAGGAAGGCCAGTGGGACGGCCCGGCCCACCGGTCCCACCATGCCCTGCGGATTGATGTTGGCGGCCATACTGGGCGCCATCAGTGCGATGGACAGGCCGATCGCCTGCCACACCGACAGATTCCGCCGCAGCGAACTCTGCGGAACCGTTCCCGTCGGGACGTTCGTCTGCGTTGCCATCTCGTCCTCCATCGCCGCAGAGCACTCGCTGGTCCGCTGCAAAGTGTGCCGTGACTGAATCGAAAAGAAAAGAGGCATGAACGTCTGTAACAAACGTTTCATCAGCCGTAACATCCCGAGACGTGGACGAACGCGAGCGCCAGACCCAGGCAGATACGGCGCGCAGCATGCGCGAAGACCTCGCTGGACGCGGCGTGGTCGGCGTCGCGGTGACGTGGATCGACAACAGTGGCCTCACCCGGGTGAAGGCCGTCCCGCTGACCCGGCTGGAGGCTGCGGCCGCATGGGGCATCGGAGCTTCTCCCGTCTTCGATGCCTTCCTGCCCGACGATGCCATCGTTTCGGGTCGCGTCGCGGGCGGTCCGATCGGCGACCTGCGACTGCACCCAGATCTCGGACGGCTCACGGTGCTCGCCGAGCAACCGGGTTGGGCCTGGGCCCCGGCCGTCCGCTATCAGCAGGACGGCGACCTGCACCCGCAGGATCAGCGCGGCCGGGCCCTGGCCGCAGTGGTCGCACTGGCCGACGCCGGCTACACCGCGCGGATGGCATTCGAGATCGAGTGGACGCTGTCGACCACCGAGCCCGAGTTCACCCCGGCGGCGCTCGGGCCGGCGTACGGGTACACCCGCGTCGTCGAGCGGTCGGAGTACCTGCGCGATTTGCTGATCGCCCTTGAGCAGCAAGGCGTTTCGGTCGATCAGATCCATCCGGAGTACGGCTCTGGCCAGTACGAACTGTCCGTCGCGGCCGAGGATCCCGTCGGCGCGGCTGACACGATGGTTCTCGTGCGCGAGACGATCCGCGCGCTGAGCGTGCGGCACGGGTTGCGCGCGTCGTTCTCGCCGAAGGTGCTTGCCGAGGGCGTCGGCAACGGCGGGCACGTCCACCTGTCGTTGTGGCGCGACGGCTCCAACATCTTCAGCGGGGGCGGCGGCCGCTACGGCATGACACCCGACGCCGAATCGTTCAGCGCCGGCGTCCTGCATCATCTGCCGGCCCTGCTTGCCATCGGTGCACCGTCGCCGGCCAGTTACCTGCGGCTCATCCCGAGCCACTGGGCCGGTGCGTTCCAGGTGTGGGGGCTGGAGAACCGTGAGGCCGCGTTGCGGCTGGTCACCGGATCGCCGGGCAACCCCGACGCGGCCAACCTCGAGGTGAAGGCCTTCGATCTGGCGGCCAACCCCTACCTCGTCGTCGCCGGACTCATCGCGACCGGGCTTGCCGGCCTGGCCGAGCAGGCACCGCTGCCCGACCCGGTGAACGTCGACCCCGCTTCGCTGGCCGAGGACGAGTGGGGCGCACACGGCGTGGTCGCGCTGCCCACCAGCCTGCGCGCGGCCACCGATGCCTTCGAAGCCGATCACGTGCTGGCCACCGCACTGGGTCCCGAGCTGAGCACCACGATCGTCGACCTGCGTCGCGCCGAGGTGGAGCGGTTCGCCGACGCGAGCCCGGAGGACATCGTCGCCGCGGCCCGTTGGAAGTACTGACTCGATGGCTGCCGCACGCCGGCAGCGCCCGCGCCGGCCGCAGACCGTCGCCGAAGTGATGCGCGGCGGACGAGGACAGTTGACGCCGGCCGAGTTGCGGGTGGCCCAGACGTTGCTGGCCGACTATCCCGCCGCGGGGCTGCAGTCGGTCGCCGCGCTGGCCGAACGCGCCGGCGTCAGCGGGCCGACGGTGGTGCGCCTGGTCGCCAAGCTTGGCTTCGCCGGCTACGCCGAACTGCAGTCGCGGTTGCGGGCCGAGCTGTCCGCGCGCAACGCCGGGCCGGTGCAGCGCTATCCGAGCGCGGACGGCGCGCGGCAGGCGAGCCCGCTGCTGCGACGATTCGAGCGAAGCGTCAGCGCCGCGGTGAGCGAGAGCCTGGTCAGCATCGACGCGGTCGAATTCGACGCCGCGGTGAGCCTGCTGGTCGATCCGCACCGTCCGGTAAGGATCACCGGTGGGCGGGTCTCGTCGGTGCACGCGCTCTACCTGGCCCGCTCGCTCGCGCTGTTGCGCCCCGACGTGCGCTTCGTCGAAGCCGAGCGTGCGGTGCGTGCGGCGACGCTGCTCGACGTCGGCCCGGAATCGGTCGTGGTCGTGTTCGACTACCGCCGCTACGACGACGAGGTCATCGAGTTCGGACGCGGCGTCGCCACCGCCGGAGCGTCGGTGGTGTTGATGACCGATACGTACTTGAGCCCGCTCGCGGCTTCGGCCACCGTGTTGCTCACCTCCTCGGTGGAGGGGCCGGCCCCGTTCATCACGCTCACGCCCGCGCTGGCGATCGTCGAGGCCCTCGTGCTCGGCGCGGTGGAGCGCACCGGCAGCCCGTTGCGCCGCCGGCTCGAGCGTTTCGACACGCTCAACGCCGACCTCTCCTCGCCATGACCTAGCTGGGACGGGCCGCGCGCATCTCGTCGGCGAGTTCGGTATCGCCCAGGCCGGCGATCGCGCCGTCGATGTCGGCACTCGACCGGTTCTGGCTGAGCTTGAACTTGGCCTCGATCGCGGTGATGTGTACCTCGACACCGACGATGGCCCGCAGCTGGCCCGCGATGTACTTCGGCGGTGCATCGTCGACGCGCCACGGCGGGTCGAAGCCCTGCTCGTGCACCTCGGTCAGGTCGCGCACCATCTGCTCGACCCACGCCACGTCGTCGTGCACGACGAACTCGCCGGTGATGTGCGCGGTGATGTAGTTCCAGGTCGGCACGACCCGGCCGTGCTCGGCCTTGGTCGCATACCAGGTCGGCGAGATGTAACCGTCCGGGCCCCGGATGATCACCAGCGCGGGACCGGTAGCCGGCTCGCGCCACTGCGGGTTGTTGCGCGCGACGTGGCCGCGCAGCACACCGAATCCGCCATCGGGGCCAGGCTCGTGCAACAGCGGCAGGAAGGTGGCCTGCAGCCCGTGCGCGGTCGGCGTGATCAGGTCGCCGGCACCGCGCCGGCGCAGCAGTTCGGCCACCGCGTCGTCGGAGGCCGGAGCGAAGTGGTCAGGCACGTACACCCGACGAGCATAGGCAGCTTCATTCCTGGCCGTGTCGCAGCGTGTAGGCCGTGACCGCGGCCCCGGCAATCGCGCCGGCGCCGACCAGGCCCGCGCCGACCGCCACCGGTGACAACGCGGGCGGCGGCTCGGCCGGCATCGCGACCGGCGGCAAGGCGGGCTTTGCCGCCGTGCGGCGCAGGCTCAGCTCGGCCGTCCACGCCGTGCAGAACAGCACCCACCGCGCGACCAGCTGCACCCAGATCAACACCGCCAGCAGCCCGGCGAACGGACCGGCCGTCGCACTACCTGCCGACAGCGCGACCGTGAACGTCCCGACGATCTTCAACACCTCGAACCCGACCGCTGCCAGGATCGCCCCGCGCAGCGCATGCCGCGACGGGACCTCCGCATGCGGCAACCGAGTCAGGACGAGAAAGAAGATCACCACGTCGCCGCATCCGGCCACGATGATGCCGGCGAATCCGAGCAGGGTGCCCATGCCGGTGATGTCGTCCAAGCCGAGCCAACCCAGGATGTCGGACGCGAACGCCGACCACGCCGCAGTCAGCCCGAGTGACACCAACCCGCCCAGGCCGAGCCCGGCCAGGATGCCCAGGTTCACCACCCGCTGCTTGACCGGGTTCTCCTTCGTCGGCTCGCGTTCCCAGACCGCGTCGGTCGCCGCCCGCAGGTTGGCGATCCAGCCGAGCCCGGTGAGCAGCACGCCGGCCAGACCGATGACGCCCAGGCTCGTCCGCGCGTTGATCGCCGCGACGATCGAGTCGTGCAGCGTCGCGCCGACCTGGCCGGGCGCGTTGCGCGACAGCTTGTCGAACAGGGTCTGCAGACTGTCCGGGTTGGCGTGCAGGACGAAACCTGCGATCGAGGCGGCGAGCAGCAGCAGCGGGAACAGGGCGAGCAGCGTGAAGTAGGTGATCGCGGCGGCGTAGAGGTTGCCGTTGGTGACCTGCAGCCGCTCCCATGCCGCGAGAACGTCCTTGAACCACTGTCTCTCGCGCAGGCCACTCACCTGCAAGGACTACCCACAACGCCGCGGGTTCACCCGACGAGAGGGAACTCCGAGCGCCAGTGCCAGCTGTCGTCCTCGTCGCGGGAGAACAGCACGAACCCCTCGACCGGGAACCGTGCGACGAATCCGGAGAGCCCGTCGTAGGCCGCGTCGAGCGCGGCGTCGTCGATCTCTTGCGCGATCGTGACGTGCGGGTGGTACGGGTATTCGAGGTCGCGTTCCAGCGGACCCCGGCGGATCGCTGCCTCGAGTTCTTCGCAGTCGCCCACCCCGCGCGCCACTTGGACGAAGACCACCGGCGTGGTGGGACGGAACGTCCCGGTGCCGGCCAGGTGCATCGTGAACGGACGGCCGTGCTGGGCCACCTCGGCCAGGTGCTTCTCGATGTCGGGCAGCTCGGCCGCCACGATCGGCGTCGGCGGCAGCAGAGTGACGTGCGGAAAGACCAGGTCGGCCGCCGGATCGCCGACCCGGCGCCGCCACGACGTGAGCACCTCGGCATGTGGCTGCGGAATCGCGATGGCGACACCGACCAGCGGCCCGGCGATCTCGATCATGATGGCACGCCCGGCAGGAACCCGACCCGCTCGAAGGCGGCGCGCAGCGTCGGCTCGGCGGCTTCGCGCGCCCGCGCCGCGCCGGCGGCGAGGATGCGATCGAGCTCGGCCGGGTCGGCCAGCAACTCGCGGGTTCGGGCGGCGAACGGCTCGGCGAACGCGACCACCGCATCGGCGGCCGCCACCTTCAGCGCGCCGTAACCCTGGCCGGCGAAGTCACCCGCGACGTCCACGGGCGAGCGATCGGTGACCGCGCCCAGGATGGCCAGCAGGTTCGAGACGCCGGGCTTGGCCACCGGGTCGTAGCGCACCGCGGTCTCGATGTCGGTGACTGCCCGCTTGAGCTTCTTGATGAGGGCGGACGGCTCGTCGAGCAGGTTCAACGTGCCCGCGTCGCCGAGCGACTTCGACATCTTGGCCGACGGATCCTGCAGGTCGAGCACCTTGGCAGTCCCCTTCGGGATGAACGCCTCCGGGACGGTGAAGGTGTCGCCGTAGCGGGCGTTGAAGCGCTGGGCCAGGTTGCGGGTGAGCTCGAGATGCTGGCGCTGGTCCTCACCCACCGGCACCCGATCGGCCTGATAGAGCAGGATGTCGGCGGCCTGCAGCACGGGGTAGGTGAACAGGCCGACCGAGTAGTGCTCGGCCCCGCCGCGTGACGACTTGTCCTTGAACTGGGTCATCCGGCTGGCCTCGCCGAATCCGGCCAGGCACTCCAGCACCCAGGACAGCTGCGGGTGTGCCGGCACGTGGCTCTGCACGAACAACGCGCAGCGCTGCGGGTCGAGCCCGGCCGCGAGCAGCTGCGCGGCCGACACCCGGGTGCGCTGCGCCAGTTCGGCGGGCGGGGGCGGGTCGAGTGTGATCGCGTGCAGGTCGACGACGCAGTAGAACGCCTCGTAGTCGTCCTGCAGCGCCACCCATTGCTTGACCGCGCCGAGGTAATTGCCCAGATGGAACGAGTCGGCGGTGGGCTGGATGCCCGACAGCACGCGGGGCCGGTCCCCGTGAGCACTGTGAGCACTGTCAGCCACGATCGTCGATTCTGGCATCCGCCGGCTCGTCGCCCTCCGGCGCGGGTGGCGTCACCCGCACGCGCGCGACGCGCCGTCCGTCCACCTCGATGACGTCGAGCAGGAAGCCGTCTTGCGAGACCCGGTCGTGCTCCTGCGGCAGCCGGCCGAGCTCGGCCATCAGATAGCCGCCGAGCGTTGCGTACGGGCCCTCGGGCAGCTCGAGGCCGGTCACCTCTTCGACCTCGTCCAGATTCTCCTTGCCGTCGAGCTCGACGATGCCGCCGGAGAAGCGGCGCGGCTCGTCGTGCGCAGGCACGCCGCCCTCGTCGCGGATGTCGCCGATGACTTCCTCGACGAGGTCTTCCAGGGTCACGATGCCGTCGGTGCCGCCGTACTCGTCGACCACGATCGCGAGGTGGTGGCCTTCGCGGCGCATCTCCGACAGCGCCATGAGCACCCGCTTCGTCCCCGGCATGGCCTTGATGTCGCGGGCCAGACTGCCGACGGTCTTGTCGCGCCCGGAGCGCGGATCGCCCAGGATGAGGTCGCGGATGTGCACGAAGCCGAGCACGTCGTCCTGATCGCGTCCGATGACCGGATACCGCTCGTGCGGGGCGTCGGCGGCGAGCTTGATGGCCTTGCTGACCGTCATCGCGCCTTCGAGGAACACCACGTCCGGCCGCGGCACCATCACCTCGCTGATGGAGCGCTCGCCGGCGGCGAAGACATCGTCGATGAGCCGCCGCTCGTCGGTCGTCAGCGACTCGTGGGCCGCGACCAGGCCGCGCAGCTCTTCCTGGCTGATCGGTTCGCGTCCGGCGTTGGGGTCGCCGCCGAGAACGCGGACGAGCCCGTTGGTGGAACGCGACAGCAGCCAGATCACCGGGCGGAAGATCCCCGCCAGCCGGTTCAGTGCTGGTGCGAAGACCTTCGCAGTCGCCTCCGGCCGCTGCAGGCCCAGTCGCTTGGGCGCCAGCTCGCCGACGACGAGGGTGATGAAGGTGATGATCAGGGTGACGCCGATGACCCCGGTGGCGGTCGCCAGCCCTTCGCCCCAGCCGTGATGGACGAGGAACCGCTTGGCCTCGTCGGACAGGGTCACCGCGCCGTATGCGCTGGAGAGCAGTGCGGTGGACGTGACGCCGATCTGGACGGCAGCGAGGAACCGGTTCGGGTCGCTGGTCAATTTCAGCACCATCGCGCCGCGGCGACTGGACTCGGCCATCGTGCGGATCTGGCCTTCACGCAACGAGACCAGCGAGATCTCGGCGGCGACGAACACGCCCTCGATGGCGATCAGGAGCAGGACGATGCCGATGTTGAGCAACGTCTGTCCGGCCACGGACTCAGTCTAGGGACGCCGATCAGGCGGTGGCGGCGCGTTTGCGCCGGGTTGCCGTGCCGCCGACAAGCGTCAGCGGCGCGACCGAGGCGACCGGGGCGCTGCCCCTGAGCAGGATCCGGGCGACGCATTTCGGGTCATCCGACATCGGGACGTGCCCGGCGCCGCGCATCGTGACGTGCTCGGCGTCGGGCAGCATGGCTCGGGCGACCTCGGCCTGCCACGGCGGCAGCACCAGGTCGCGCCCGGCCCAGGCGATGGTCACCGGCACGCCGCGCGGGATCTCGCCGGTGAACGGGGTTGCTGCGGCAAGCAGGCGGCGCAGCGCCGGGATGGCGTAGCGGAAGCCGCGGATATCGCCCAGAGCCTGGTCGCAGGACACCCGCATCGGGTGCGACATGAGGGCGCCGTACATCAACTGGCGTCCGGCGCGGTTCTGCGCGAGGTGCTCGGCACGCGGACCGAGCCGCTCCACCAGCGCCGCGGCCGAGGTGAAGATGCGGCGGGTGTAGGCGAACGCGCCGTCGGTGCGCCAGAACCCGGCCGGCGAGAGCGCGGTGACGCTGCGCGCGTGGCCGTTCGCGCCCGCCTCGAGGGCGATCCGTCCGCCTAGGGAGTTACCTGCGACATGCGGACGGTCCAGGCCCTGGTCGTCCAGGAATGCCTTGAACTCGTCGCGCAGCACGTCCTCGACCGGTCGGCCGTCGTGGACCAGCTCGGGTGACTCGCCGTGGCCGGGCAGGTCGACGAGGATCACCTCGCGGTGCTCGGTAAGCAGGTCGAGCACCGGGTACCAGGTCTGGCGGCGGTGCGTGACTCCATGGACGAGGACCAGCGGTTCGCCGGATCCGTGCCTCTCGCACGCGAGCATGCGCCCGTCCCCTTCGTCCTTCGTCGCCACCTAGGTGAGGAGTAGGTAACCCGGACGGTACGTACTCGTAACGCAATGTCTCAGTGACCCACGCCACATCCGCGCGTCGGGCCACCAGCAGGACCGGGCCGTCGACCGCCTTTGCCCCGCGAATGCGCGCTGCAGAGGCGCTGCTGGCGCGCGGAAGCGGGGCAAAGCCGGCTAGCCACCAGGTTTTCCCCGCCGGCCACCGGACCAGGGCCGCCAAACCGGTCATCCGCGGGGAAGAGCCGATCAGTGCCAGCTCGTGATCAGCATTAGCGATGCCCTGGGGCGGTCCCGCGTGCCTCACAGCATCAGGAATTGCGAGCCGCAGCATCCCCGCTTACGCCCGCGGCGCGGCGCTCCCAGCCCGCATACGCGGGGCAAAGGGATCGACCCGGTTCGCCACCGCTCATAGTGTGCTTGGTTATGACCGAGGCACGCACACCCACGGCGGTGGACGAGGTTGCCGATCGCTACCTCGACGCCGCAATCGCACACGACCCGATGACTGCCACCTACCTTGGCGTCCCGGGTTACGACGACCAGCTGCCGGACCTGGATCCGGACTGGCTGGCCACCCGCTCGACGATCCGCCAGCGCACCCTGCGCGAGCTCGCGGACACCGCGCCGACCGACGCGAGTGACCGGATCACCGTTGCCGCGCTCAGCGACGAACTCGAGGTCGGCGAGACGTTGCGCGGGTTCGGCGTCGAGGAGGCCGACCTGAACAACGTCGCGTCGCCGCTGCAGATCGTCCGCGACATCTTCGATCTGAACCCGACCGCGTCGGCCGGCGACTGGGCGAACATCGCCGCCCGCCTGGCCGCCGTCCCGCACACGATCGACGGCTATATCGCCGCGCTGCGCTACGCCGCCGAGCACGGTCGGGTCGCCGCGCACCGCCAGGTCGAGGCAGGCATCAAGCAGTGCGGCAGCAATGTCGGCCCGGACGGATTCTTCGGCCGCTTCGCACGCACCGCGACGCCGGACGATGGCACCCAGCTGCCTGATTCGCTGCGGGCCGAGCTGCGCCGTAACGCTGAGGTGGCCGGCGAGGCATACGCAACGCTGGAAGCATTTCTGCGCGACGAGCTGCTGGCCCGGTCCGGCCCGGGGGACGCGGTCGGCCGCGAGCTGTACGTGCCGTTCTCGCGGCACTTCGTCGGGGCCACCCTCGACCTGGACGAGACCTACGAATGGGGTCAGGCCGAGGTCGCCCGCATCGCGGCACAGATGGAGCAGACCGCCGATCGGATCAAGCCGGGCGCGTCGATCACCGATGCGATCGCCATCCTCGATGACGATCCCGAGCGGCTCCTGAACGGCACCGACGCGTTGCAGGCGTGGATGCAGCGCAAGTCCGACGCCGCTATCGAGGCACTGGCCGACACGCACTTCGACATCCCCGAGCCGATCCGCCGGTTGGAGTGCCGCATCGCGCCGACCCAGTCGGGCGGCATCTACTACACCGGGCCGAGCGACGACATGGTCACCCGGCCGGGACGGATGTGGTGGGCGGTACCCGAAGGGCAGACGACCTTCGGCACGTGGTCGGAACTCACCACCGTCTACCACGAGGGCGTGCCGGGCCATCACCTGCAGATCGCGCAGACCGTCTACCGGCGCAAGCTGCTCAACCGCTGGCGCCGGCTGGGTTCGTGGGTGAGCGGCCACGGCGAGGGCTGGGCGCTGTATGCCGAACAGCTGATGGCCGACCTCGGCTTCCTCGACGACCCGGCCGACTTCCTCGGCATGCTCGATGCGCAGTCGCTGCGCGCCGCCCGCGTCGTCATCGACATCGGCGTCCATTGCGAGCTGCCCGCACCCGCCGAGGTGGGCGGTGGCGACTGGGACCACGACAAGGCCTGGCAATACCTGTCCACGCACTGTCACTCCGCCGAGGGCGTACGGCGCTTCGAACTCGAGCGCTACCTCGGCTGGCCGGGCCAGGCGCCGGCGTACAAGGTCGGCCAGCGGCTCTGGCTGCAGCTACGCGACGAAGTCCGCAAGCGCGAGGGTGACGGCTTCGACCTCAAAGCCTTCCACCGCCGCGCCCTGGACCTCGGCTCGGTCGGTCTGGACGTGCTGCGCAAGGCCGTCCTCGGCGAGTACGACTGAGTGCCAAGCTGACGACTAGGCGTTGAGCTTTGCCAGTTCCGCGGCGACGAACTCCTCGTGCTCACGCTCTTGCTGCTTGGCCCGGCGCGGGCTCCAGAACCCGGCCATCAAGAAGATCAGCGGGATGAACACGACCTGCCCGCCGATCGCGATCCAGAAGTACTTCTGCCACTGCCGCGGAGAGTCGTGCGCGGCTTTGCCGACGCTTTGCAGCAACGCCAGTGCCGAGGCGGGCACGTTTCCGAGCGCCTTGAGCTGTGTCGTCGCGGTCTGGATGGCGGGGCCGTCCTTAGCGGCAAGGCTCAGCTGGGCCGGCGGGATCTTGGCCAGTTCCAACAACAACGCCTGCGCCTGCGTGGCTGAGACCTGCAGCTTGGCCGCGACCTCTTGCACCGCCTTCGCGCCTGCGGCGGGATCGGTCGGGTTCGACTGCAGCGTCGCAGCCGTGGCCGGATCGATGGCCGACGCGGCACCGAGGGCGGCCTTGTGCTGCGCGGCCAGCGTGGCGACCGTCGCCACGTCCGTCGCCGGCAGACCGGTGATCTCGCTGATCGCTTTCACACCGGCCGCCTGATCGGCCGGGTTCTTCGCCAGCGCCGCCGACGTCAGCGGGTCGAGCTTCTGTGCGGTGGCGAGCTGCTGGGCGTACTGCGTCTCGAGCGCCTGCGCCTGCGGACCCTTCTCGACCAGCGTGGTCACCGTGTTCACGATGTGCGGGACGATGAACACGGCGACCGCGATGACAATGCGGATGACCAGCCCCCACACCGCGAGGCCGGTCGCGGTGAGCGCCGGATTGCGCCGCTCGACGGTCTCGGTGAAGCTCGCCATCCAGGGTGCATAGGCGACGCCCAGCGAGACGCTCAGCCCGACCAGCAGCCACACGAACGTGCTGTAGCTCGTGCCCGGATGGGTCGCGCGCTGCAGGAACAGCAAGGTGAAGATGATCGCGCCGATGGCGCCGACGACCATGAACGGCTTGCGCACGCGGACGACGTCAGAGATGAAGCCGACGATCAGCAGCGCGGCAGCATTGAACGCCCAGTTCCAGTCACCTAACTCGTTCGCGGTCGACTGGGTGAAGCCGAAGATCGTCTGGAAGTAGACGGGAAAGAACCCGACCGCGGCGTAATAGATGATCAGGAAGACGCTGATCGCGAACGCGGACAGCACGATGTCGGGCTTGAGCATCTGGCGGAATGGCTGCCGCATGGTCGCGCTGACATCGATGCCCTTGGCACGGGCCTCGATGAGCGCGCGGTCGCGAGCACTGACCATCAGCTGGTCGCGCAGCCGGGGAGCGAGTTCGCGCAGGAACAGCGCCGACAGGATGGCAACCACCAGCCCGACGATGCCCGCCGCGATGTAGTGGTCCTGCCAGGCCGTGCTGTCGCTGGTGGCACCGACCTGGATCGCCACCACGAGACTGCCGAGCACCGGACCGAGCGTCCAGAAGCCCATCGCCGACGCCCGTCCCAGCTGCGGGCTGAAGTCGCGGATCAGTGCCGGGGTGGCCACCAGAATGACGCCCTCGACCAGGCCGATGAGCACGAAGATGATGCCGAAGCCGAGCTTGCTGTGCGTGAGCGGAATCCCGACCAGGCAGAGCAGCGCGACGATGAACAGCCCGACCGTGACGATGTTCGCCCGGCCGTACCGGTCGGCGACACCGGTCAGGAACGACGCGACGGCGCCGAAGATGTAGCCCACCACGCTGATGTTCACGTAGTAGACGAAGGACATGTGGTACTCGGCCAGGATGTGCGTCGCCACCGCCCCGGCCAGATAGAACTGGTAGTACAGGACGATCGTCGCGAGCACGACGATCCCCAGGCAGACCAACCGTGTGCGCGGCTTGGGGAAGGCGGACAGTTCGCGATCCCAGAAGCTGGTGCGGACAGGTGCGGCATCTGCGGCGGCGGTCATCGACGCTCCTAGGCGGGATGTGATGTTATGCACGCTGTGAACGCCCGTTTATATCCAGAGACCGAGCGGCACGTCAACGCCCGTGATCGAGTTGCGGCCATCTTCCTGGCCAGCTTCGAGGGCCAACCCGACCTGGCCGATCTTTCCCAGGCAGCTCGGCGGGTGCTCGCGACGGCGGGTGCGCTGTTCTACGAGCGCGGCGCGGTCGACACGTCCGTCCGCGACCTGACTCGAGCGTGCGGGCTGACGCCGGGAGCGCTGTACAACCACTTCGCGTCCAAGGACGAGCTGCTCTTCACGCTCGTGCGGCACGGGCACACGCGGATGCGGACACGCATCGACAAGGCGATCGCGGCGGCTCCGTCCGACCCGGTATCGGCCCTGCGCGCGTTCGTCTCGGCCTACATGGTCGGCCACGTCGAGAATCCGGAGCTGGCCCAGACCGTACGCCGCGAGTACCTGCATCTGAGCGCTGAGCACTACACCGAGATCGTGGAGGCGCGCCGCGCGATGCGTGGCCAGCTCAGCGGATTGCTCGTCGATGGGCAGCGCGCCGGCGTGTTCGCGCTGCTAGGCGGCGAGAGCGGTGCCGTCGCGTCAGCGCTGATGGTGCTCGACATGTGCAGCCGCACCAGCGAATGGTTCGACCGCACGCGCGATACGGATCCGGCCGGGATCATCGAGCGCTACGTCGAGGCCGCGCTCCGCCTGGTCGGCGCGGACCCAGCCTCGCGAGTGGCGGGTTAGGCACCGAGTGGCGGGATGTATCCCGCCACTCGCGCGATATCCCGCCACTCGCTAGAGGGAACGGGACGGACGGTCAGAGCTTGGCGATGTCGGCCTGCTTGGCGCGGACGGCTTCGGCCGCTTCCTTGAGGCCGGCCAGTTCGGAGTCGGTCAGGTCACGCTCGACGACGCGCTTGACCCCCTCCTTGCCGATCTCGGCCTCGACGCCGAGGTAGACGCCGCTGATGCCGTACTCGCCGTCGACCCACGCACACACCGGGATCTGCTGACCGGAATCCTCAATGACGGCCTTGGCCATCCGGGCCGCGGCGGCCGAGGGTGCGTAGTACGCCGAGCCGGTCTTGAGCAGGGCGACCACCTCGGCACCGCCGTTGCGGGTGCGGGTGACCAGCTCTTCGATCGTGTCGGCGTCCATGACGTCGGCCAGCGGCTTGCCGTCGACGAAGCATGCGGACGGGACGGGCACCATCGTGTCGCCGTGCGACCCGAGCGTGAGCGTCTGCACCGACCCGACCGGTACGCCGAGTGTGGTGGCCACGTTGTTGGTGAAGCGCGCGGTGTCGAGCACCCCGGCCTGGCCGAACACGCGGGTCTTCGGGAAGTCGCTGGCCAGCTGGGTGAGCGCAGTCATCTCGTCCAGCGGGTTGGACACCACCACGATGACCGCGTTCGGCGAGTGCTTGGCGATGTTCTCTGCCACGCCGCGCACGATCTTCGCGTTGACCTCGAGCAGGTCCATCCGGCTCATGCCCGGCTTGCGCGGCAGACCCGCAGTGATCACCACGACGTCCGAACCAGCCGTCGCCTCGTAGCCGCCACCCTCGGCGGTCGTGGTGGCCCCGATGACGGTGGTTTCGAATCCCTCGATCGGACGGGACTGATTCATGTCGAGCGCGAGGCCCTCCGGCTTGCCCTCGACGATGTCGGTCAACACGACCGTCTCGAAGACGTCGTACTCGGCCAGGCGCTGGGCCGTGGTCGATCCGTAGAAGCCGGCACCGACGACGGTGACCTTCCCTCGACGGGCGTTGTCCGACATGCACATCTCCTAGTTTGTTGGGGTTCCCCTGCAACCTACTGCGCGCGGCAGGGGTCAGTGCAGCCGGAGGTCTACGCCGATGACCACGGCGCCGAGGGCCAGGTAGCACGCGGTGTCGAAGAAGCGGCCGCGCACAATCAGCATGCCGGCGCGGTGACTGGGCAACCCGAGCCGCAGCAGCCCGGCCACCACAACGCCGAAGGCCATCGCGCTCGTTGCGGGGCGCCAGTGCCCCGGGCTGGCATAGAGGTAGCCGATGGCCGCCAGAATCACGGCCAAGACCAGGACGAAGGGGAGCTCACTACGTAGCCAGCGGAAGCCTCGCGCGAGCATCGTCAGCTGCGGCGCTCGGCCGCAGCCACCACGTTGCTGAGCAGCATCGCCCGCGTCATCGGCCCGACTCCGCCGGGGTTGGGGCTCAGCCAGCCGGCGACCTCGGCCACATCGGCGGCCACGTCGCCGGCGATCTTGCCGTTGACCCGGCTCACGCCGGCGTCGAGCACCGCCGCACCGGGCTTGACCATGTCCGCGGTGATCAGCCCCGCCGAACCCGCGGCGGCCACCACGATGTCGGCCTGCCGGACGTGCCCGGCGAGGTCACGCGTGCCGGTGTGGCAGACGGTGACGGTGGCATTCTCGCTGCGCCGGGTGAGCATGAGCGCCAGCGGCCGCCCGACGGTGATGCCGCGGCCCACGATGACCACGTGCGCGCCGGCGATTGGCACGTCGAAGCGGCGCAGCAACTCGATGATGCCGGTCGGCGTGCACGGCAGCGGCGCCGGCTTGCCCAGGACGAGCCAGCCCAGGTTCATCGGGTGCAGGCCGTCGACGTCCTTTTCCGGATCGACCCGCGCGAGCAGCGCGTTCTCGTCGAGTCCGGTGGGCTGCTGCACGAGGAACGCGGTGCACGCTGGGTCGGCGTTGAGCTCGTCGATCACGGCCTCGACCTCGGCCTGCGTCGTACCCGTCGGCAGGTCGCGCCGGATGCTGGCGATGCCGACCTCGGCGCAGTCCTTGTGCTTGGCATTGACGTACCAGACGCTGCCCGGATCGTCGCCGACCAGCACGGTGCCGAGCCCGGGGACGATGCCGCGCTCGGCCAGTGCCGCGACCCGCTGCTTCAACTCAGCCTTGATCGCGGCCAGGGTGGCCTTGCCGTCCAGGATCTCCGCGGTCACGCCGCAATCCTGCCAGGCCCGCTACTGCGGATCGCGACGCCCGGCCACGAGGAGCACTGCGCCGCAGATGATCGCCAGCACCGCTGCCGCGATGGCGATGAGGTAGCCCGTCTGCGGACCGCGCAAGAGGTGGGCGCCCTCGGCGTTGAGCTGGTCCCACGTCTTGCCCGGGAAGGTGTAGCTGCTGGGCAGCAGGAGCCACGTCAGCCCGAGCACCACAGCGCCCGCGACCCCGGCGCCACCGACGATCAGGCCGTCGGTGTCCAGCCGGCGGGTTGGCTGGCCCTTGCTGAAGACGCCGACCCGCGGGCCCAACACGATCACCGCCGCGACGACGATCGCGAGTGGGGCGAGGAAGCCAACGCGCCCGGCTTGCAGGCAGTATGCCTTCGGGATCGACACGCCACGGCCGGTCGGGGCGAACCAGGGCAGCACGGCGCTGGCCAGCGCGGCGACCCCTGGCACCGCTACAAGCCAGGCCACGCGCGGCAACCGTTGCGATGCGCTCGCGGATGCGACGACGGCCGGTGGGGCAGAGGCGTGCTTGGCGGGCGGTACCGCAGGCGGTGGCGCGGCGGCCTTTGCCGCCGCCGGAGGATCGGCTGCCGCCGGCGGCGCGGATGGCGCAGGTTCGGCTTGCGGTGCGGGCTCCGGTTCCGGCGCGGGCTGGGCCTGCACTTCGGGCCGGGCCGGCGGCGCGGGCCCGGGGTCGGGTTCGCGCACGGCCGGCGGCAGCGGCTCGGGCTCGGGCGGGTCCGGCTCGGGCAGGGCCGGTGGCGGTTCCCCCCGCGCGCCCGGCGGCAGGTAACCCGGTGGTGGCGGGACGAACCCACCAGGTTTCTTGTCCGAGGGCGGGGGCGACGTCACGCCAAAACCGTACCGTCGGCTCCGCCGCGTTCCCCGCTGATCTGGTACCGGGTGACCAATCTGATCAGCAGATTCTGGTAACCCGATACCAAATCAAGGTGCGGCGCGCCGGTTTCAGTGCGCGAAGTGGCGGGTGCCGGTGAAGTAGAGCGTCACGCCGCGCTCCTTGGCCAGGGTGATCGTCTCCTCGTCGCGAATCGACCCGCCGGGCTCGACGATCGCCCTGACGCCGCCGTCGATGAGCACCTGCGGTCCGTCGTTGAACGGGAAGAACGCGTCGGACGCCGCGACTGATCCGGCCGCCCGCTCGCCGGCGCGCTCGACCGCGAGCTTGCACGAGTCGACCCGGTTCACCTGACCCATCCCGATCCCGACCGTGGCGCCGTCGGAGGCCAGCAGGATCGCGTTGGACTTCACCGCGCGAACCGCACGCCACGCGAACCCGAGGTCGGCGAGCGTCGCCGCGTCGGCCGCGTCGCCGGCGGCGAGCGTCCAGGCGCCCGGATCGTCACCGGGCGCATCGATCGCGTCGGCTGTCTGCAGCAACATCCCGCCGGAGATCGGGCGGCGCTCGACGCCCAGGCCGGCCGGTCGCGGCGCGGCCACCAGCAGCCGCAGGTTCTTCTTCCGGGTCAGCGTGGTCACCGCCACCTCGTCGAAGGCAGGCGCGACGATGACCTCGGTGAAGATGTCGGCGAGCTGTGCCGCCATCTCCGCCGAGACCGGGCGATTCGTCGCGATCACACCGCCGTAGGCGCTCACCGGATCGCAGGCGTGCGCCTTGCGATGCGCC
>DASRSG010000143.1:0-14363 GCA_035656595.1 Jatrophihabitantaceae bacterium | reverse complement strand
GGATTCGCTGCTCGGGGCGGTCGAGGCGCGCCACGTCACCCTCGTCGCGGCGACCACAGAGAACCCGTTCTTCTCGATCGTCTCACCGCTGCTGTCGCGCAGCCTGCTACTCACCCTGCAACCGCTGGACGAAGCTGCCGTCGACCAACTCGTCACGCGTGCGCTGAGTGACGAGCGTGGGCTCAACAACGCGGTCACGCTCGACGACCACGCCCGCGCCCACCTGCTGCGGATGTCGGGCGGCGACGCGCGCCGCGCGCTCACTGCCCTCGAAGCGGCCGCCGGGACGATCCTCGCTGAGGGCCGTGACGAGATCGACCTTCCGACGCTCGAGCAAGCCGTTGACACCGCAGCCGTCCGCTATGACCGCGACGGCGATCAGCACTATGACGTGACGAGTGCGTTCATCAAGTCGATCCGCGGGTCCGACGCCGATGCCGCGCTGCACTACCTGGCCCGGATGATCGAAGCCGGCGAGGATCCGCGGTTCATCGCCCGGCGCCTGGTCGTGCACGCCAGTGAGGACATCGGCCTCGCCGACCCGAGCGCCTTGCTCGCCGCAACCGCGGCCGCGCAGGCCGTTCAGCTCATCGGCATGCCCGAAGCGCGCATCAACCTGGCTCAGGCCACTATCCACCTGGCGCTCGCACCCAAGTCGAACGCGGTGGTCATGGCGATCGACAGCGCGCTGGCCGACGTCCGGGCCGGCAAGGCCGGAGCCGTCCCCCCGCCGCTGCGCGACGGGCACTACCCCGGCGCGGCCAAGCTCGGGCACGCACAGCGTTATCGCTACCCGCACGACCTGCCCGAGGGCGTGGTCGAGCAGCAGTACCCGCCCGACGAACTGGTCGGACGCGACTACTACGCCCCGGCCCAGCGCGGCGCCGAGCGCTATCTGGCCGAGCGGTTGCCCAAACTGCGGGCCGCGATCCGGGGCACTGCCGAGCCCGAGGACCGTCCGGAGTGACCAGATAGGGTCGAAGGGTTAGCTTTGCTCACCGACCGAGGAGGATCCGGGTGTCCGGAGGGGCGATCGCCGCGCTCATCGCTGCGGGCGCGTTCGTGCTGCTCGTGCTGCTGCTCGCGTTCCCGCTGTTGAAGCTGGGCCGCACGCTGGACGAGGCCACGCTCGCCATCCGCAAGACCCACGAAGGCCTCGGCCCCCTGCTCGACGATGCGCAAGCCACGATCACCCAGGTGAACGCCGAACTGGCTCAGGTCGAGAGCATCGCGAAGAACGTGAACTCGATGACGACGAACGTCGCCGCCCTGACCTCAGTGGTGTCGAGCACGCTGGGCAGCCCGCTGATCAAGGCGGCTGCGTTCAGCTACGGCGTCCGCAAGACCGTGCAGGGCCGCCGTGACGCCGACGCCGTCCGGGGTGCGCGCCGCAAGCACCGGGCCGAGCGCCGCGGGAGCAACTGATGCGCCGGCTCTTCTGGCTGGCGATGGGCATCACCATCGGCGCCCTGATCGTCCGCAAGCTGTCCAACGCGGCGGCGCGGCTGACCCCGGGCAACATGGCCGGCGGCTTGGCACAGTCCCTGCGCGAGCTCGCCGAGTCGCTGCGTGATTTCTCCACCGACGTTCGCGAGGCGATGCACGAACGCGAGGCCGAACTGCGCGCCGGCACTGGGCTCGACGGGGAGCTAGGCGCAAAACCGTGACGACCGACCGGTGAGACTGGAACCATGAGATCGGACGAAATCCGCCGGCGATTTCTAGGGCACTTCGAGGCAAACGGCCATCATGTAGTGCCCAGCGCCCCACTGCCTTTCGAAGATCCCAACCTGCTGTTCATCAACGCCGGCATGGTCCAGTTCGTGCCGTACTTCGTCGGCCAGCAGGCACCGCCTTGGCCACGCGCGACGAGCATCCAGAAGTGCATCCGCACGCAGGACATCGAAGAGGTCGGCAAGACGACCCGCCACGGCACGTTCTTCCAGATGAACGGCAACTTCAGTTTCGGCGACTACTTCAAATCCGGCGCTGTGCAGCTGGCCTGGGACCTCTCGACGAAGTCGATCGACGACGGCGGCTTCGGCCTCGACGGTGACCGGATCTGGGCGACGGTGTACCTCGACGACGACGAGGCGATCGACATCTGGCACAACCAGATCGGCCTGCCGCTCGAACGGATCGTGCGTCGTGGCATGGACGACAACTTCTGGTCGATGGGCATCCCCGGCCCGTGCGGACCGTGCAGCGAGCTCTACTACGACCGCGGCCCCGACTACGGCAAGGAGGGCGGTCCGGAGGTCGACGAGGACCGCTACATGGAGTTCTGGAACCTCGTGTTCATGCAGAACGAGCGCGGCCCGAACGTCGGCCCGGGCAAGTCCGATTTCGAGGTCCTCGGCGAGCTGCCGAAGAAGAACATCGATACCGGCATGGGCATGGAACGGGTCGCGACGCTGCTGCAGGGCGTCGACAACTTGTACGAGATCGACCAGACGCGTCCGATCCTCGCGCGCGCCGCAGAACTCGCCGGCAAGGAATACGGGGCGCGCTCGGGGCACGCGGCGTACGAGTCGCATCCCGATGATGTGGCGCTGCGGGTGATCGCCGATCACGTGCGCTCGGCGCTGATGCTCATCGGCGACGGCGTGACGCCGGGCAACGAGGGGCGTGGCTACGTGCTGCGCCGCATCCTGCGTCGCGCGGTTCGGTCGATGCGCCAGCTCGGTTACGACGAGCCATCCTTCCCGCAGCTGTTCCCGGTGGCTCGCGACTGTATGGCGCCGTCCTATCCGGAGCTCGCGAGCGATTTCGAGCGGATCTCCACCTACGCCTACGCCGAAGAGGAGGCGTTCCGCCACACGCTGCGCGCGGGCACGACGATCCTCGATACCGCGGTGACCGACACGAAACGGTCCGGGGAATCACGGCTGTCCGGCGACAAGGCGTTCCAGCTGCACGACACGTACGGGTTCCCCATCGAACTCACCCTCGAGATGGCCGCCGAGCAAGGCATCGAAGTCGACGAGGACGGCTTCCGCCGGTTGATGGCCGAGCAGCGCGCGATGGCCAAGGCCGACGCGCAATCGAAGAAGACCGGGCATCTGGATCTCTCGCTGTACCGGTCGGCGCTCGAATCGGGGACGGTCGAATTCACCGGCTACACCGAGATTGCGCGCGAGGCGAGCATCACCGCGCTCATCGGCGCGTCCGGTCTGTTACCGGCCGCGCACGAGGGTGACGAGGTCGAGGTGGTGCTCGACGCCACCCCGTTCTACGCCGAGGGCGGCGGGCAGCTCGCCGACTGGGGACGGCTGCTCGTCAACACCGGCGACCGCGAGGCCGAACTGATCGTGGTCGACGTGCAGCAACCGTTGCCAGGCCTGATCGCACACCGCGCCACGGTGCTGTCCGGCGAGGTGCGTCCTGGCGATCTGGCGCTGGCCCGCGTCGACATCGAGCGGCGTGCGTCGGTGTCGCGCAGCCATTCCGCCACGCATCTGCTGCACGCCGGGCTACGTCGCGCCCTCGGTGACAGTGCCGCGCAAGCCGGCTCGCTCAACGCGCCCGGACGATTGCGTTTCGACTTCAAGACGCCGTCAGCCGTGCCGCCGAGCCTGCTCGGCGAGGTCGAGGACGAGATCAACGAGGTGCTGCTGCGCGATCTCGAGGTGCGCTGGTTCGTCACTGATCAAGACGAAGCGCGCCGGCTCGGCGCGATCGCGATGTTTGGCGAGAAGTACGGCGACCGGGTACGCATCGTCGAGATCGGCGACTACTCGCGCGAACTGTGCGGCGGCACGCACGTGCCGCGCAGCTCGGTCATCGGCACGGTGAAGTTGCTCGGCGAGGCGTCGATCGGTTCCGGTGTGCGCCGTGTCGAGGCACTCGTCGGGCTGGACGCGTTCCGGTACCTGGCGCGCGAGCACGTCCTCGTCCAATCGCTGGCCAACGAGTTCAAGGCGCAGCCCGACGAGCTGCCCGAACGCATCAATGGCGTGCTGGACAAGCTCAAAGCCGCCGAACGTGAGCTTTCCAAGCTGCGCGTCGGTCAAGTGCTGGCCAGCGGGGCGACGCTCGCGGGCGCCGCGGAGGATGTCAACGGCGTGCAGCTGGTGGCGGCCGAAGCGCCGCCCGGTGTCGGCGGGAATGACCTGCGCTCGCTCGTCCTCGACGTGCGGGGCCGGTTGCGCCATGGCGATCCGGCCGTCGTGCTGCTCGCGTCGCCCGCCGACGGTGGCGGTGTTGCCTTCGTCGCGTCGGTGAACGACGCCGGCCAGGCGGTCGGGCTGGCCGCCGGTGAGCTGGTGCGCGCGTTCGCGCCGGTGCTCGGCGCGCGCGGCGGCGGCAAGGCCGACCTCGCCCAAGGCGCCGGCGGCGACCCGTCCAAGCTGCTCGAAGCCCTGGCCGCCGTCCGCGAAGCGATCAGCCAAAGGTGATTGCTAAGCCGATCGGCACGCGATGAGCGCTCGCGCGAAGAGCCGCGGTCACGATGCCGGCCGCAACCGTGAACCCTCTGCGGCGACTCACTCGGCGTGTCGCGCCGCACCGCGTTCATTGTCGCGGGCAGCGGGACACGGAAACGCAAAGTGAGTGCGAACGGAGTCTGGGTCGCTGTCGACGTGGGGACGGTTCGGGTCGGCGTGGCCAAGAGCGACCCAGGCGGAGTCCTGGCGTCCCCGGTGACCACGCTGAGGCGTGACGTCACGAAGAACCAGGATCTCGACGAACTAGCACAATTGGTGCACGACGTGCAGGCGGTCGGCGTCGTCGTCGGATTGCCGACGACGCTGGCTGGCCGGGAAGGGAAATCCGCGGAAATGGCGCGTGCGTACGGAGTGCTGCTCGCCGAGCGAATCGCCCCGATTCCGGTGCAACACCTGGACGAACGCCTGACGACCGTTTCGGCGCAGCGTAAGCTCCATCGGAGCGGCGTCCGCGGCAGCAAGGCTGTTCGCGCCATTATTGATCAGGCCGCCGCGGTAGAGCTGCTGCAGCACTGGCTGGACACCCAGCGCGGGTGACGACGATCGCAGGAAGAGCAACACCGGAACAGGACGGAGTGCGCCGGCGTGGCCCCACGCGAACGCGAGTCGTTGACGACGGACTCGGACCTCGACTCGCCTTCCGATCCGCACTCCCTGCTTTTCGGCGGCGATGACGACTCGCGCGACCACACCGGTGAGTTCGAACCGGTCCCGCTGACGCGGGCAGATCGACGGCGCGACCGACGTCAGCACGACCATCTGAAGCGGCGTCGACGTCGGGGCGGGCTGTTCATGCTGCTCGCGGTGCTGATCGTGGCCGCGGTTGCCGTGCTCGTGGTGCCCCGTGTCATCGACTACTTCCAGGTCGCCGATTACTCCGGCGCCGGAGCCGGTTCGGTCGACATCACGATCCCGTCCGGCGCTACCGCGAGTGACATCGGCGGCGTTCTCAAAAGGGCCGACGTGGTGAAGAGCACTGAGGCCTTTACCAATGCCGCGTCCGATAACTCGAAGTCGGAGTCGATCCAGCCCGGCACGTACACGCTGCACCTGCACATGTCCGGTGTCGCCGCGCTGAACCTGCTGCTCGATCCGAGTTCACGCGACACGAACCACGACGCGCTGGTGCCCGAGGGCGCGACCACGATTGATGTGGCCGCAACGGTGAACAAGATCTGTGGTCCGGGTCAGGAAGCCGCAACCACCAAGGCATTGTCGTCGGCAGGTGATCTCGGCATCCCGGTGAGCTACAAGGTCCATTCGAAGCTGCCATCGTCGGCGGAGGGGTTCCTCTACCCGGCGACGTACACTCTCGACGCGAACTGCAAGCCGGCCGCTGTGCTGCAGAGCATGGTGTCGCGGTTCATCCAGCAAGACCGCAGCATGCATTTTGCGGCGACCGCGCAGCACGAGGGTCGGACGCCGTACTCGGCACTGATCATCGCCTCCATCGCGCAGTCAGAGGCGAAGTACCCGCAGGACATGCCCAAGGTGGTGCGCACGATCCTCAACCACATCGGCGAGCGCATCCCGTTGAAGTTCGACTCGACAAGTTCGTACGTGTGCAAGCTGAAGCAAGAGGCGCATTGCATTTACAACCAGATCATCGGTCCGTACAACACGTACACGCACAACGGATTGCCGCCGACGCCGATCGATAATCCGGGGGCCGCGGCGCTGCACGCCGCGGTGCACCCCGCGAATGGCAACTGGTTGTTCTTCGTCAACAAGGACAAGGCCGGCCACCTCATCTTCACCCACAGCGAGAAGGCGTTCGAGAGAGCGCGACTGAAGTGCGTCAAGAACAATTGGGGCTGTGGCTGAGCCCACGCGTCGGGCGGCGGTGCTCGGACGGCCGATCGCGCACTCGTTGTCACCTTTGCTGCATCGTGCTGCCTACGCCGCGCTCGCGATCGACTGGACCTACGAGGCCATTGACTGCGGTGCGGACGACCTGACCGCAGTCCTTGCGGACCGGTGCGACTGGGCCGGCTTCTCGTGCACGATGCCGCTCAAGCGCGCGGCGATCGTGGTCGCCGACGACGTGCGGCCGGCCGCCGTCGCGGTCGGCGCGGCGAACACCTTGCTGCCTCGACGCGGTGGTGGGTGGATCGCCGAGAACACTGACGTGAGCGGCATCGTCGCCACGCTGCGCGAAGCCGGACTCGCGCCGGCAACAGCGACCGTGCTCGGCGCCGGGGGCACCGCGCAAGCCGCGGTAGCGGCGTTCGCGCAGCTTGGCATCGGTGCCTGCACGCTGCTGGTGCGCGATGTCGAGCGGACGGCAGACGTGCGCGCCAGTGCCGATCGGCTGAACGTCGCGATCGATATCGCAGTCCTCCATGCCGACGCGGATGCGCTGCGAGCCGACGTCGTTGTGTCGACGCTGCCCCCCGGCGCGGCCGATGCGCTTGCCGGCGTGCGCTGGCGTGCGCGCCAGATTGTCCTTGATGTCGTGTACGACCCGTGGCCGACACAGCTGGCAGCGAGCGCGGCCGGTACGGGCGCGACCGTGCTCAGTGGTGCATTGATGCTGCTGCACCAGGCTGCAGCTCAGGTCGAGCTGATGACGGGTGAACCGGCACCGGTCGACGCAATGCGTGCCGCACTTCGCGCAGCGCGTCCAAATGCCGGGCTCTGATCGTCAACCACTTCGCAACTGAGATCGGCGGCACCCGGCAAGCAAGCCGTACGCTCGACGATATGGCGGTGACGACGACGCGGCGCGCGATCGTGCGGATGCCGGCCGGCGCCGAGCCGACCGGTAGCCCCGACGACCTCGCCGTCGAGGACCCGCTCGTGCTGGGACTGGCCGGCGAGCCGATCGCGACCCTGATGCGCACGCCCGGTCACGACCTCGAGCTGGCCGCGGGTTGGCTGGTGGTCGAGTCGGGTGTGCGTCGCGCCGACGACATCAGCACCCTGCGTGCCTGCCGCGAGGACGACACCGATCGCGTGCACATCACGCTGCGCGAGGGCGTGCGCCCGCCCCGTCCGCGTGCCTTCGTGACGTCAGCGGCGTGCGGCGTGTGCAGCGCCGATGTGCTCGATCTCAGCCTGCTGGCCACCTCGGCACCGCACACCGAGGGCTGGACGGTCGGGCGCGAGGTGATCGCCGCGTTGCCCGACGCCATGCGCGTCCGGCAGCGAGCCTTCGACCGGACCGGCGGCGTGCATGCCGCCGCGCTTGCTACCGCGGCCGGCGAGCTCGGCGAGGTACGTGAGGATGTCGGACGGCACAACGCGGTCGACAAGGTGGTCGGGCACGCATTGCTCGACGGCACCCTGCCCGCGACCGACCGGCTGCTCGTGGTCAGTGGGCGCGTCTCCTTCGAGATCGTGCAGAAGGCCGTCGCTGCAGGTGTTGCCGGCATCGTCGCGGTATCTGCACCGTCCAGCCTCGCGGTCGACCTGGCCCGCAAGCACAGGCTGCTGCTCGCCGGCATGGTGCGCAACGGCCGGCTCAATCTCTACGCGGGTGAGACCTTGGTCAACTGAGCATGAACTCAACATGCGAGAACGTGTTCTACTCGGCAGACTGAGGCGCATGCCGATCCGCACCTCTCGACGCTCCTTCCTCGCTGGCGGCGCGGCCGCGGCCGCCGCCACGCTCGCGCCGGGGGTCACCTCCGCCGCATCCGCGGCAAGCCGGCCGAAGTCGATCAGCACTGACGTGGTCGTGGTCGGCGGCGGGCTGGCCGGCCTGACCACCGCGCGCAAGCTGGTCGCCGACGGGCACAAGGTGATCGTGCTCGAGGCGCGCGATCGGGTGGGCGGCCGCACGCTCAACCACCGCATCGGTGGCGGACACGTCGCCGAGGCCGGCGGCGAGTTCGTCGGGCCGACGCAGGATCGCATTGTCGCGCTGGCCAAGGAGGTCGGCGTGCACACGTTCGCTGCCTACGACACCGGCAACAACATTTACGTCAACGGCAGTACCCGGCTCGAGTACGCCGACACCGGTCCGCTCGGCACCGCGCCGCCGGACCCCACGCTGACGGCCGACATCATCCAGCTCAGCCAGCGCATCGACCAGATGGCCACGCAGGTGCCTGTCGAGAAGCCGTGGACGGCCACGAACGCTGCGGAGTGGGATTCGCAGACTCTCGAAACATGGGTACGCGCGAACTCGGCCAACGCCAACGGCATCATGGCGATCCTGGCGCCGTTCATGCAGGCCCTGATCGGAGCCGAAGCGCGTGATCCGTCGTTGCTCTTCGTGCTGTCCTACGTCGCGTCCGCCGGCAATGCCAAGAATCCGGGCACGTTCGAGCGGCTCTTCAACGTGCGCGGCGGGGCACAGCAATCGCGGCTGGTGGGCGGATCGCAGCAGGTCGCCATCCGCGTGGCCAAGCACCTCGGCGCGCGGGTGCATCGCAATTCACCGGTGCGGCGGATCACCCAGAGCGCGCATGGCGTTGTCGTCGAATGCGACCACCTGCATGTGCACGCCAAGCGTGTCGTAGTCGCAATCCCGCCGCCGCTCGCCGGCGCGATCGACTACTTCCCGTTGCTGCCTACAGCACGGGCGCAACTGACCCAGCGCATGCCTTTGGGCGCGCTGATGAAGGTCGAGGCGGTCTACAAGACACCGTTCTGGCGCAAGGCCGGACTGACCGGCCAATTCCTCACCGTCGGCGGCCCGGTCGGGTACTCGTTCGACAATTCGCCGCCCGACGGATCGATCGGCGTGCTCGCCGGTTTCGTCGGTGGCGAGCAGAACCTGAAGTGGGGGCCGAAGCCGGCAGCGAAGCGGCGCGCGGCAGTGCTGGCGCAGTACATGCGGATCTTCCAGGACGACCGGTTCGGCAAGCCGGTCGAGTACTTCGACCACGACTGGGCGCAGGATCGGTGGAGTGGTGGCGGCCCGACCGCCGTGCTCGGCTCGGGCACACTGCTCAACTACGGACACGCGCTGCGCGAACCGGTGGGACGGATCCACTGGGCCGGTACCGAAACCGCTGACTACTGGCAGGGCTACATGGACGGGGCCGTGCGATCCGGCGAGCGGGCAGCCGCCGAGGTGCACGCGCGGCTGCACTAGCCGTCGACCATCTCACGCAGCCCGTCGATGAGATCGTCTCCGGCCGCGCGTAGCCGGGGGAGTAACTCGCGTGCCGTGGTCATTGCCCGATAGGCGAGCTGCACGGTCACGTCGTGCTGCGGCCGGTGGATCACCTCGATCGGATCACCGCTGGCGATGTAGCCCGCAACGACGATGCTGAGATATGCACCCGGACGAGCTGCCTCGGTGAATGTCTTGAGCCAGCCGACCTCGCCGATCCATCCGCGAAATGTGGAACACGGAATCCGCGGGCAGGTCACTTGAACGACCACGGTGTCGCCGATCCGCCACCGCTCGCCGAGCAGCGCGGCGTTGACGTCGATGGCTTCGGTGGTCAGGTTCTCGCCGAAGAACCCGTTGGGCAGCTCGCGCTGAAGGCGTACCCGCCAGTCGTCCAGATCCTCGCGGGCGAAGGCGTACAGCGCTTGCTCCGAGCCGCCATGATTCGGTCCGTCGCCGATGTAGTCGCCGACCAATCCGCTACCCAGGCCGGTCGCCTTCGGCCCGGGATCGCGAACCTCGACCGGGTGAGTGACCGGCCGCTTGTCAATGCCAGTTGCGTCGGTTTCCTTGTACGGATTGGCGATCGGAGGGCCGACGTTAACGGTTGCCACGCGCGCTGATCCAGTCACGCACCGCCCCGCTCGCTCGCCATCCGCCGCGCGACCTCGGCAGCGTCACGTACTGCCGCGGCTGTCGCGCCGCGCTGACCGGCGGCCAGCCCGACGAGAAACGTGGTCAGCGGCGCGGCGGGACGGGCCACGCCATGCGCGGCATCGCGGGCGAGATCCAGCACTAGATCGCGATCCACTGCGGCAACGTCGACACCGAGCGCTGCGGACAGTTCGGCGATCCACGCCTCCAGCGCGTCGGTCATGCGTTCCCCTGTTTTTTCTTGGCGGCTTCGACGTCTGGCCAGGTGTCGCAGTCGGCGCCCCAGTCGTCCTCGTCGACAACATCGATCACGCGGACGCTCGCAAGCAGTTCGTGCACGGCGGCGTCGCGCGTCTCGTCGAGGCGGTCGACAGCCTCGCGCAGCGCGGCGGTGCGCCACACCGCGGCGAGGTTGTTGCGCCGTCCCGTGGCCGTGAGCACCGCGACGTCGGTCTTCGACGCCGCCATGAGCAGCAGCGGCACAGCACCGGCAACCCAGGGCAGATCGGCGGCCAGGACCAGGCAGTAGGCCTCCTCGACCAGGCCGAGCGCGGCCGCGATTGCGGCCACCGGGCCGCCGCCTGGTGGGTCCTCGCGGGTCCAGGTGACCTCGGCCGCGGTCGCCCGCTGCGGGCCGACGACGACGACGCGCACGGCGCCCTTGGCGGCCGCGATCGCACGGTCGAGCAGCGGCACGCCGCCGATCTCGATTGCTGCCTTGTCTTTGCCGTCGAGACGGCGGGCCGACCCGCCGGCGAGGATGATCGCGTCGAACATCCTTGCGACGCTAGCCCTTTGCGCGCCAACCTCGTCATGTGACCAGCGTCGAAGCCCTGTCCAAGCTGTGGTTGGCCTCCGGAGATCGCCTCGCGAAGCGTTGCGCTGGGGCTGACGGACGCGGAGTTCGTTCTGGGCTCCAGTCGAAGGAAGCTGGACGGTACGCCCTGAGCCTGCTGCGCCGAGCGCAGGACGGTGCCCTCGCCGAGCAACGCCCCAGCCATCTTGGCGCGCCGAAGACCGCCGGCGAGGTCGTCACGATCCTGACGGACGAACAAGTGCAGCACGGTGCCGAGATCGCGCTGCTTCGCGGCCTCTTCCCGCATACCCAGCGGCGCGACCCATAGGCTCGACCGCGAGAGTGACGCTTGCCGAGCGAGTGGCGAAGAGGAGGTCGCATGGCGGTGACGAGCGAGGTGGCTGGTGCCGCCGTGTCTGCCGCGCTGTGCCTGGCGGCGACTCCGTACCTGGCTCGACTCACCCGCACCGTCCCCGACCGAGAGGACACGGAGTGGTACCGCGGTGCGCCGGCGACGCGGCGTGTTCTGCAGTTCACCGCGCTCACCGCGCTCGTGCTCGGCGGCCTCGCGGGCGCAGCGGCCGGCTGGTCGGCGTTGCTGCCTGCTTACGTGGCGATCGCGGTGCTGGGCACGCCCCTAGTGGTCATCGACTACGAACACCACCGATTGCCGAACCGGCTCGTCTATCCCGCAGCGGGTGCGGCCATCGTCCTGCTTGCACTTGCCGCCGCGATCCGCAGCGAGTGGCACGACTACCTTCGTGCCATCGAGGGCGGCGCCGCCGCGTATGTCGTGCTGTTCGTGTTGATGTTCATTTCGCCGCGGTCATTCGGTTGGGGTGACGTGCGGATCGGCGGCGTCCTCGGCCTCTACCTCGGGTACCTCAGCTGGGTGGCGGTCTACTTCGGCATCTTCGGCGGCTTCGTGCTCGGCACGCTGATCGCGATCGTCCTGATGATCGCTGGCCGGGCGAACCGCAAGACGCCGATCGCGTTCGGTCCGATGCTGTTGCTCGGCGCGCTTCTCGTCCTCGCGTTCAACCTCACTCCGACGATCGGAAACTGATGCCCGAAGCTCAACCCACGGCTTTCGTCTTGTTCGGTGCCACCGGTGATCTCGCCAAGCGCATGGTGCTGCCGGCGTTCTACCGGCTGTGGCAGGAGGGTTTACTGCCCCCGAAGTGGAAGCTCATCGGCAACGGCCGGGGCGACGTCGCCCACCTCGACTTCCGCAAGTACGTGCGCGGCGTCCTCACCGAGTTCGGCGCCAAACCACAGGCCAAGACCTGGAAGAGCTTCGCCGAGCACGTGTTCTTCGCCGGTGGCGGATTCGAGACCGAAGATCCCGGCAGCTTGCTCGACGTGCTCGCGCATGCGCGCGACCATCTCGGCGCAAACGCGCAGCTCGTGCACTACCTCGCGGTGCCGCCGGTCGCCTTCGCCGGGATCACCGAGGCACTTGGCAGTCACGGCCTGGCCAAGGGCGCGCGGGTCGTATACGAGAAGCCGTTCGGCACGTCCAAGGACGGCTTCGAGAAGCTCGACAAGGTCGTACACAGCGTGCTTTCCGAGGATCAGGTCTATCGCATCGACCACTTCCTCGGTAAGGAAGCGACGCAGAACCTGCACGTGTTGCGGTTCGCGAACGGACTGTTCGACGCGATGTGGAGCCGCAAGCACGTTCGCGCGGTCCAGATCGACGTTCCCGAACGGCTTGGGATCACCGATCGTGCGCTGTTCTATGACAACACCGGGGCCGTGCTCGACATGCTGGTCACGCACCTGTTCCAAGTTGCGGCCGAGGTCGCGATGGAGCCGCCAAAAAGCCTGTCGCCGCAACACCTGCAGGGCGCGCGTGAGCGGGTGATCCGCGCGTTCCGTCCGATCGATCCGGACGAGGTCGTGCTCGGCCAGTTCGACGGGTATCGCGAGGTCGAGGGCATCGGCAAGAACTCACGCATCGACACCTATGTCGCGGCGCGGCTGTGGATCGACAACAACCGCTGGCGCGGCGTGCCGTTCCTGCTGCGCACCGGCAAGCGGTTGGCGCAGAGCCATCAACGGGTCAGCCTGATAATGCGCGAGCCGACCCGGACCCTCGAGGACGTGCCGAAGGCGGGCAATGTGCTCAGCTTCGAGCTGTCCGGTAACGGCGCGATCGACCTGCGGCTGGTGGCCAAGAAGCCCGGACCGGAACTGCAGTTAGAGACCGCCGAGGCGCAGATCACGCTCAGCGATCTGGCCGGCGCCGACCCGCTGCCGCCTTACGTCCGGCTGATCAACGACGTGCTGCTGGGCGACCGGTCGCTGTTCACCCGCCCGGACGGCCTGGCCGCCGTCTGGGACGTCGCCGCACCGCTGCTGGCCAAACCACCGCGACCCAAGCCGTACGCGCAGGGCTCGTGGGGTCCCAAGGAGGCCGACAAGCTGGCCGAACCGGACGGTTGGCTGCTCGGCGGTTGAACGTCTGGGAGAATCGCGGGGTGTTGCGATGGATCACCGCCGGCGAGTCCCACGGCCCCGCGCTCGTCGCTGTCGTTGACGGGCTGCCGGCCGGGATCGAGGTGACGACCGCCGACATCGCCCGCGACCTCGGCCGCCGCCGGCTCGGTTACGGCCGTGGGGCGCGAATGTCCTTCGAGCAGGACGAGGTGGAGCTCACCGGCGGCGTGCGGCACGGCGTGTCGATGGGCGGCCCGGTCGCGGTGCGCATCGGCAACACCGAATGGCCCAAGTGGACGACGGTGATGTCGGCCGACCCGGTCGACGCCGATGTGCTCGCCGAACTCGCGCGCAACGCGCCGCTGACCCGTCCGCGTCCTGGCCATGCCGATCTGGCGGGCATGCAGAAGTACGACGTCGACGACGCCCGTCCCGTCCTCGAGCGCGCCAGCGCACGCGAAACGGCCGCCCGGGTGGCGCTAGGCGCGGTGGCCAAGGCGTTCTTGCGGCAGGCGCTGGGCGCGGAGGTGCTCAGCCACGTGGTCGGCATCGGCACCGTGACCACTCCGCCGGGCGTGATCCCCCGGCCCGATCAGCTCGATGTGGTCGATGCGTCCGAAGTGCGCTGCTTCGACCCGCAGACGAGCGCGGCGATGATTGCCGAGATCGACGAGACCAAGAAGGCCGGCGACACGCTCGGCGGGGTCGTCGAGGTCGTCGCCTGGGGATTGCCGCCCGGCCTGGGCAGCCACGTGCAGGGCGACCGCCGCCTCGATGCGCGGCTGGCGGCGGCGCTGATGGGCATCCAGGCGATCAAGGGCGTCGAGGTCGGCGACGGGTTCGAACTCGCCCGCCTGCGCGGCTCGCAGGCCCACGACGAGATCGTGCGCAGCGACGGTGCGATCCGCCGGGTAACCGGACGGTCCGGCGGCACTGAGGGCGGCATGACGACCGGTGCGGT
>DASRSG010000142.1:0-2808 GCA_035656595.1 Jatrophihabitantaceae bacterium | reverse complement strand
CGTAATGAGCCGCGGTCGAGGCCCGTCGGGCCCGCACTCGCAGCGGCGCCACGTTCGGCCACTGTCGTTGCAGTGCCGGCAGGGCCAGCACGTCATCGACGTAGCGCTGCACCGCGGACAACGACCCAAACCGCGCCTCGGGGGGCAGGGTCAACTGCGTGCCGAAGAACTCCACACTGGTCGAGCCGTGTTCGGCAGCGCGGTCGAATAGCGTCCGCACGAATTCCTCGGCGGCGTAGACCTTCGAGCGCTGCGCGTCCCGCGCGGACGAATCGTCGGCGTTCACCGCTCCAGCGCGCTCCGTGCCCCGGAGAGCTCCGGGCCGCTGCCTAATCTTGCCCGCTTACCGGCCCGGTCCCCCGCCCGCCGCGCGGCCGACGAATAGCCGGCGGTTGCCCGGCTGGCCTGCCAGCTGCCGCGCGCCTTCGACGCGCTGCGGTAGTAGTCGCGAAGCTCTAACTCCTTGTTCCGCAGGGCGATTGCCGTGCCGGGCGGACGACGACGGTCCTTCTTCGCCTCTCGCTGCGTCTGGTCGCGGGCCTCGACCAACCGCTGACCCACCCGCGCTCCGAACGCCAGCTGAAAATTCAGCCGGGCGGTGATCGTCGGGGTAGGCCGGTGCGCGCCTGAGGAGATGTAGGAGTCCGACGCCCGGACCATCTGGACGACCAGGCCGGCGTACAGCGCGTGGGTGGCGTCGATGTCCTCGGCGAAGCCGTAGGCGTACACGAACGTCGAGTTGGACGCGACGTCGCAGCGGATGTCGTTGGCGGATGCGATCACCACGAACAGCTGCACATAGGTCCGCAATCCCTTGGTGCCGGCGGCGCCGATGGTGATCGTGCGCTGCACCGGCGCCTGAGCGGGTGTGCGCTTGTCGGCATGCGAGCGCGCCACCGCCAGGTCGATGGACGTCGCGGTGGCCAGCCGTTGAGCGGCGGCCATGAACGCCTCGGCCTCGTGGGCGTTATCGGTGCCCTCCGCTTGACGCAACAGGGCGGCGATACGCGCCAGCATCTTGTCGTCAGTCATGGCGCCATTTCTCCCCATCGCTGCGCTCTGCATCGTCATCGGCGCGACTCATGACACCAAACTAGGCGAACCGTAAAACTTCTCGGCGCCGCCACTCACAGCCGGGCGTTGATCCACGACACAACGTCGTCGAGGACCTGGTCTTGCTCGGGTTCGTTGAACACCTCGTGATAGAGCCCCGGATAAACCTTCAGCTCGACATCGGAACTACCCACGGCCGCGACCAACTGGCGGCTGCCCTCGACCGGGATCAGCCGGTCGTCGGATCCGTGCACGACCAGTAGCGGCGCGGTCAGCGACGGGGCTCGCTGCTGCATCGTCTCGCCGACCAGCAGCAGTGCGCGAGCGAGACCGGCAGGAACCTTGCCATGATGTACCAGCGGATCGGTGTTGTAGGCGTCCACCACGGCCGGGTCGCGGGACACCGCACTGGAGTCGAGAGCCTGCATCGGCAAACCCGGCGCGATCGCTCCGACGGTTTTCGCGATCCGGGCCAACAGCGGCGAGACGGCAGTCTGCGCCGCCACCGCCGGTCCGGACAGCACCATCAGGTCGTAGTCATCGGGATGCTCGACGCCGTAGGCGAACACGATGCCGCCACCCATGCTGTGGCCGAGCACGATGCGCGTCGCACCGGGATGTTCTTTGGCGGCGATGCCGACCAGCGTGTCGAAGTCGCCGGTGTATTCGGAGATGTCCTTCAGCAGCACGCGCTTGCCGCCCGAGCGGCCATGCCCGCGATGGTCGAGCGCGTAGGTCACGAATCCCTCGCGGCCGAACCGCGCGGCGACATGATCGTAGCGACGTGCGTGTTCGCCGAGCCCGTGCGAAAGGATCACCACTGCACGCGGTGTCACATCGGGGGTCCACGCGTCGTAGACAATCCGCACACCGCCGACGCCGTCAAAGGTGTGTTCGGTCCGGGTGGTTGCCATCAGGGGCAGCGTAGACCCACTGTCACAGGCAGTACGTAAGCTCGGTCCGGTGAGCGTGCTCGCCCGCGAATTGGCCGATGACGGCAGGGCCGATTTCTCTGCCACCGCCGAGCCGTACCGACGTGAACTGCTCACGCATTGCTATCGAATGACCGGGTCGCTGCACGATGCCGAGGACCTGGTGCAGGAGACCTTGCTGCGAGCCTGGAAGGCCTACGACCGCTTCGAAGGAAAGTCGTCGGTACGCACCTGGCTGCACCGGATCGCCACCAACACCTGCCTGACCGCGCTGGAGAATCGCCAGCGCCGGCCGCTGCCGACCGGGCTGGGTGCACCGAGTTCGGACCCGACCGCCGACCTGGTCGAGGGCGCCGAGGTGCCGTGGCTCGAGCCGTTGCCCGACGCGGCAGGCGATCCGGCTGATCCTTCAACGATCGTTTGTACTCGCGAGTCGGTCCGGTTGGCGTTCGTGGCGGCCTTGCAGCATCTGTCGCCCCGGCAGCGGGCGGTGCTGCTACTGCGCGACGTGCTGCAGTGGAAGGCCGCCGAGGTTGCCGACGCGATCGGCGCCAGCACCGCCGCGGTCAACAGCCTGCTGCAGCGTGCGCGGTCGCAACTCGAAGCCGCTGGGCCCAGTGCCGACGACCGGTTGGCCCCGCCCGAGTCGGCGGAGGCGCAAGACCGGTTGAGGCGTTATATTGCCGCGTTCGAGGCCTACGACATCGACCGGCTGGTCGAGCTGTTCACCGCCGAGGCGATCTGGGAGATGCCGCCATTCGTCGGCTGGTACCAGGGACCGCAGGCCATCATCACGTTGATTCATCAGCAGTGCCCCGCGGAC
>DASRSG010000141.1:0-9043 GCA_035656595.1 Jatrophihabitantaceae bacterium | reverse complement strand
CCGAACGGTTACCGCTGCCACAGCACCACCGGCGTCCGGTTCCCGCTCGACAAGCTGATCGCCACCGCCTGATCCGGGCCACCTACCCTTGGACGCATGCCCGAGCTACCCGAGATCGAGGCACTCGCCTCGTTCCTGCGCGAGCGCGCGACCGGACGCGCCGTGCAGCGTGCCGACGTCGCGGCATTCAGCGCGGTCAAGACCTTCGACCCGCCGCTGACGGCGCTGCAGGGCGCGATAGTCAGCGGCGCTTCGCGGTACGGGAAGTTCCTGTCCCTCGACTTTGACGGGGTGCACCTGGTCACGCACCTCGCCCGCGGCGGCTGGCTGCAGTGGCGCGACTCGCTACCGCCGGCCCCGCCACGCCCGGGCAAGGGACCACTCGCCTTCCGGCTGCATCTCGCGCCGGAGTTCCCGGACGGACCGGTCGCCGGCTTTGACCTGACCGAGATGGGTACGAAGAAGGGTTTGGCCGTCTACGTCGTGCGCGACGTCGCCGAGGTGCCCGGCATCGCGAGACTCGGACCTGATGCACTCGCCCTCACCGCGCCCGAGCTCACCGACCTGCTGCGCGGGCACCGGGGCCAGCTGAAGAGCACGCTCACCGACCAGACGGTGCTGGCCGGCATCGGCAACGCCTACTCCGACGAGATCCTGCACGTCGCCCGACTATCGCCGTTCAAGATCGCCTCGAGACTCACCGACGACGAGTACGCGCGGCTGCACGATGCCGTGCAAGGGGTGCTCACGGATGCGGTGAGCAGATCGGTCGGGCAGAAGGCTGCCACGTTGAAGGGCGAGAAGCGCGGCGGACTGCGCGTGCACGCCCGCGCCGGGCTGCCCTGCCCGGTCTGCGGTGACACGGTGCGCTCGATCTCGTTCGCCGACCGGCATTTCGAGTACTGCCCGACCTGCCAGACCGAGGGACGCGAACTCGCCGATCGCCGGCTGTCCAGGCTGCTCAAATAGAGTTGTGCACGTGCCCTTCCAGATCCCGACCGTGGACGTCAGCGAACTTCCCGGCGACGCTGTCCTGCTCGACGTCCGCGAGGACGACGAATGGAAAGCGGGACACATCGACGGCGCCCAGCACGTGCCGATGAACCAGGTCCCGCAGCACGTCGCCCAGGACCAGACGTTGCCGCCCGACAGACCGATCATCGTGATCTGCAAGATGGGCGGCCGGTCGGCGCAGGTGACCGCCTGGCTGAACCAGCAGGGCTACGACGCGGCCAACCTCGACGGCGGCATGCTCGCATGGGCAACCGCTGGGCGGCCGATGGTGAGCGAGGACGGGCTGCCGCCGCGAGTTGGCTGAATATTCGCCGCGAGTCGCTGCGCACAGCAACGGTGGACGCGTCACACTTCAGGAGTGAGACCGCGCGCGCGTCGCAGCGCCGTCGAGGCTTTACCGCGTCCGGCAGTGGTCGCCCACCGCGGTGCGTCGTCGACCGCAGCGGAGCACACCTTCGGCGCATATGTCGCCGGTATCGAGTCCGGCGCCGCCGGACTCGAATGCGATGTGCGGCTGACCCGCGACGGACACCTCGTCTGCGTGCACGACCGCACGGTCAACCGCACGTCGGACGGCTCCGGCGTCGTCAGCGATCTCGACCTGCCCGGGCTCGAGGCGCTCAACTTCAAGTCCTGGCGTGTCGATCTGCCGCAATCGGCCGACGAACTCGTCAGCGAGTCGCCCTACCTGGCCGGTGTGGCGCCCGACCTCAACGACGACGGCCGGGTGCTCACTCTCGAGCGGCTGCTCTCGCTCGTCGCGGACGCCTCCCGTCCGGTCAAACTGCTGATCGAGACCAAGCACCCGACCCGTTACGGCGGGCTCGTCGAGAAGGAACTGGTGGACCTGCTGCATCGGTTCGGCTGGGCCGGTCGGTCCGGACCGCCCGAATCGATGCGCGAGCCGGCCAACATGGACAGCCGGGTGGTCGTGATGAGCTTCGCGGCGACCGCGCTGCGCCGCATCAAGGTGTTGGCTCCCGAGGTACCGACCGTGCTGCTGATGGAGTGGCGGCTGCCCGGCATGCGGGAGGGCATGCTGCCGTCGTTCGTTCCGATCGCGGGCGTTGCCCTGCGCCTGCTGCGCGTCGATCCCGAGATCGTCGAGCGGGCCCATGCGCGCGGAAATCGGGTGTTCGTGTTCACCGTGAACGAGCCGGCCGACATCGACTTGGTCCACGGCCTCGGCGTGGACACGATCATCACCGACCGCCCGCGCGAGGTCCTCGCCCAGCTCGACGCCACCAGTTGATGGCGTTGGATATCGCTCACAACGGACAATGATCACGTTACGAAGCCGATGGCACCGGGAATCACAAGGGGGATCGCCGACAGGGAGTCGACTCGACGAGAGCTGAGGAGGGCGGCAGTCATGGGCGCAATGCTGGTTCGGCACGAACCGACGAGCGCATCCGCTGTCCGCCGCGAACTCGCTCTCGATCTTGAGCTGCACGGCTTCGACGACGAAAGCGTGGACACGGTCACCCTCGTTGCCAGCGAGCTGGTCGGGAACGCCATCCGGCACGCCGGCATCGCCGATCACGGCGAACTCGACGTCGGCTGGACGGTCGGCGCCGGCGAGGTTTACCTCAGCGTCGAGGATCCCAGCTCCGAGCTTCCACGGCGGCGCTACGTAACGCCCGACTCGCCGGGCGGCCGAGGGCTGGCCATCGTCGAGGCGCTCACTGCAGAGTGGGGCGTCGATCTCACCCCGCGCGGCAAGCGGGTCTGGGCGAAGCTGCCGGTCAAGCCGCAGGCGGCCTGAGCGCGCTCGTCACGACGGCAGGCTGCGCATCACGCGTAGCGCGACCGACAGCGTTGCCAGATCGACCACATCGCGATCGAGTGCGGCACGCACCGTGGTGCGTGCGCGCTCGACCCGCTCGATGTTTGCCTCCGCCCACGCCGCGGCTCGCTCATCGGCCGACGCGTTGTCATCGGTCGTGCGAAGCACCGCGGCGGTGATCGCCGACAGCGCGGCGTACACGTCGTGCCGCATTGCTGCACGCGCGAGGGTCGACCACCGATCATCGCGCGGCAGGCGCGTGACGGCGGTCAGCATCTCGTCCACGTAGAACTGATCGGACAGCGCGAAGTGCAACTCGGCGATCTCACTGGCCGAGTGCTGGCTGGCGTTCGCGATCTCGACGACGTCGAGCAGCAGGAACGTGCTGAGCAGCTCGGCGAGGTGCGCGGCGAGCTCGGCCGGCAGCCCGAGTGCGGTGAGCCGCTGCGATTCGGACTCGATGTCGGCCAATTCCGCGCCGCGCACGAGGCTGGTGATCCGCGGACTCAGTTCGGTGAGCGTCGGACCGAACCGTTCGATCTCGGCGGCGACGTCGCCGATCGGGAACCGGACGTCGACGAACCACCGCGTGGCGCGGTCGACCAGGCGGCGAATCTCTTGGTAGCCCGAGTGCTGCGCCTCGGTTGACACCACGTTGTCCAGAGCCTCGACCGCAGCCCACAACTTCTGCAGCCCGAAGACCTCGCGCACGACTGCGTATGCGCGCGCAATCTGCGCTACTTCGACACCGGTCTCTTCCATCGCACGGTGGACGAACGTCGTGCCGCTGCGATTGATCATGTCGTTGACCACGACGGTTGTGATGATCTCGCGGTGCAGCGGGTGGGCACCTAGGTCGGACGCGAATCGTTGCGCGATCGTGGGCGGGAAGTAGCCCGCCAGCACGCGCTGGAACCACGGCTCATCGGGCACCGTGCTTGCCTCGATCGACCGCATCAAGGCGATCTTGACGTAAGCCACCAGGACGGCGTTCTCGGGCGAGAACAGGCCGACGCCTTCTACTTCGCGCTGCTCGATCTCCTTGTCGGAGGGCAGGAACTCGATCGCGCGGTCGAGCTCGCCGGCATTCTCGAGCAGTTGGATCACCCGGTGATGCACCGATACGAGTGCTGGGCTGAGCTTGCGCGCCATGCCGAGCAGCACGTTCTGCCCGTAGTTGTCGCGCAGCACGTGCGCGGCGACGTCGTCAGTCACCGACTGCAACAATTCGTTGCGTTCGTCGCCGGTGATCTCACCGGACGCGACGGCGCGGTCCAGCAATATCTTCAGGTTGACCTCGTGGTCGGAAGTGTCCACGCCCGCCGAGTTGTCGATCGCGTCGGTGTTGATCCGGCCGCCGGCGCGTGCGTACTCGACTCGGCCGAGCTGGGTCAGCCCGAGGTTGCCGCCCTCACCCACGACGCGCGCGCGCAACTGGTTGCCATCAGCACGCAGAGCGTCGTTGGCCTTGTCGCCGGCTGCCTGCTGCGGTTCGGTAGACGCTTTGACATAGGTGCCGATGCCGCCGTTCCAGAGCAGGTCGACCGGTGCGATGAGGATCGCGTGTATTAGCGCCGTCGGGGTCAACTTCGTGACGTCGTCAGCCAGGCCGAGCGCGGCCCGCACTTGCGCCGAGATCGGCACTGACTTCAGCGTGCGCGCATACACGCCGCCGCCCTCGCTGATCGACGACTGGTCGTAGTCGGCCCATGACGAGCGGGGCAGGTCGAACATCCGGCGCCGCTCGGCGAAGGAAGTGGCCGCGTCCGGGTCAGGGTCGAGGAAGATGTGCCGGTGGTCGAAAGCGGCCACCAACCTGATGTTTTCGGAGAGCAGCATGCCGTTTCCGAACACGTCACCGGACATGTCGCCGATGCCGACGACAGTGAAGTCCTGGCTCTGCGTGTCGAGGCCGAGCTCGCGGAAGTGGTACTTCACCGACTCCCACGCGCCGCGCGCGGTGATGCCCATCGCCTTGTGGTCGTAGCCGACCGAACCACCGCTGGCGAATGCGTCGCCGAGCCAGAATCCGTAGTCCATCGCGATGCCGTTGGCGATGTCGCTGAACGTCGCGGTGCCCTTGTCGGCGGCCACGACGAGGTACGCATCGTCGGCGTCGTAGCGGCGCACCTGGGGCGGCGCGACGATGCTCTGCACGCCGTCGGAATCGGTCACGTAGTTGTCGGTGAGGTCGAGCAGGGACGAGATGAACGTGCGGTAGCAGGCGATGCCTTCGGCCAGCCACGCTTCGCGGTCCGCGGCCGGGTCAGGAAGCAGCTTGGCAACGAAGCCGCCCTTGGCACCGGTCGGCACGATCACGGCGTTCTTGACCATCTGCGCCTTGACCAGGCCGAGGATCTCGGTACGGAAGTCCTCGCGACGATCCGACCAGCGCAGCCCGCCGCGCGCAACCGGACCGAAGCGCAGGTGCACACCCTCGACACGCGGTGAGTACACCCACACCTCGTAGCGCGGACGCGGCTCGGGCAGCCCCGGTACCCGGTGCGGATCTAGCTTGATCGCCAGTGCGCTTTGCCGGCGGCCGTTGTCGTCGCTGCGATAGGCATTCGTGCGCAGACTCGCCATTACCAGCGCGAGCATCGAGCGCAGGATCGAGTCCTGATCCAGGCTGGACACCTCGGCCAGTTGGGCCTCGATCGCCTCCACCGCCGGATCGGTGACGTCGAGATCGGACGAGGTACGCGCCGGGTCGAACCGCGCCTCGAACAGGTCGGCAAGCGCGCACGCGATATCGGCGTGCTCGACCAGTGCCTGCTCGATGTAACCCTGGCTGAATGTCGTGCCCGCCTGCCGCAGGTACTTCGCGTAGGCACGCAGGACGTTGGCCTGCCACCAGGTCAGATCGGCACGCACGACGAGTGCATTGAAGCCGTCCTGCTCGATCTCACCGCGCCAGAGCAGCTCAAGCGCGTCGATGACATTGCCGGCCCGCTGTTCATCGAAGTCGCAGTCCGGAGGCAGCCGCAGACCGAAGTCATAGATCCAGACCTCGTCGCGGCCGGTGATGTCGATTTCGTAGGGCCGCTCGTCGAGTACCTCGATGCCCATCTGGGTGAAGATGGGCAGCGCCCGAGCGAGCGAGACCGGCCGGCCGGTGCGGAACACCTTCAACCGTCGATCGGCGTCGTCGTCGTCAATCGGCGTGTACAGCGCAAAGGCCAACCCGTCGGCGTGCGGCAACGGGTGCAGCACCGAAAGATCCTCGACGGCAGTCGCCGCATCGAAGTCCTCTTTGTAGGCCTCGGGCAGCGCATCCTGATAGATCGTCAGCAGGTTCTCGGCTTCGTCCTCGCCGTACCGCTCGATCAGCAGGTCACGCAGGTCGTCGCGCCAGCGGCGGATCGCCTTCGCTACCGCGGCCTCGACCACGGGCCGGTCCGGCGAGGCCGGCTGGGTGCCCGGGCGCACCGCGATGAGGAACTGCATGCGGGCCAACCCGAGCTCGACGATGCGGTCGTCGCGCCCGATTACCTCACCCGGCCAGTGCCCCGCGATCACACCGCGCACCCGACGGCGCACTTCGGGCCCGAACCGGTCGGACGGGAAGTACACCAGGACGCTGACGAAGTCGCGGTTGAGATGGATCCGCGCGAACACGCCGACGGTGCCCTTCTCGGCGCGGTCGACGACAAGCTGGGCCAGCCGCAGCAGGTCGCCGGTGGGCGCTTCGAGCAACTCGTCGCGCGGCAGGGTGCGCAGTGCGGCCAGCAGCCGCCGGCCGGTGTGACTGTCGGCGCGCACGCCCGAGCGCAACAGAATCTCGGCAATCCGCCGGCGCACCACCGGCACCCGACCTACCGTGCCGTCCTCTACGCCGGTGATCAGGCCCAAGAAGACGTGGATCATCTGCTGCGAGCCCGGAGTGGCGGGGGTCATGACAGTGACGCAGTCATAGCGTGCCGAGCGGCGCACGGTCGACACGAGCGGCGACTTGAAGATCACCATTGGCGCGCCGCTGCGGAACGCGGGCAACAGTTCGAGCGGTGAGATCCGTGCCGCGCCACGCAACACACCCTGCGCGTCGTCGTCCTGTGCCTGCGCCCGTGGGCTGGCCAGCTCATTGGCCGAATACGCCGCGTGCCCGAGAATCATGTAGTTGCCGTCGGCGAGCCAGCGCAACAGCTCGCCGGCTTCCTCACTGGTCTCGCGGTCGAACTCGCCGGGATCCTCGGTGAGTGTCACGGCCAGCCGGCGGATGAGCCGGTACATCGCGGGGGCGTCTTCGACGGCGTGGTGCACATCGGCCAGCACGCGGTTCAGGTCGTCGGCGAGCTTTTGGTGCTCGTCAGCCGGGATGTCGTCGAGCTCGATGTGCATCCACGACTCAACGGTCGCATTCTCGGGCACCGGCGCGTTGTCATCGACGTCGAAAACGTTCTGCAGCCGGCCCCCGTCGTCACGGCGCACTACGATCTGCGGATGCAGGACACGCTCGGCCGGACAGCTGCGGCGCTCGAGCTCGGCCCGCAGCGAGTCGACGAGGTAGGGCACGTCGCCGGTGACGATGTCGATCACCGTCGTGTCCGCATCGAGATCACGAACCTCGAGCAGCGTCTCGCCCGGTTGCCGCGTCGCACCGAAGACGAGATTGTGGCGGGCCAACCTGGCCAGCCACTCGTCGTCGCGGCCAGGTAGCTGGCTGGCCGCGTGCGCCAGGTAGCGCCGCTCGAAGATGTCGATCCCGACGTCGGCGCCGACGTCGAGCCGTTGCGACAAGCCTGAGGACGGCTCGGTAGCTGGCCCTGCCGACATGTGCTGGTCACCTCGTCGTGACGGACCGGGTGCATCGCGACCCGGGGTTTGGATTGGGCTGCCGTCCATCCTTGCACTGTCGTGGGAAGCCATGGTCGACTCCCTGCGCAGGATCAAGGCTGGCCCAACGGGTGATGATCGCCTAATCTGCGCTAACCGTGATAAATCGCCGAATAGCCCGTCGTCCAACCGGACCCCGCCGGCAGGAGGGCGCACACATGCCAGCTACCCCCCGGACCAGCAAGCGGGCGCTGACCGCGTTCGCTGCCACGGTTCTGCTCGCGCCCATCGTCGCCGCCGCAAACGCCGGTGCCGCGGTGGGCACGACGGCGACGAGCAGGCATGCGGCAGCGCAACCGGCGAAGAAAGCCGCTCACGCGCGAGCCGGTCGGGTCGGCCAGGTCGTCAACAAGACGCACCTGCTGAGCACCGGCAAGGCAGCCGGGCACGCCGCCGAGAGCAAGCTCGTCGGCTTCCGGCATCACGGCCGGCAGGCGATCTTCGTGCAACTGCGTGGTGAAGGAGCCGCCGAGATCTCGCGGCACGTGCTGTCGCGAGCGTCGGGCACGGCGCACGAGCGCCGGGCAACAGCGCAGTCGGCCGTGCTCGATCGGCGCGACGTGGTGCAGGCGAGCGCCAGCTCGGTGCTCGCAGCCGCGAAGCGGGTCGACGGCAAGACGCAGCGGATCTTCGTCGTGAGCAACGCGCTCCCCGGAATCGGAATGATCGCCGATTCGGCCGCGCTGAAGGCCATCGCCCGGCGCACGGACGTCGTCAAGGTCTCGCCGATCGTGCCGAAGACCGCCGCGGACGCGGGTTCTGAGCCGCTGATTCGCGCGGTGAACGCATGGCAGAACACGCACGCCTTCGGCGCCGGCGTCACGGTCGGGGTGATCGACACCGGCCTCGACTACACCCACGCCGATTTCGGCGGCGTCGGCCACACCGATCCGACCGCGTTCAAGACCGCACAGGCCAAGTCCGACAGCCAGTTCTACGACTGGCACGCCAACCTGCCCGCGCTCGCCAAGGCCAAGATCGGCGGTGGCTTCGACTTCGCCGGCGACGCGTACGACCCGACGGACACTGATCCGACCTTCGATCCGATCCCCACGCCGAACCCGAACCCGCTCGGGTGCGCCTCGCACGGCACGCATGTCGCCGGCATCATCGCCGGATACGGCGAGAACGCCGACGGCAGCACGTACACCGGCAGCTACGACACGCTCGACGCGAACGATCTGGCCGACATGGAGTTGACGCCGGGCGTCGCTCCGGAGGCCACCTTGTACCCGCTCAAGGTCTTCGGCTGCAACGGCGGCACCGACCTGGTCATCCCGGCGCTCGACGCCGCGCTCGATCCGAATGACGACGGCAACACCAGCGACCACCTCGACATCGTGAACATGTCGCTGGGCTCGGACTACTCGACGCCGGACGACCCGGAAAACGCCGTGGTCAATCAGCTGG
>DASRSG010000140.1:0-6183 GCA_035656595.1 Jatrophihabitantaceae bacterium | reverse complement strand
TCGTGCTCGGGATCTTGATGGTGATCCGCTTGCTGTGGTCGACCTGAATGCCGGCCGGCGCAGCCGACGGCGCGCTCACGAGCGTCGCCGCGACCAAGGCGAAGACCGCGGTAATGACGGTGCCGGTCGTGACCGTGCGGTTGCTGGACGCGCGCGTCGAATCACGCCGACGATGCTCGGCGCTGGTACCGCCGCGCAGGAAGTTCAAAAAGCCGCGCGAACGGATCGGCCGCTCGATGTAGCGGAACGACAGGTCCGAGGCGATCAACGTCGCGGCGACCTGAAGCACTATGACGACGGGCCTGGGCCAGTGGATGTCGACACCGGGCCGGGTGAGCATCAGGATCGGCCAGTGCCACAGGTAGATCGCGTAGGACCGTTGGCCGATCCAGATCAGTGGTGCCCAGCCGAGTAGGCGCGCGGTGATGGTCCCCGCGCGAGCCGCGGCGTAGATGAGCGCGGCGGAACCGACGCCGACCAGCAGGTAGCCGCCCTGGTAGAGGCCGGCGGAGTAGTAGGTGATGTGCACCGCTGCCCAGGCGAGGCCGAGCAGTCCGATGAGAGCGGCGAGGTCGGTGGCGAGTCGGCCGCCGCGACGCTCGCGGTCGAGCCCGGCGTTTCGGCGCATCGCCACGATGATCGCGAGCGTGGCACCGATCAGCATCGGCGAGATGTGCGTGTCGGTGCCGTAGTAGACGCGCGCCGGATCCTGCCCGGCGTGGAACATGGCGCCCATCAGCAACAACGACACTGCGGTAAGCACGACCGGGATCGCCAACACGCCCCAGCGCTTCCGCATGGCCAGCCCGGCTACGAGAATCAGCGGCCACAGCACGTAGAACTGCTCCTCGACCGCGAGCGACCAGAGGTGCTGCAGCAGCGATGGCCTGCCGAGCTGGGCGAAGTAGCCGCGGTTCCAGACGATCTGCGTCCAGTTGGTGCAGTACGTCAATGCCGCGATCACGTCGCCGCGCAGCCGATACATCTCGTCGCGCGCGAACAGCCAGGTGAGCAGCGTGATTGCGGCGAGCATTGTGAACAGCGCCGGCAACAGGCGCCGGGCGCGGCGCAGGTAGAAGTTCTTGATGTCGATTCGTCCGCGTGCGTAGAACTCGGTCAGCAGGATCGACGTGATGAGGAATCCCGACAACGTGAAGAACACGTCGACACCGAGGAAACCCCCGGTCAGCCACGTTGCGCCGAGGTGAAACACGACCACGGCGGTGACGGCAATTGCACGCACTCCGTCGAGACCCGGTGCGTAGGCCAGGTGCTTGCGCGCGCCGTCGGTTGCCTCGCCGTGCGTTGCCTCGCCGCCCGCCCGAGCGGGTCCGGCGTCAGCAGAGCGGGCGCCGCGCTCACCGTGGTAGGTGGTGTGCCCCCACGAAGGCGAACGCTCGAAGGACTCGGCGTTGTGCACCGCGAGAGTCTAAATCAGGACATCGCCGGACCAGGACCGCCACACAGGCGGCACCGGCCAGCTTTGCCCCGCGTAGCCACGCTGCCGGCGCGCGGCAGCGCGCACACGCGGGGCAAACCAGGCTGTTACTGGGCTGCGCGGTACTCGCGCAGCAGGCCGCGGCTGATGATCGTTTTCTGGATCTCGGACGTACCCTCGCCGATGAGCAGGAACGGCGCCTCGCGCATCAGCCGCTCGATCTCGTACTCCTTGGAATAGCCGTAGCCACCGTGGATGCGGAAAGCCTCCTGGGTGACCTCGGCGCAGTATTCGGAGGCGAGCAGCTTGGCCATGCCGGCCTCGACATCGTTGCGCTCGCCGGCGTCCTTGAGCCGCGCGGCGTTGACCATCATCAGGTGCGCGGCCTCAACCTTGGTCGCCATCTCGGCGAGCTTGAACGCGATCGCCTGATGGTCGGCGATCTGCTTGCCGAACGTCTTGCGCTGCTGGGCGTAGGCCACCGCGAGCTCGAACGCGCGGATCGAGATCCCGCAGGCGCGCGCAGCCACGTTCACCCGGCCCACCTCGACGCCGTCCATCATCTGGTAGAAACCGCGGCCCCGCCCGCTGGCGCCGCCGAGTACGGACGCCGCGGGCACGTGCACGCCGTCCAACACCATCTCGGTCGTCTCGACGCCCTTGTAGCCCATCTTGTCGATCTTGCCGGGGATGGTGAGGCCGGGACGGGTCTCGCCGAAGCCCGGCTTTTTCTCGACGAGGAACGTGGTCATGTTCTTGTACACCGAATCGCCACCCAGGTCGTCCTTGACCAGCGTGGCGACAACTGCGGCGCGAGCACCGTTGGTCAGCCACATCTTCTGGCCGTTGAGCACGAAGTCGTCACCGCTCTCAGTCGCGCGGGACTTGATCGCGGCGACGTCCGACCCACACTCCGGCTCGCTCATCGAGAACGCGCCGCGGATCTCGCCCGTGGCCATCTTCGGCAGGAAGTACTGCTTCTGGTCGTCGGTGCCGTGCTGGCTGATCATGTACGCGACGATGAAGTGCGTGTTGATCACGCCGGAGATCGACATCCAGCCGCGGGCGATCTGCTCGACCACGAGTGCATATGTGAGCAGCGACTCACCGAGACCGCCGTACTGCTCGTCGATGGTCAGGCCGAACAGGCCCATCTCCTTCATGGCTTCGACGATCGCCTCGGGGAACTCGTCCTTGTGCTCTAGCTCGGTGGCGTGCGGCAGGATCTCCTTGTCCACGAAGGACTTCACCGCCGAAATAATCTCGGTCTGGACATCGGTGAGTCCGGCGGTCTGGGCAAGGCGCGCCATGCGTGGCCTCCAGGTTTCGGTGTGATTACCGGCCAGTATCCCCCGGCAAACGGCCCCGAATCCATGCAGCAGGACCGACGTCACTCCGGGGGAGCGGCCTCGTTGTTACCAATAGGTAACCCGAAGGAGCCCGCATGCGCGTCTCGCGTCCCGCCGTCCTGGTTGTCGGCGCCCTCGCCGCAACCACCTTCGCGGCCAACCCGAGCGGTGCCGCACCGAGCATCGGGACGGGCGCACCGATCCCGCCCGATGTCGTCAAGGCGAGCGCTGCACCGGGGCACGCCTGGCAGCCCGGGGCGGCCAAGTACAGCATCGGTTCGCGCACGAACGTGCCGGTCACGATGAAGGACGGCACCGTGCTGCGCGCCGACGTCTACTACCCCACCGACGCGAGCGGCAAGCGCGCCGCGGGCAAGTTCCCGGTGCTGCTCACCCTGACCCCGTACGGCAAGAACGTGCTCGGCGCGTCGGGCAGCGCGGGCGGGCAGACCGGACCCAACGACTACCTCATCCAGCGCGGCTACATCGACGTCGTCGCCGACGTGCGCGGGACGGGTGACTCCGAGGGCGAGTTCGGCCTGTTCGACCCGGTGCAGGATTCCGACGGCGCCACGCTGGTGAAGTGGGCGGCGAAGCGCGCCGGCTCGAACGGCAAGGTCGGCATGTACGGAGCGTCCTACCTCGGCATCGACCAGCTGCTCACTGCGGCCGCACTGCCCAAGGGCAGCCCGCTCAAGGCGATCTTCCCGGTCGTCCCGGGCAACGACTTGTACAAGGACACCGCGACGATGGGCGGCCTGGTCGATATCGAGTTCAGCGCGGCCTACCTCGCGCTGACCGGCGGGCTGAACAGCGTCGGCCCGATCTTGGAAGGCCTGCAGGATCCGACGAAGCTGGCCGAATTGCTACCCGCCGAGATGGCGCACCTCGGCGACCTCGCGACGTTCGACGCGGCATTCACGGCAAAGACGCTGAGCGGTGGCGCGAGTGCATACGACGACAAGTACTGGCACGCCCGCAACCCGGTGAACGTGCTGCAGAAGGTCGCGGCCAACGGGATCCCGGCTTACCTGGTCGGCGGCGAGTACGACCTGTTCCAGCGCGGCGAGCCGCTCGACTACAGCGGCCTGCAGAACGCGTGGGCCGGGCGTCCGGTCACCGCGCCGATGCTGCCGAACCAGAAGGCCACCGGGCGTTATCAGCTCATCGACGGGCCGTTCACGCACCTCTCCGGTGCGACCGCGGATCTGAACCCGTTGATGCTCGAGTGGTTCGACACCTGGCTCAAGGGCGTGCACACCGGCATGGCCAAGACTCCGACTCCGCTGCACTACTACGACCTCGGCACCGGCAAGTACACCGAGCATGCCCAGTACCCGTTCAGCGCGGCAACCGGCACGCGTTACTACTTGGGTTCAGGCAACACGATGTCGACGACGAAGCCCGTCGCCACCTCCGACGCCACCCTCTACTGGTCACCGGTCGGCAGTCCGTGCGGACGGCCCACCGACCAGTGGGCAATGGGCGGCACCTCGCTGATCACCGGCTCCGTGCAGCCCGGCACTCCGTGTGTCGACGGCGATGACCGCGGAAGGCAGTTGGGACCGGACACGACCACGTTCACGACGGCGCCGTTGACGGCCGCAAAGACGATCGCCGGCCCGATCGACGTGACAGTCAACGCGACCGCCACGACGTCGGACACGCAATGGGTCGCCGAGGTCGAGGACGTAGCGCCGGACGGCACGTCGACACCGCTCACCGAGGGCGCACTGCTCGGGTCGCTGCGCAAGGTCTCGTCCACCGGCACGTGGCGGGCGAAGGACGGCCAGATCCTGCAGCCGTTCCACACCTACTCAAAGCAGGATGCCGCACCGGTCACTGCGGGCAAGCTGACCCGCTACGACATCGACGTGTTCCCGACCTACGCGACGATCGCGAAGGGGCACAGCATCCGCATCACGCTATCGACCGCGGACACCCCGCACCTGCTGCCGACCGAGCCGGAGCTGGCCAACCTCGCCGGCGGCGTCTACCAGGTGCAGCTCGGCTCGTCGGCCGCCGAGATTCCGCTCATCCCCTCGTCCTGACCGTCATCGATCCGGTCCGGTTGTCGGTGGGAGCGGACAGACTGGACACATGAGCGAACCCACCCTCACCGCAACTGCCGGCGGCGCCGAATTGCTGGCACCCCTGCTCGCGCAATGGGACACCTCGCTGGCGATGCTGCTCGAACGCCTCGACGGGCTCACCGACGTCGAGTACCGCTGGCCGCCCACTCCGGGCGCGGCCGATCTCGCTGACGACGGCACCGGTGTACTCAGAGCCGACCAGCGGGTGACCGGCCCGACGCGCACGATCGCCTGGAATCTCGGCCACCTCGCCGACATGTGCTGGCTGCGGGCCGACTACACCGACGGCGCGAAGAACCGACCGCTCGAAGCGCAGCCGTTCCCTGGGCGAGCAGACGACGCGGTCGGCGAGGTGCGCGACGCCGCCGCACGCTGGCGCGCAGCCATCGCCGCGGCGACCGCTCAGCAAGCGGTACAGGTCGGCTACTCGTCCTACCCCGTCGGCATGGACCCCGACCTGCCATTCGTCGACATCGTGTGGTGGATGAACCGCGAGTTGATCGCGCACGGTTCAGACATCGCGACGGTCCGCGACCTCTACGAGGCGCGATGACACATCGCATCGTGCTTCGTGAGGCCGTTATCGATGTGCCGTCATCGGCGCTGGCCGCGACGCGGGATTTCTGGTGCGGCGCGTTGCTCGCGCGGCCGCACCGGCTCGACGGCTACAGCGAGTTCACCGACCTGGCCGATGCCGCTGCACTGGCCGACATCGGCGTGCAGGACATCGGCGACGGCGCGGCGCGCGTGCACCTGGATATCGAGACCGACGACGTCGATGCCGAGGTCGCTCGCCTGGTCGGGCTGGGCGCTACCGAGGTCGCGCGTCCGCACAGCTGGGTCGTGCTGCGCGATCCGGGCGGGTTGCTGTTCTGCGTCGTCCCGGCTGACTCGCCTGAATCCGCCGAGTTCGTCGAGCGGTCCCGTCAGGTCGACTGAGCGATCAGCCCTGCGGCGGCTCGAACTTGGATGTGCGCTCCATCCCCGCGGCCCGTCCCTTTGCCGAGATGACGAGGGCCATCTTGCGCGACGCCTCGTCGATCATCTCGTCGCCGAGCATCGCCGAGCCCTTCTTGCCGCCGGCTTCGGACGTCGACCACTCGTAGGCGTCGAGGATCAGTTCGGCGTGGTCGTAGTCGTCCTGCGACGGGGCATAGACCTCGTTGGCGATGCCGACCTGGTCGGGATGCAACACCCACTTGCCGTCGAACCCGAGCGCGGCCGAGCGCGACGCGACGCGGCGGAACCCATCGGCGTCACGGATCTGCAGGTACGGCCCGTCGATCGCCTGCTTGTTGTTGGC
>DASRSG010000139.1:0-9132 GCA_035656595.1 Jatrophihabitantaceae bacterium | reverse complement strand
GCCCGCTCAAGACCGGCTTCGCGTTCCTGCCGGTCGCGTTCGTGATCGGTGTGGTGTCACAGATCAACGCCAAGCTGATGCCGCGGCTCGGGCCCAAACCACTGATGATCACCGGCACTACGCTGCTCACGCTTGCCCTCTTCTGGTTCTCGACCGTGGACAAGGGCTCGAGCTATGCCGGCAAGTTGCTGCCCGGCATGTTCGTCCTGGCGGTCGCGATGGGCTGCCTGTTCGTCCCGCTCACCGTCACCGCGGTGTCGAATGTCGCAAACACCGACGCCGGGCTGGCCTCGGCGCTGCTCAACGTAGGCCAGCAGGTCGGCGGCGCGCTCGGCCTGTCAGTGATGACCACGGTGTTCGGGACGGCCGCGAAGAACTGGAGCGCCGACCACGTCCAGGGGCTGTTGGCGCAGGTGCCGAACAAGGCGGACATCGGCGCGGTCGGTCAGTTCCTGCAGCAGCACGGGCAGAATGCCGAGCCCAAGGACATCCAGGCCTTCGTCCAGGCACATCCGAGCACCGGCTCGTTCTTCGCGCAGGGCGGGCCGTTCAACGAGTTCGTCCGCTCGCTGCTGGCGCACGCGTCCGGCGAGGGCTTCCTGATGGGCGCGATCATCGGCGTCGTGGCGGTCATCGCGGCCGTCGTGCTGATCAACGTGAAAAAGACCGACCTGCCGACCGACTCGCCCGAGGCCGTCGCGGTGGGCTGACTCGCTTCCCTCAGAGGGGCCGTCCCGATGCGTCCGGGCGGCCCCTCGCCACCTACCTGACGCGAGGATCCCTCAGCACTCGATGACGTTGACGGCCAGCCCGCCGCGCGCCGTCTCCTTGTATTTGATCTTCATGTCCGCACCGGTCTCGCGCATCGTCTTGATCACCTTGTCGAGGCTGACGATATGCCGCCCGTCACCGCGTAACGCGATGCGCGCCGCGTTGATCGCCTTCACCGCGGCCATCGCGTTGCGCTCGATGCAGGGCACTTGCACGAGCCCGCCGACCGGGTCGCAGGTCAGCCCGAGGTTGTGTTCCATCCCGATCTCGGCAGCGTTCTCGACCTGATCGGGCGTCCCGCCGAGCACCTCGCACAGCGCACCGGCAGCCATCGAGCACGCCGAGCCGACCTCACCCTGACAGCCCACCTCGGCACCGGAGATGGATGCGTTCTCCTTGTACAGCACGCCGATCGCGCCGGCCGCGAGCAGGAAGCGCACCACCCCGTCCTCGGATGCGCCGGGCACGAACCGCACGTAGTAGTGCAGCACCGAGGGCAGGATGCCCGCGGCGCCGTTCGTCGGCGCGGTCACCACCCGTCCGCCTGCGGCGTTCTCCTCGTTGACCGCGAGCGCGAACAGGTTCACCCAATCCATGACGCGCAACGGATCGGTCGAGTACGTCTCCGAGCACAGCCGCTGGAACAGCTCCGGCGCGCGGCGGCGCACCTTCAGCCCGCCGGGCAACGTGCCCTCGTGCTTGCAGCCGTTCGTCACGCACTCCTGCATCACCGACCAGAGGTGCAGCAGGCCCGATCGCACCTCGGCCTCGGGTCGCCACGCAGTCTCGTTGGCGAGCATCACGCCGCTCACCGGTAGACCAGATTCGTGACACCTCGCGAGCAGCTCGTCCCCGGAAAGGAACGGATACGACTGCGGGGTGTCGTCTTCCTTGATCCGGTCAGCCCCGGCCGCCGCCTCGTCCACGACGAACCCGCCGCCGACGGAGTAGTACGTGCGCTCGCGCACGCACTGGTCGCCGGCCGAGTAGGCGAAGAACTTCATCCCGTTCGGGTGGTAGGGCAGGCTGCTGCGCCGGTGCAGCACCAGATCGTCGTCGTCGAGCGCGACGTCCTGCCTGCCGAGCAGCGCGATCCGTCCGGACGAGCGCACCGCGGCCACCCGATCGAGCATCGACGCGGTGTCGACCGTCTCGGGCAACTCGCCCTCGAGGCCGAGGATGACCGCCCGGTCGCTGCCGTGGCCGTGCCCGGTCGCGCCGAGCGAGCCGAACAGTTCCGCGCGGACCCGCACGACCTGATCCAGCAGGCCGTCGTCCGAGAGGCCGGACGCGAAGGTGCGCGCCGCCCGCATTGGACCCACCGTGTGCGACGACGACGGACCGATGCCGATCGAGAACAGGTCAAACACGCTGATGGCCATGCCGTCTCCTTTGGACCGCTCGCTCGGCTCGGCCCGCGTCGCCGTCATAACGCCTGACGGCGTGGATTGATTTGTTCGCTTCGCAAGCGTCGCTCACTAGCATCACGCTAACCTCGGGGCGGTGATCCGTCCCGCAGTCCGCCAAGACGTCCCGGCAATCCTGGCCCTGATCCGCGAGCTAGCGGTCTACGAACGCGAGCCGGTCGAGACGGTCGAGGCCACCGTAGCCGGCCTCGAGGAGGCGTTGTTCGGCGCGCAGCCCGCGGTGTGGGCGCACGTCGCCGAGCACGAGGACGAGGTCGTCGGCGCCGCGATCTGGTATGTCACGTTCTCGACGTGGACGGGCCGTCACGGCATGCACCTCGAGGATTTCGTGGTCAGCGACAAGGCGCGCGGCACCGGGCTCGGCGTGGCGCTGTTCGACGAGCTGCGCCGGATCTGCGTCGAGCGCGGCTACCCGCGTTTCGAGTGGCGAGTACTCGACTGGAACGCCGACGCCGAGCAGTTCTACGAGCGACGCGGCGCCCGGCGCATCCCGGAATGGATCAGCTGGCGGCTAAACCCTGAGCGCCCTTAGACAACCGTCAGCGTGACCTCGATGTTGTCGCGCGTCGCGCGCGAGTACGGGCAGAACTGGTGGGCCAGCTCGGCGAGCTCCTGCACCTTGTCGCGATCCAGGCCGGGCACCTCGATCCGCAGCTCCACGGCCAGCGCCACGCCGCCCTCGATCGAGCCCAGCGAGACCGCCGCGGTGACCGTGGAATCGGACGTGTCGATGTCCTGGGTCGCCGCGCGGTTGGCCAGGGCGCCTTGGAAGCAGGCCGCGTAGCCGGCCGCGAACAGCGTCTCCGGGTTGGCCTTCGGGTTGGCCTGCGACCCGGGCTTGCCAAGGTCGAGGTCGATCACGCCGTCCTCGCTGTGGACGTGCCCGGCGCGGCCGCCCTTGGCCGAAGCGGTGGAGGTGTACATGACGGAGGTGAGCTGGTCGGTCATCGGGCTCCTCAAAGACGAAATCGGTTACAAGCCGTGCAACCGACGGTACGAGGCCATCCATTCCGCCACCTCGGTAGGGTCGCCATCCGTGAGCCTGGTCCGGTCCCCCGTGCGCACCGGAGCCGTCGTCGCCACCACCCAGCTCACCCCGCGGATGCGTCGGATCACCGTGCGCTGCGACGATCTACCCGACGGGCCGATCCGGCCCGCGCAGGATGTCGAGTTGCTGCTGCGCGAGCCGTCCGGACGCCGGGTCAAGCGCCGCTACACGATCCGCCACGCCCGCCGCGAGCCGGCCGAACTCGATCTGGACGTGCTGCTGCACGGTGACGGTGCCGGTTCGAGCTGGGGCACGCACGCGGCGCCCGGCGACGCGATCGAGTTCCAGGGGCCGCGCGGCAAGCTGGAACTGCGCAACGCGGCCTGGCACCTGCTCTGCGGCGACGAGTCGGCCCTGCCGGCCATTGCCGCGATTGCTGAGGCGCTGCCCGACACCGAGCGTGCCGTCGCGCTCATCGAGGTGCGCGACGCGAGCGACGAGCTGCCCGTCTCGGCCGACGTGCACTGGGTGCATCGCGGCGCGCATCCACCCGGTACGCCGGATCTGCTGCTGCCCGCGGCGTCGCAACTCGACCTGCCCTTTGCCCAAGCGCACGGTTACCTCATGGGCGAGACCCGTTCGATGGTCGCGTTGCGTTCGTTGTTCGAGGGATGCGGCCTGCCGCACGAGGCGATCTTCCTGAAGGGGTACTGGAACATCGGCCGTCCTGACCGAATCGCCGGACGCAGACCGGCGCCGGCCTAACTCGCTAGGCAGGCGCGGGCGTCGAGCTGTTGGATCCCGGAGGCTGCGTCGACGAGCAGGCCGCTCTGGTTCAGCGTGATGGCCCCCAGCGGCAGATCCCAGATCTGCTTGACCGCACCGCTGGCACCGTCGAGGCAGTACAGCGAGCGGCCACCTGGGTCGGTGCGCACCAGCAGCAGGTCCTGGAAGGTGCCGACGATGCTGGGACGGCTGCCCACCTGCGCGATCACAGTGCTGTGGCCATGCGCCTGCAGCGGCACCCGGTCGACCACCAGCAACTGCGGGCCGGGCGCTGACCGTCCGGTCAACCAAAGTTTCCCGGCCACGTTGGCCATCGAGGACACGATCGAGACCGGCAATCGCTCGGCAGTCACGGGTCCGTCCTTGCCGATCGCGACAAGCCGCGGTACCGGCCCGGCGTCGTCCACGACGAGCACGCGATGTCGGGTGCGGTCGGCCGCGATCGCACCGAGCCGGCCCGATGTGTGCGTTATCAGCCGCGGCTCGCCCGGGAGGGTCGTCGCCGCATACAGCCCGTGGTCGGTGGTGAACCACAACCGCGTGTCCATGGCGACCGCGCCGTTGATGCGATAGCGCGACAGGGGTGTGGACAGCTGTTCGAGGCTGTCACTGTTGTAGGCACCGATCGCATGCCCGCCCATGTCGACGACCCAGAGCAGATGGCGGTCGAGGTCGGCAATCAGCTCCCCGTGCCCGGCCAGCTCGGACAGCCCGAGCGGAGCGGGACGGACCACGGCGGCACCGATGTCTCGACCGGCCATCGCGATCAGCGTCGGGGTCAGCGAGTACACCCGGTTGCCGACGGCCAGCACGTCGACTGACGCCGAACCGAACGCGACCGACACCGGCAGCGCGAGCGGCGAGGTCTGCTCGCGCGGGGCCCTGGTCGGGGTCACGACGGGCCGGCGGGTCGGGGTCGCGGCGGGGTGGGCGGTCGGGATCGCCTTGCCGCCGTTGCGCACGACGACGGCGACCACGACCGCGGTCAAGACAGCTGCTGCGCCCAGTGCGCGCACTACCAGCCGTCGCCGGTCACGCACCGCGCGAGGGGGAACCTCGGTGCGGGTCTCGTCCCCGTCCGGCAGGAACTCGACATCGGACATGCCATCACCCCGAACAGGCCGACAGTTCGAGCGGGACGGCACCGTAGGTGGTCGCCACCAACCCGTGCGCCCCGCCGGACGCTACCGCACCGTTGATCATCCATGCTTGCAGCTGGACGCCTGTTACCGCATCGATGCAACGCAACCGCGCGCCGCCGGAATCGCGCACCCAGATCACGACCACACCACTGGCCACGATGACCGCGCCGGGTTGCAGCGCGGCATCGATAGGGCTCTCGGTCGTCGGCTGCAGCGTGCGCGGATCGAGTCGAGTGAGCACCGGCCGGTCGACGGCAAATCCGCCGATCCACACCGAACCCTGCGCGACGCCCACGGTCGCCTTGCTGAGGGCGACGACGGCGGGATGGCCGACGACCGAGCGTCCCTGCGCAGTCAACGTGATCGGCCAGACCTGCGTGTTCGCCCCGGAGCCGTACATCAGCAGTCGGTGGCGTGCGGGGTCAGCGATGACCCCGCCAAGGATCGTTTGCACGCTGGCGGCGGTGACCGGGGGCCGACCCGTTGCGACGTCGAACAGCTGATCACCGCTGGTCAGGAACAGCTGGCCGTCCAGCGCCGCGGCGTCGGAGATCACCGCTACCGGCTGCCAGTGGCGCATCAGCCGCAACCGGACGACGTCGTACTCGAGTACCCGGCCGTGCGAAACGCCGCGCTCCACAATCCAGAGCACGCCGGTCGGTACGTCAAGAACGAGCTTGGCCGAGCTTCGGGCCAGAGACGGTCCGGGGATGCGAACCGTGTGCTCAGCGCGGTTGCGCACGATCATCACGAGCGCGTGCGGCTGCAGCACCCATGAGGTGTCGCCGGCGAGCGCAACGTCGAGGGTCGGGCCGGCGAGAACCGGCGCGCCCACCGCGCTGTCCACGTCGAGCCCGACCGGCGCGCGATGCAGGGCGGGAAACGAGGGAAACAGCGTGGGGGACGGCGAGGGCGTGACCAGTTGCTTGTGCGACGCGGAATTGTTCTGCGTGACGGTGATAGCTGCGACTGCGGCGACCGCGACACATGCCAGGACGGCCCACCGCGGCAACGGGCGGCGCTCGGCACCGAGCAGTTCCTCCGACCCTGCGTCGCCGGGCCGATCGGACTGGTGGTCGAGACCTGGCATCGCCTGCTACACGATCGGCTCAGGCAGGTACTCGGCGGCGGTCGGGTCGGTCGCGAGCGCGTGCTGTACTTGCTCGACCACAGCCGCCACCTGCGCGCGCGCCGCGCCGGTGAAGGTAAGCGGTTCGACGAGCACGCCGTCCAGCTCGGTCGGGGACAGGCCGAGTCGCGAGTCGGCCGCGAGCCGTTCGAACAGGTCGTTTCGGTCCGTCCCCTTCTCCCGCATCTCCAGCGCGACGGCGACCGCGTTCTCTTTGATCGCCGCGTGCGCGTGCTCACGACCGACGCCGGCGCGGACGGCGGCCATCAGCACCTTCGTCGTTGCCAGGAAGGGCAGGTACCGGTCGAGCTCGCGCTCGATAACGGCCGGATACGCGCCGAAATCGTCGAGCACGGTCAGCGTGGTTTCGAGCAGGCCGTCCAGGGTGAAGAACGCATCGGGCAGCGCGACACGACGCACCACCGAACACGAGACGTCGCCTTCGTTCCACTGGTCGCCGGCCAGCTCGCCGATCATCGACGCGAAGCCGCGCAGCACGACCATGAAGCCGTTGATCCGCTCGGCCGAGCGGGTATTCATCTTGTGCGGCATGGCGCTGGAGCCCACCTGACCGGGCCGGAAGCCCTCGGTGACTAGCTCGTTGCCGGCCATCAACCGGATCGTCGTGGCCAGCGACGACGGCGCCGCCGCAACCTGCACCAGCGCCGACAGCACGTCGAAGTCGAGCGAGCGCGGATACACCTGGCCGACGCTGGACAGCACGCGCCGGAAACCAAGGTGCGCGGCCACGATCGACTCGAGGCCGGCCAGCTTCGCCTCGTCGCCGTCGAGCAGATCGAGCATGTCCTGCCCGGTACCGACCGGGCCCTTGATCCCACGCAGCGGATACCGAGCGAGCAGGTCGTCGAGCCGTGCCAGCGCGATGAGCAGTTCGTCGGCGACGCTGGCGAATCGCTTGCCGAGCGTCGTCGCCTGCGCCGCAACGTTGTGCGTGCGGCCGGCCAGGACGAGCGCGTCGTACTCGGCAGCGCGGCGGGCCAGCCGGGCGAGCACGGCGAGCGTCTTGTGCCGCACCAGCTCGAGTGACTGGCGCACCTGCAACTGCTCGACGTTCTCGGTGAGGTCGCGGCTGGTCATGCCCTTGTGGATCTGCTCGTGCCCGGCCAGCGCAGCGAACTCGTCGATGCGCGCCTTCACATCGTGCTTGGTGATCCGCTCGCGTTCGGCGATCTTGTCGAGGTGCACCGCATCGGTGCCCTGATCGACGACGCGCTGGTAGGCCCCGATCGCACCCTCGGGCACCGCGATGCCGAGTTCAGCCTGCGCGCACAGCACAGCGAGCCACAGCTGGCGCTCGGCGACGACCTTGTGCGCGGGTGACCATACGGTGGCCATCGTGCTCGACGCGTAGCGCGCTGCGAGCACGTCGGGAATCACCGGCTTGGCCACTGCGCCATTGTCCCAGACAGCCGGTCAGAGCGACTCCAACCGCGGATCGCGGGCGAGCATCCGTAACTGTGACAGCGTCGGCGGCACCGTCTCCGGTGCGAGGTATTGCAGCAGGACGGCGTAGCCCGACGATTCGCGGCGCACGATCAGCGACCCGACACCGAGGGGCGCGTCGACGATCTCGTGCTCGGCGCTGCCGGCGCGGCGCACGCTGATCAGCACGTTCACCGAGCCGGCCATCGCGTCGATGTCGCGCTGCACGAGCTGGCTGCCGCCGGTGAGCGAGTTCGTCGCGAGGTAGCTGTGCACGTGGATCGCCGAGGTCGCCGGCAAGTACTGGCGGACGACCGCGTCCAGCGCCTTCGGGATGCCGGCGCGCACCGCGCAGTCGGGCACGCCATGACAGGGCGTGACCTCGCGCGCGTGCGTGACCGGGCTCGGGGTTGGCGCGGCGATCGGGCGGACCGGCGCGGGCCGCGTCGTCGCCCAGGCCGTCCCGAGGGCGAGCGCCGCGACCGCGAGCAGCGGCCAGCGCCAGCCGTTGTGACGGCGCGGGGGCGCGGCCTCGTCGGCCGGCGGCGCGACGTCATCGGGCAGAAACTCGACGCTCACAGCCTGTCTCGCTGCGCTCGACCCGCTCGCCGATACCCCTGGTTCGCTCCGCAAGCGTCGCTCACAGCACGTCTCGCTGCGCTCGACCCGCTGGCCGATACCCCTGGTTCGCTCCGCAAGCGTCGCTCACAGCACGGTGTTCAGGCTCAGGAAGTCGGCCAGCCGCTGCAATCGCGCCGCCGGCGGGGAGGCATCGGGAAATCCGACGGCGGTGATGCGGACCTTGACCCCGGCCGATTCCACCTCGATCTCACCTAGCACGATCTTGCGCTGCCGCAGGCCGCCGCCCGTCCTGCTGATCGGCTCTTGGAAATCGGCGTTTCGATTGCTGATGCTGACCTGCACGTCGTAACGGCCGGTGCTGCCCTCGATCAACTCCGAGACCACCCGTCGCGCGTTCGGCGTCCCCGAGATGCAGCGTGACGCCAGCATGTTCTCGATCGTGATGTCATGCAGGAAGCGGTGCATGGCATCGGTGACGCTGTTGTCGACCGGGGCGCCCAGCCGGCAGGTAAGGGCCGAAGTCTCTTCCAAGGTCAGGCCGAGCGGGGGCACGCGCTTCGTGGCCGACTTCGTGGCCGGCCTCGTGGCCGGCTTCGCAGTAGCCTTCGTCGGCGACGGCGTGGCCGGGCGCGTGACCACCCAGACCACGATCGCGGCAGCGGCAGCCACCACGGCGGTGACGCGCGCGACCCAGGTCGAGCGGCCCGGCTTCGGCCGCGGCGGTAGCGCCTCGACTGGGTCGTCGTCGGCAACGAACTCGACCCCGTCCACTCCCTAGACGGTAATCGATCCGTCGACCGCGCGCAGCGCTATGTCGCTGCGCTGCTGCCCGCCGGGCAGCTCGACGGTGCCGGCGAGCCGGTA
>DASRSG010000138.1:0-19967 GCA_035656595.1 Jatrophihabitantaceae bacterium | reverse complement strand
TAGCCGACCATTGATCCTCGCAGATTCTGCCGAGAAACCGCTCAGCGACGCCGCCTGGAGGTCGGGACCGGCACGCCGGCAAGTTCGGCTGCGAGCGTGACGACCGCTCGGCGCAGCGGGCTGGCCGGACGCGCCTCGCCGAGCGAGCGGCCGGAGGCGAGCGCGCTGTCGAGCGATTCGCGGTCGTAGGGCAGCAGCGCAGCCGGTGTGGTGGCGGCGAACTGCTCGAGCGCCCCGACGAGTTCGGAGCGTGCGTCGCCGGGCACGACCCCGTTGCGCATCTTGTTGAGCACGACCCATGGCGTGGCGTCGATCTCGGCATCGCGAAGCTCGGCCAACGCGCGCACCAGGCGCTGCATGCCGATCGGATCGGCGGCGCCGACCACGACCACGCAGTCAGCTTCGTCGAGCACCGCGAGCGTGACCCCGTTGCGCCGTGGCGCCAGCGAATCGAAGGACAGCTCCTCGTCGGTCTCCAGGCAGAATCCGCAATCGACGACGGTGAAATCGGCCAGCTGCCGCGCGGCTGCCAGCACCGCAGTGACTGCGTTCGGCCGCAGCTCGGTCCACCGGCTGGCCAGCGGGATGCCGGTGAGGATGCGCAACTCGGCGCGCAGTTGCCAGCACAGCCCGGCCAGTGCCGCACCGTCCAACCTCGTGCCGGCGGCCAACCGGCAGGCGGCGGCCAGGCCGGGCGACTCGTCGAGCAGCCCGAGCTGGGCGGCGACCGTCCCGCCGTAGACATCGGCGTCGACGAGCAGGCTGGCGCGGTCGAGGCGGGCCAGTTCGTCGGCGAGCGCGATCGCCAAGGTGGTGCGCCCAGGCGCACCGGTCGGGCCCCATACCGCGACGACCGAGCCCTGCCGGTTCGGCACGTCCGCGCCGGCCGCATCGCCTCCGCGCGGCGGAACGGCCATCGACGTCGCCGGATCGCCGAATACCCGCGCGCTGCGAGTAGTGGTCTCGCTACGTGACGCGGCTTCGACCGCCTCGACGACGACAGCGGCGACCACCCCCGCATCGGCGTCGTCGGGCACGAGATATTCGATGCCGATAGCGCCCAATCGATCCTCGCCGGCCGAGTCGCCACGGGCCACGACGCCGACCGGGACGACGTCGGCAGCGCGCAGCCGGTCGACCGCGTCGGCATCGAGGCGGCGCAACGAGGCGGCGACGAGAGCGGCACGCCCCTGCCCGGTCGCGGCGACCGCGAGCAGATCGACGACGTCGACGCACCGGCGCGCGACGCTGACCGCACCGGCGCCGGTGTCGAAGGCAGCAACCAGTGCCGCCTCCCAGCTTGCGCCGCCGGCGGCGATGAGGACGGGGAGTCTCACGGGGCGGACGGGTTGGCACAGGAGTCCAGCGCGGGCAGGGCCGCCGCGCTGGCGTTCGTGGTGCCGGTGAGGACGCCGGCGCGGATCGTTGCGCCGTCGATTGCCAGGGCGGTGACGATGCGTTGCGCGAGCTGGGGCGACAGGCTCAAGACCACGTCCTGACCGGCGCCGCCGGAGCTGAACTCGCCGGCGTCGCCAGCATGCACGTCCTGTACCACGACATCGGGCAGGAGTAGCACGGAGGGACATTGCTTGTCGGACAGCCAGACGACGATCCGCTGGCCGCGAGTGAGCTTGGGCGCCGCGTCGGCGCCGAGCGGCAGGCTGATCCTGGTCCGAACCGGGGCAGCGCTGAGCACCGCCGCAGGCAGCAACTCGCCCTGTGCCAGTGGCCGGGCCAGCACCTTGCCGATCGCTTTGTCGCGATCGGCGAGATACACGCCGCCACGTTGCACGCTGCCGGGCAGCGCCACGTCGACCAGCTGGAGATCGCTGGCCTGCAAGGTCGTCCCGGCCGCCAGATCGCGGGTGACCGCCAACTCCTTGTCGGTATGCCGGGCGCTCTGGATCACCTTTGCGCCGACCAGCACGGCGGCGAGCACCAGGATCACCCCGAGGACGAGGCGCAGGTCGAGCCAGCTCGGCTTGCTCACCCGACGCGGCGGTGGCGACGGGAAGTCCATATCGGCTATTTTGCCGGATTTACCCACAACCTGCGAACGGAACTGTGGACAATGCCGCGCCGCCTGAGCGGGATGCCAGACTTAGTGCACCATGGCAACCGAGCGCTTCCTGACGTTGGCCGACGTGGCAGACATCCTCAACATCTCCGCGTCGCAGACCTACGCCTTGGTCCGCAACGGCGACCTCGAGGCGATCAAGATCGGCGGCCGCGGCCAGTGGCGGGTCGAACGAGACAAGCTTGAGAGCTACATCGCCCGGATGTATGACCAGACCCGCACGTTCGTCGCCAGCCACCCGTTCACCGAGGGCGATTCGATCGAAAGCTGACCTGCAGGGGGTCACTAGCCCGCGTCGCGTCGGACCGCGGCCAGTGCAGCCATCGGCATGAGGACGACCTCGCGCACCTCGCCGCGCCGCCGCGCTTCGCTGGCCGGATGCCGTGCGGCCTCGATGAAATCGGCACCGACCCGATCGATCGTCGCGTCCAGTACCTCGCCGTCGACCAAGTGCAGCCGCACGCCGGAGCGGTCGCGCGCAATGCCGCGCAGCGCGCTGCGCAGGGTCAAGCGGGCGAGTACCGGGCCGCCCGATCCGGGCACGGCGGAAAGCCGGCCGAGCCCGTGCACGGCCCGCACGGCCGAGGTCGCGATCAGCGCTTCGCGGCCGGGTCCTTCCTGGCACAGCAACCAATCCGAGCCGGCGCGAACGAGCGTGCCTGCGACGTTGAGGCCGCCGAGGAGTTGCACGCGCAGCGGCCCGCCGATGCCCGCGCGCAGGCGCTCGAGCATCGCGATGCTGGCGAACTCGATGCGCGCCCGCTCGCTGACCTCGGTCGCTCGCTCGGCAAGCTCGAGCGCATCAGCCTGGGCTTCGAGGTCGGCGAACAGCTCGTCCCAGCGCACGTACCCAACTATGCCGTGGACGACGCTGCCCCGCGGCGAGAACTCCGGGCGGGGCAGCGTCGGTGCGCCAGTCGATCAGCGCTTGGTCTCGCGGCGGCGAGTGGCCGCCAGCATCGCCAGGCTGCCGAGAATGAGCAAGGCAACCCCGATCGCGATCAGGTGCGCGGTCGGCACGCCGGTGTTGGCGAGCTGGTTGGGCGGCGGTGTCGTCGTCCGCGGGTGGTGGACGTGCTTGGAGGCGTTGCCTGAGCACTGCGGCGTAGCGCCGAACGTGTGCGTCCAGGTGCGCTGGCCCTGCAGCTGGTACCCGCTCTTCGGCGAGGCCACGATCTGCACCGTCGTACCGGCCGGCGCGCGGTACGTGCCCGCCCGGGTCTTCGTGCCGTTGACGGTGTAGACCACGCCGGTGCTGGACGGCACGGTGTACGAGCCGCTCTGCGGCGTACCGTGCACGCACTGTTCCGGGGTGAACGTGGCCTTGGTGACCCTCGCGCTGAGCGTGCACGCGTTCGGTGCAAGTTTGGTCAGGTGTACGTGTTCAGTCAGCACCGTGTCGCTCACCTTGGTCCACCCGGACGGCGGGGTCGCGAAGAAGTAGCCCTTGGTCGCCGTTGCGGTGACGAGCACGCGCTGGCCTGCGCGGTACGGCGCGGCCTTGTTCGTCGTGTAGGCGACGCCGGTCGTGGACGGGAAGAGGATCGTCGGCGCGGTCGGCGTCGTGCTGCCGTGCTGGCAAGCCGTCTGGGTCACCGTCGGCGAGGTCGGCGTCGCAGCGGTGCCGCAATTGAGCGGCCCCTGCAACACGAGCTTGCTGACCGCCTTCGACGCGCTGCGCATCGTCCAACCGGCCGGCCAACCTGCTGACGAGTCGAACTTGTAGCCCGTCGCGGTCATCGCGGTGACCACGACGATCTCGCCGGGCGTGTACGGCGCGGCCCGGTTGACCGTGTAGGTAATGCCCGGCGTCGATGGCAGGACGATCGTGGGCGCGGTCGGCGCGTGATTGACGCACCGGGTCTGGTTCACGCTCGGGACGACCGGGGTCGCGATCTTCGTCCCGCAGTCACCGGCTGCTTGGGTGAGGGTGAAGCTCCAGTGCGTCGTGCCGCTGAGTAGCAAGGTGGCGCTGGTGGCGTCGACGGTGTGGTCGCCAGGGCTGACCGGGTAGTCCTGGTTGCCGGCTACCGGCTTGTTGTCCAAGGCCCAGCTGATCCCGGTGTCGCCGGGGATCGAGATCGATGGCTGGACGATCACGTTGTGCACACACGCGCCCGGGTGCGCGGTCGGGACAGTCGGAGTCTTGGGGGGCAGGCACGCACCCGGCAGACTCACGCTCACCTGGCCGGTGTCGGCCTGCCAGGGATCAGTCGGGTCGGTCCAGTCGCCGTGCACGTTCGTCAGCGTTGCGACGGTCGAGTTGCCGGGGATGCCGGTCTGCGACATCCCGCCGACTCCGTGCGACCCGAGCGTGATCGTCGCCGGGGTCAGTTGCGACCCTGCTGGTGTCCAGCCGGGCACGGTGACGACATCGGTGCCGGTGTAGTCGTTGGTCACCGTCCACGTCACGGTGTACGTGCCGTCGACCTGGCAGTCAGCCTTTCCCATCACCGAGTTGGTGTGCGCGGTCGCAGACGTCGTCCCGATCAGCTGAGCGCCGACCACCAGCAATGCCACTGCGCCGGTGCCGGCGAGCAGTTGCCGAATGAGTTTGGCCATCGCTGCCCTCCCCTTTCTGTGCTGTCGACTCCGGGCATCGGAGCCGACCGTTCCGCTTCATTTGTGGCCTCGAATCCCGCAAATCACGAGCGCCGCGGCAATGTCATGCGTTGTGTTCGTGTCCTCAGCGCGTCCCCGCGCCGCAAGCACGAAGTCGTTGAGATCGCTTTACTGGCGTCTCACCAATTCATTAACAGATATATCACAAAATCGGACAGGTGCCATCTTTTGCCGCATCACACGTATATGACGTAAATTGCGTGTGAGTTTTTGTTCAATAATGGCCCCCAGTGACCGGAAAATCGTACTCCGGTTGCAATTCGAGCAATTCAACCCACGTGTAACAGCGCCCGGACGACGGCGATCTGCCGCACACGCGCACCCGCCACTTGCTTCGGGCCACGGGTCCACGAGCTGCACGGGAGACAGATCAGCGCCGTCCACAATTCGCCGATACCTGAATTGACCGTGTGAGAATACAAGCGTAAAGATATAAACGTAAGCAAACGGAAGTCAATGCGAGGTGGCGATAGTGCTGACGGCCAGGATCCGAGTCGGAGTGTTGGCACTTGGCGACCTTGCCGTGCTGATCGCGCTCCGGCCCCACCTGGCGATCGTGCAGCGGCTTGCCGCGCTGCCGTCGTGGCTCGAGAGCGCCGGTCCGGACACTGTCGCTGCCGCGATCGCCGGCGCGGCCCTGTGGCTTGCCGCGCTTTGGCTGGCCATCGGTCTGCTGGCCAGTTTCGGCGGCGCGTTGCCGGGTGCTCTCGGACGAGCGGCGCGCACCGTGGCACGCGTCAGCTTGCCCCGCACCGTCTACCCGCTGGTCGTCGGAGCGGCCGGCGTCGGCGTGCTGCTCTGCAGTGCGGGTGCGCAGGCAGCGACGCATCGCGCGCCGAGCAAGCCGGCCCTCGCCGCACCGAACTGGCCCACCGACGACGCGGCGCGCACACCGCGCTGGCCGATCCTCACGCCGCACCAGCCCGCGGCACCGCGCGTCCCACGGGCCACCCAGCAACCCGCAGCTGCGCGACCGGCGGCGGTCGTCGTCCGGCGCGGTGACTCGCTGTGGCGGATCGCCGCCGCGCACCTGCCCGGCCGACCGTCTGATCGGCGCATCGCGGCCAGCTGGCCGCGGTGGTATTCGGCCAACCGCCAGCTCATCGGGACGGATCCGAACGTCATCAGGCCGGGTGAAGTCCTGCACGCACCGCAAACCACACCGACGCACGAGGGCCGATCATGACCAGCGCACTCACCACGCCGCCCGACACCAGCGTGATCACCATCCGGAGGTCGTCGGGCACGATCGTCGTCCGTCCCGCGCCCCGCCGCGAGCCACCCTTCGACGACGAGTTGATCGACGGGGTGTCCCAGGTCGGCGTGCACGACCAGCCGCTGCCCTTCGAGCGACCGCGTCGTCGGGCGTTGCAGCCGGCCGTGCCGTCGCCGCTGCGCGCGGCGCTGCCCGATCCTGCGCGCTGGGGCTGGCGGCTGCTGGTCGGCGTGATCGAGACCGCCGGCGGACGGCGTCCGCTCAACCAGCTCACGGCACTAGTGGCCCCGTCCGTCGCGCACGGCCTGCGCACCGACTTCGAAGGGGCCGCCGCACGGGGCCGACCGCACCGGATGAGCGCTGCGGCAGTGCGGTCGATTCGCGCCAGCGAGCCGGTCGACAACGTCGCCGAGCTGAGCGCGACGGTGCGCGTCGGCGAGCGGGTACATGCGGTCGCGATGCGTCTCGAGGTGCGGCACGGCCGGTGGTGCTGCACCCGCCTCGTGCTGGGCTAGCGACCCGCCTCAGCGCTTGCGCTTGTTGCCGCGGCTGCCGCGGTTCGGGTTCCCGCGCGAGGCTTGGCGGCGGTTGCTCGACGGGGTCGGCTTCTTCGCGGTGTCACTGGTCTGCACCGACGGTGCCTCTGACCCCAGCTCGGGCGAGGTGTACACCAGCGGCTTCTCCGAAGCATCGCGGTCAAGGCCCTTCGCGCTCACGTGCGGCCGCGCCGACTTGGCGTTGGCGTCCTCGTGCGCATCCTGTGCCTCGGCCAGCAACGAAAGGTCGAGCCGCGGCTGGTCGCCATCGACTGCGACCGGCTCACCTGCTGCTTCAGCAGGGCCGGCCCCGTCGTCCTCGACCTGCACCTCGAGGTTGAACAGGAAGCCGACCGACTCCTCCTTGATCGCGTCCATCATCGCCGCGAACATGTCGAAGCCCTCGCGCTTGTACTCGACCAGCGGATCGCGCTGGGCCATTGCGCGCAGCCCGATGCCTTCCTGCAGGTAGTCCATCTCGTAAAGGTGTTCACGCCACTTGCGGTCAAGCACCGAGAGCAGTACCCGGCGCTCGAGCTCACGCAGCACCTCGGCGCCGAGATCCTCCTCGCGGGCGTCGTAGGCCGCCTGGGCATCGGCGACCAGTTCCTCGACCAGGAACTCGCGAGTCAGGTCGTTGCGCTCACCGCCGGCCTGATCGATCGCCTCGTCGAGCGTGAGCGAGACCGGGTACAGCGTCCGGAGCGCAGTCCACAGCTGCTCGAGGTCCCACTCCTCTGCGTAGCCGGCGGCGGTCGCACCCTCCACGTAGCTCTTGACGACGTCCTCGATCATCGGCCGGATCTGGTCGGACAGGTCGGCGCCGTCGAGCACCGTGCGGCGCTCGTCGTAGATGACCGAGCGCTGCTTGTTCATCACCTCGTCGTACTTGAGGACGTTCTTGCGGATCTCGAAGTTCTGCTGCTCCATCTGCGTCTGGGCCGACTGGATCGCCTTGGCGACCGGCTTGGCCTCGATCGGCACATCCTCGGGCAGCCGCAGGAAGTTCATCATCGCCGCGACCCGCTCGCCGTTGAACCGGATCATCAGGTCGTCGCCCAGAGACAGGTAGAACCGTGATTCGCCCGGGTCACCCTGGCGGCCGGACCGGCCACGCAGCTGGTTGTCGATGCGGCGTGATTCATGCCGCTCGGTGCCGAGGACGTAGAGCCCGCCGAGATCGACGACCTCATCGTGCTCCTTGGCCGACTCCGACTTCGCCTTCTCGAGCGTGTCGGCCCACGCGGCCTCATACTCCTCCGGCGTCTCGTCCGGGCTCAGGCCGCGGTCGCGCAGGGCCAGGTCGGCAGCGAACTCCGGGTTGCCGCCGAGCATGATGTCGGTGCCGCGGCCAGCCATGTTGGTGGCGATGGTGACGGCAGACTTTCGTCCGGCGTTGGCGATGATCGCGGCCTCACGCGCGTGCTGCTTGGCGTTGAGGACCTCGTGCGGAATGCCCTTGCGCAGCAGCAGCGAGGCCAGCCGCTCGGACTTGGCGACCGAGGCGGTGCCGACCAGCACCGGCTGGCCCTTCTCGTGCCGCTCGGCGATGTCGTCGATAACCGCGGCGAACTTGGCATCCTCGGACTTGTAGATCAGGTCGGTCTGGTCATCGCGGATCATCGGCTGGTTGGTCGGGATGGGTACCACGCCGAGCTTGTAGGTCTGGTGCAGTTCGTTCGCCTCGGTCTGCGCGGTACCCGTCATCCCGGCGAGCTTGTCGTAGAGGCGGAAGTAGTTCTGCAGGGTGATCGTGGCGAGGGTCTGGTTCTCTTGCTGGATCTGCACACCCTCCTTGGCCTCGATCGCCTGATGCATGCCCTCGTTGTATCGCCGGCCGTGCAGCACTCGACCGGTGAACTCGTCGACGATGAGCACCTCGCCGTCGGTAACGATGTAGTCGCGGTCGCGCTTGTAGAGCTCCTTGGCCTTGAGCGCGTTGTTCAAGTAGCCGACGAGGGGCGTGTTCGCGGCCTCGTAGAGGTTGTCGATGCCGAGCTGGTCCTCGACGAACGCGACACCGTCCTCGGTCACCGCGACGGTGCGCTTGCCCTCTTCGACCTCGTAGTGCTGGTCGCGCTTGAGCCGCGGCGAAATGCGCGCGAACTCGAGATACCAGCGCTGGTTCTCTTCGGCCGGGCCGCTGATGATCAGCGGCGTGCGCGCCTCGTCGATGAGGATGGAGTCGACCTCGTCGACGATCGCGAAGTTGTGCCCCCGCTGCACCAGATCGTCGAGCGACCAGGCCATGTTGTCGCGCAGGTAGTCGAAGCCGAACTCGTTGTTCGTGCCGTAGGTGATGTCGCAGTGGTAGGCGACGCGGCGCTTCTCCGGCGGCAGGTCGTTGAGGATCTTGCCGACGGACAGGCCGAGGAAGCGGTGCACGCGACCCATCCAGTCGGCGTCACGACCGGCCAGGTAGTCGTTCGTGGTTACCACGTGCACGCCGTCGCCGGCCAGCGCGTTGAGATAGGCGGGCAGGGTCGAGACCAGGGTCTTGCCTTCACCGGTCTTCATCTCGGCGATGTTGCCCAGGTGCATTGCCGCGCCGCCCATGAGCTGCACTTTGTAGTGGAACTGCCCCAGCGTGCGGCGGGCTGCTTCGCGCACGACCGCGAACGCCTCGGGCAGCAGGTCGTCGAGGGTCTCTCCAGCGCTGTACCGCTCCTTGAACGTGTCGGTCAGCGCGCGCAGCTCGGCGTCGCTCAGATCGACATAATCCTCTTCGAGGGTCTCGATGTGCTCGGCGATGTTGGACAAGCGCCGAACCATCTTGCCTTCGCCGGCGCGCAGAATCTTGGCAAGTACCACGCGGCCATGTTACGGGTTTCTGGCTTGGGACCGGGCGGGCGCACTAGACCGCGGGCATTCCCGGCTTGGCCCGATCTGGCACGCTTTGCCCGTGGCGCAGTTCCGCGGGGTCGAGCTGACCGGTCTGGAGATTCCCAGCGAGCGGCTGCTGTTGCGACCCTGGCGGGGCGCCGATGCCCCGACCGTGGCCGCGATCATGCAGTCCGGCGCCCTGCACGAGTACGCACGCAGCCTGCCGGATCCGTACACCGCGGAGGATGCCTGGCGCTTCGTCAATGAGGTCGCGCCCGCTGCCGCACAGGCGGGTACTGGCCTGGAGCGCGCCGTGGTGCAGCAGCCGAGCGGCCGCCTCGTCGGCGCTGTTGCACTGCGGCTGCCGCAAGGGTCGAGCCCGGCCAGCATCGGTTACTGGATCGATCCGGCGGCCCAGCGCGGCGGCCTGGCCACTGAGGCCACTCGCACGATGGCAGCTTGGGGTCTCGCCCACGGCGTGGATCGCATCGAGATCACCTGCGATGTACGCAATGTTGCTTCGGCAAAGGTCGCGCTACGAGCAGGCTTCAGCTTCGAAGGACTGCGCCGCGATGATCATGGCGTCTTTGCCCGGCTCGCAGCCGACTCCGGTGAGCCGATCGAGCCCACATTCACGCCGCTTGCCGGTGACGGGCTGGGCGACGAGACGATGCTGCTTCGCGTGCCATGCATGAACGACCTGGCCGCGTTCGCCGAGCAGGAGGAGGACGAGCACACCATCGCCGTCGGGTTTCTCGGCAGGGCAAAGCCACGTGCGGCGATGGCCGCCCTGCTGGCCCGCGCGAGCCTCGAGTGGCTGGTCGGGCCCACCGCGCAGTTCACGATGGTCGACGTCGCGACCGGACGGTTCGCCGGCTCGCTGCACCTGCGCGGTTCTGGGCCGCCGAACGTCGCCGGCATCGGCTACGCGGTGCACCCGGACTTTCGCGGCCGCGGGTACACCACGCGAGCACTGCGGCTGGTCGCGGACTGGGCATTCAGCCAGGCCGGCTTCGTCCGGTTGGAACTCGGCGCCAGGCAGCACAACATCGCCTCGCAGCGCGCCGCGGCTGCCGCCGGATTCGTACCCGACGGTGTCGCCGCCTCGAGGCTACGGAACGCGGACGGCACATTCAGTGACGAAGTGCGGTACGCGCTGGTCAATCCCGACTATCGCTGAGCTATGGCGCGTCGCCACCGAGGCGGATCAACCCGTAGTCATAGGCGTGTCGCCGGTACACCACGGTCGGCCGGCCGCTGACCTTGTCGTGGAACAGGTAGAAGTCGTGGCCGACCAGTTCCATCTCGAACAATGCGTCGTCGACGGTCATCGGCACGTCCGGATGCTCCTTCTCGCGGACGATGCGCCCAGGCCCGTCATCGGGCTCGGTCACCGACGCGTCCTCGAGCGCCGACGTCTGGCTGGAGAGCATCGCGCCCTGCGCGGCGACCTCGTGCAGCGATTTCGGAGTGCGCCGACCGTGGTGCACGCGGCGGCGGTCGGCAGCCTGCCGGAACCGGCGCTCGAGGCGCTCGGCAGCAAGGTCGAGGGCCTTGTAGAAATCCTCTGCGCAGGCCTCGGCGCGGACGACCGGGCCGCGTGTGCGGCAGGTGATTTCGATGTGCTGGCAGCTGCCGTTCTGGCGTGGATTCTTCTCGTGCTGGAGTTCGACGTCAGCGCGAATGACCTTGTGGTCGTATCTCTCCAGTTTCCCGAGCTTCTCAGCGACGTGTTGCCGGTAATGGTCGGGCACAACCACGTTGCGCCCACGAACCACGATTTCCATCCGGCCTGCGGGGGTACTGCTAGCTGGTTCGCTGGCAGGGTTCATGCGACCTCCAGTAGTCCTGTACTCGACGTAGGCTTCTCGGTCAGGTCATCCTCACGTTAGACCCGAGTGGATCGACCTGCTAGACGTGACGGCGACTGGACGCGCAGACAGCGGCCGGCGGCGCGGGGTCGCGGCGACGACGGCAGCGCCCACGACCCGCCAGCCCGCAAGGCGCAGGGCCCGGGTGGCCTCGATCAGGCTGGCGCCCGTGGTGGTGATGTCATCGACGACGAGCGCGGTCGACACGCGCCGGGGCGCCCGCGCCACCATTGCCAGGTGCAGGTTCGCAGCCCGCTCGGCGATGTCAAGGCCGGCGGAATCACGCACGGCGCGTGCCAAGCGCAGCGGCGTGCAAACCCGGCCAATACCTGACTCCCGCGCCGCGACGGTGGCCAGCCTCAACACGTGATCGCCACCTCGAGCCCGGCGCGCGGTCGCCGTGGTCGGCATCGGGACGATGGCCGCCGGCATACCGGCCACATCGGTCAGCGCGGCGGTGAGCAGCGTTGCGAGTGGACGGCGCAGATCACGCCGGCCGCGCTCCTTGTAGGCAAGCAGGGCCGTGCGAACCGCGCCCTCGTAGCGGGCGGCGGCAACGACCGGCAGGCCGTCGAGCGCCACCGCGTGCACGTCCGGTACACCGCAACTCGAGCACAGCGGCGGTCCGGTCCGGCCGCAACCCACGCATGAGACGGGCAGCACGAGGTCGAGCAGATCGGCAAGCATGCACCGAGCCTGCCCCCCAGTCGCTGGTGGCGGAGCATGGTTCGGCGATCTGTGGACAGCCGCGCGCTACTCGTTGTAGATCGGGTTGGTGCCGTGCGTGTCCTCGACACCCAGCGGCTCCCACGACCCCGCCTGCTGGCGCCACACCGTGTCGCCTGCGGACACGACTGCGACCGAACCCGACGCGACCGTCAGGCTGCCCGGCGCCTGCGGGAGCCCGAAGTTGCTGCGCAAGGTCCACAGCGAGCCGTCGCACTGCACCTCCCACAGCCCCCAACTGTTGGTGATCAGGTTCGTGCCGATGACGAACAGCTTCAACTGATCGTTCCAGGCAACGTCGTTGACCTTGATCGCTTGCGGGCTGATCGGCGTCAAGTTGGTCACTCGGACGTCCGAGCCGGTACGCACCACCCCGCCGACGTAAACCTGAGACGTGTGCGGCCGGGCGTTGGAACGCAACACCAGGGCCACGCGCGAGCCGTCCGGGCTGAGCCGAACGGCGATGATGGTCCCGCTCGCCACGCCTTCGGGGACGTCCACCGGCACCGTACGCACCGTCTGCGAGGGCCAGGTCACCCGGAACAGGTGCTGACCGGAGCCGACCCAAGCCTCTGGTGCGTTCGGGGCCCACGCCGGCCGCGACAGGTCGCCGGAGAGCTTCGTCGGAAACAACTGCGCCGGCGTACCGATGTCGAGATACTGCTTCGCCCCAGCGCCGCGCACACCGGCAACCAGCAGATCGTTGGTGGTGCCGTCGGGGCCAGCGCGCAACGCGACCGAGTTCAGGCCGTAACTGCCGCTGCCGACCTTGCCGTGAACGCGCTGGCCCAGCGCGTCGTACACCCCGCCACCGCGCACGTAATAGAGATCCGGGGCAACTCCGGTTACGTCGACTCCGAACCCGCTGGACAGGTTGGAGAGGTTGAAGATCGTGCCGTTCTGGCCGGACGGGATGCGCACCGGCACACCACCATCGGTGATCTCGATCCCTTCGATCGGCGACACCTGGGCGAGCGTTTGGGCGATCTGCGCGGCCAGCCGGTTCAACGTGCTCGCCGACAGCTGCGCGGCACCCGGGATTTCGATCTTGATCAGCTTGCCGTCGGACGACAGCTTCGTGGAAATACTGGCGGTTGGGCCGGTCTGATTGGGCAACGCACTTTGCAATCCGCTCTGCGGTCCGCCCCGTGGAGCATCGGCGAGTCCGTTGACCAGCCAATTGGCAAGTTGGCCCGGTGCCGACATCTGCGTGTAGCGCGGATCAGGCACGAGGTGTTGGTTGGACGCGTCGAAGAAGTACAGCGCACGCTGCTGGTACAGCTGGAATTGCTGGGCATCGATGAGCAATCCCTGGCGGCTCAGTGAGCTGATCCGCCACTTACCTTTGATCTTCTGCAGCCCGATGGACTGCTTGACAAGCAGGCCGCCGGTCCCGGTGCCGTCGCCGCGCAACGCCGGGATGTAGGCGCCGCTGTCATCGATGGTGCCGATCTCGCGGCCGCTGACCACGATGCGGTGGTGCGCCAAGTTACTCGGCGTCGCGAAGTCGATGATCGTTGCCGAGCTGTCAGACCAATGCGGCCGTTCCTCGGTCGTGAGAAATTGTCGGGCACCGTTGTGGTTCGGGTCGTTCTTGCCGTTGCAGTTGAGGAAGGCGGCGACGATGTTGCGCGGGGCGCCACCCTGCGCCGGGGCACAGACCACCGGTGGCGGGTTCTCGGCGATCGGTCTGATCACTGTCGGCGCCGAGGTGGTCGGCACAGTCGTACAGGCGCCGACCACTAGCGCCGCCGCGATCGCGAGTGCCAGCGAGAAGTTGCGCCTCGAGCGGGTCATTCGTCCTCGTACTCGTCGTCCGGACCGAGCGGCAGCGGCGAGGTCAACAGGGTATGCCCGGCCTGCCTGGGCAAGGTGAGGCGGAACTGAGCACCCTTGCCACGCTCGCCCCACGCCTGCAGCCAGCCGTCGTGCAGGCGAGCGTCCTCGAGGCTGATCGCGAGTCCGAGCCCGGTGCCACCGGTGAGCCGGCTGCGGGACGGATCGCCGCGCCAGAACCGGTTGAACACCAGCCCGGCTTCGCCGGGGCGAAGCCCGACCCCGTGGTCGCGCACCGTCACGGCGACCGCGTCGTCGTCGTAACCGACGGTGACCACGACCGGCTTGCCCTCGCTGTGGTCGAGGGCGTTGCCGAGCAGATTGCGCAGGATGCGCTCGACGCGCCGGGCGTCTATGTCGACCGGAACCGGCCGGTTCGGCAGGTCGACCACGACCTCGCTGCCATGCCGTTCCGCGAGCATCCGGCTGGCGTCGACGCTGGTGGTAACCACGCCACGGATATCGGTGGTCTCGGACTCCAGGCTGGCGACCCCGGCGTCGTAGCGCGAGATCTCGAGCAGGTCGTCGAGCAGCGACTCGAACCGGTCGAGTTCGGCGCGCAGCAGCTCGGCCGATCGCGACAGCTCGGGCGGGAACTCGTCGCGTCCGGCGTGCAGCAACTCGGCGGCCATCCGGATCGTGGTGAGCGGCGTGCGCAGCTCGTGCGAGACGTCGCTGGTGAAGCGACGCTGCAGGCGCGACAGATCCTCCAGCCGCCGGATCTGGCGCTGCAGGCTGCCGGCCATGTCGTTGAACGAGCGGCCGAGCCGGGCGATGTCGTCGGTGCCGCGCACCGAGATCCGTTGTGACAGGTCGCCCTCGGCTAGCCGTCCCGCCGTGCGCGCGGCGACCCGCACCGGACGGACGACCTGCCGGGTGACGAGCATTGCGATTGCCACGACCAGCAGCACCAGACCAAGCCCGCTGAGCAACACGGTGCGCTGCAATAGGGCGATCGTCTGCTGCTCGGCGGTCAGCGGGAACAGGTAGTACAGCTCGAACAGGCCGGTGCGTGCCTGCACCGGCTCGCCGACGATCAGCCCCGGCACCCGTTTGGTGCCGGTCGGCGTCAGCGGCACCGGCGCGTACTGCACGGCCAGGTCGTGATCCTTCACGGCGTCGCGCAGGCCGGCCGAGATCTTGACCGAGTTGGTCAGATCGGACGGAGTGGGCGACTCGACGGTGATGTTGAACAGTCCGGCGCTACGACCGTTCGCGCTAAGTGTCGAGATCACCTGGCTGCGCGCCTTCTGCACTGCCCCCGCGTCGCTGGAGTCGACATCGAGGAATGCCGACCGCGCCGAGTCCAGGCCGACGTTCGCCTGCTGGATCGCGGCTTCGCGCTTGGCGCGCAGCACGCCCTCGGCGACCTGGTCGACGATGAAGATCCCGATCACCAGCACGACCACGCCGGTGACGAGCAGCGTCGTCGTCGCCACCCGCAACTGGAGCGAGTGCTGCCAGGTACCGACAACGAGATTTCTCAACCGCCGAGCGCGGGTGCCGACGGCACGCCAAGCACGAGCGGCCGCGCTCATGGCGGTCCGGCTTTGTACCCCACGCCGCGCACCGTCAGGACGACCTCGGGACGCTCCGGGTCGCGTTCCACCTTCGAGCGCAGCCGCTGCACGTGCACGTTGACCAGGCGCGTGTCGGCGGCGTGGCGGTATCCCCAGACCTGCTCGAGCAGCACCTCGCGGGTGAACACCTGCCGCGGTTTGCGGGCCAGGGCCACGAGCAGGTCGAACTCGAGTGGCGTCAGCGCGATCTGCCCGCCGTCGCGAGTCACCTGGTGCGCGGGAACGTCAATGGTCAGTGGCGCGTCAAGCGGGCCGATGGTCAGCGTCTCGCTCCCGACATCCTCGTGATGGCGCAGCCGCGCCCGCATCCGGGCGACGAGTTCCTTCGGCTTGAACGGCTTGACGACGTAGTCGTCGGCGCCGGATTCGAGCCCCAGCACCACGTCGACTGTGTCGCTCTTGGCGGTGAGCATGATGATCGGCGTGCCGCTCTCAGCGCGAATGGCGCGGCACACGTCGATTCCGGACAGCCCCGGCAGCATCAGGTCGAGCAGCACGACGTCCGGTTTGGTCTCGCGGAACGCCTGCAGTGCACGGCTGCCGTCGGGGACGAACGCCGGTTCGAAGCCGTCGGTACGCAACACGATGCCGAGCATCTCAGCGAGGGCAGAGTCGTCGTCGACCACGAGCACACGAGGCTTCACGCGACCATCGTGACATCTTCGCGGTAGCAGGGGTACGCGCGACGCACGGCCCGAGCGTTGCGATCTTGCTGTGCCGCCTCACAGCTGCCTTATCCCGATTCTGATAGTTATGTAACAAATTGTCTGATTAGTGCTGGTCGCCTGGAGGCCGCTGTGCATCGCCGTGCCCTGCCCGTTCTCGCCGCCCTGTGCGGCGTCGTTGCCCTCGTCATCGCCGTCGCGCCCGCCGCCGCGGCCGCTGGCGCCAACTACGTCGCACTCGGCGATTCCTACTCGTCGGGCGTCGGTGCCGGCGATTACACCGCCGAGAGCGGCGACTGCGACCGCAGCCCGAATGCGTACTCGGCGCTGTGGGCCGCGAACAACGCGCCCGCGTCATACGTCTCGGTGGCGTGTTCCGGCGCGACCACCGCTGATGTCGCGAACAGTCAACTCCCCGCACTGAGCGCATCGACGACGCTGGTCAGCATCACCGTTGGCGGCAACGACGAGAACTTCGCCGGGATCATGGAGGACTGCAATCTCTACAGCGACGACACCTGCGTCAGCGAGATCCAGGCCGCCGAGGACGACGCGCAGGCAAACCTGCCGGGCAAGCTCGACACGCTGTACGGCGCTATCCGGTCCGACGCCCCGAATGCCAACGTGGTCGTGCTCGACTACCCGGATTTCTACGACCTGGCCAACGACTGCGTCGGGCTGAGCCAGACCAAACGCGCCAAGATCGACGAGGGTATCAACCTGCTCGACTCGATCACCGGCAACGCGGCCAATGCCGCCGGTTTCGGGTTCGCCGACGTGCGCGGCGCGTTCACCGGCCACGAGATCTGCGATGACAACCGCTGGCTGCACTCGGTGAACTTCAGCGACTTCAGCGAGTCCTACCACCCCACCGCCGACGGGCACTCGCAGGCGTACTACCCGACCTTCAGCGCCTATGCGGGCTGATCCGGGGCGGGCTCGGTTATCCGCCAGCGATAGACGGCAGGATCAACACCTCGGCGCCGGTAGGGACCGGCGCGGCCAGACCGCCATCGGCGCGCGCGTCGGTGCCGTCGACGTAGACGTTCACGAAGCGACGCAACTCGCCGCGTTCGTCGCGGACGCGCCGGGCCAGGGCCGGATGCCGCCGGGCGAGCTCGTCGAGCAGATCGCCGACGGTGGCACCGGTCGCCAGCTCGACGTCGACGGTTCCGGCACCGTCGGCGTGCTGACGCAGCACGCCGGGCAGCACCACGGTTGTCATTGACCGGCTCCGGCTTCGCTCACCCGACTACTGCCGACCGCACGCACAGCACGTCGGGCAGGTGTGCGGCGACCTGCGACCACTGTTCGCCGTCATCGGTGCTCGCGTACACCTCGCCGTTGCGCGTGCCCACGTAGAGCCCGGCTGGGTCGGCATCGTCGGCGCACATCGCGTCGCGCAACACGCTGCCGTAGTAGTCGTGTTGTGGCAGGCCGGTCGTCAGCGCCGTCCACGTCGCCCCGGCATCCTCGGTGCGGTAGACGCGACACGCATGCTCAGGTGGCAGGCGCATGCCGTCGGCGGTGATCGGGAACGTGAACGCGACGTCGCGACGGCGCGGATGCGCGACCACCGCGAAGCCGAAGTCGGCTGGTAGCCCGTCGGCGATCGATTGCCACGTGTGCCCGGCGTCGTCGCTGCGGTAGACGCCGTGGTGGTTCTGCAGGTAGAGGCGGTCGGGGTTTCCGCAGTCGCGGGCGATCTTGTGCACGCACTGACCGAACTCGGGCATCGGATCGGGCAGGAAATACGCGCTCACGCCCGTATTCGACGCTGCCCACGACGCACCGCCGTCGTCGGAACGGTAGGCCCCGCCGCTGGACATGGCGACCAGCATTCGCGCGGGATCGGTCGGGTGCGGCAGCACGGTGTGGACGGCTTGCCCGCCGAATCCCGCACCCCACTCGGGGCGATGGGGGTGGTCCCACAACGACCTGACCAGGGTGAAGTGGGCGCCTCGGTCTTCGGAACGGAACAGTGCACTGGGCTGGCTACCCGCCCACACGACGTCTGCCTCGGTGGCCGAGGGCGCCAGCGCCCAGGCTCGCACGAACGACGTATCGGTATCGGCCGGGAACGCGATGGCACCCTCGTCGGGCTCGGCCCACGACTGGCCGAGATCGTCGCTGTGCAGCACGGCCGGTCCCCAGTGCGAACTGTCCGCAGAGACGAATAGCCGAGCCGGCGCGGATCGGGTATCGATCGCGACCGCATAGATCCCGTTCATCGGAAATTGCAGGTCGGACAACGACCACGACACCCGATCGTGGCTGCGGGCGAGCACGAGGCCCTTCGCCGTGCCGATGGCAAGCAGAACATCCGTCATGACTGGCCACCCTGGCACGACCGTCCGACAACACGCCAGCACGTAACGATTTGTCGACACGGAGTTCTGACATCGCGTGCCGCGGGCATTGCCCTCACCCCGGTATCGGTGCCACGCTGACTCACCCCCCGAAGCTGTGGCGCGCGTTCAGCACCTGGGAGGGGTGACCGTGGCCGAGAGCGTGACAACTTCGCGCAGTCGGGTTGGCGTTGCCGCCGTCTTGCTGCTCGGTGCCGCCGTCGCGCTGTGCATCGGCGTGTACGCGCGCGCGCACCATCCGGCGCTCCGGCCGCTATTCCTCGTCGGCTTCTCCGGCGTGCTGCAGATGAAGACCTGGCTAGCCACCGCGGTGCTCGTGCTGGTGCTGGTGCAGCTGATCAGCGCGCTGTGGATGTGGGGACGGCTGCCCGGCGTGCACAGCACGCCACGCTGGGTGTCCTGGCTGCATCGTTGGAGCGGCACGATCGCGTTCATCGTCTCTTTGCCGGTCGCGCTGCATTGTGTCTGGTCACTCGGGTTCGACACCACCAGTACCCGCGTCTTGGTTCACAGCGTCGCCGGTTGCGCGTTCTACGGTGCCTACGCGGCCAAGATGCTCGGCCTGCGGATAAGGGACGCACCGCGCTGGATGGTGCCCGTGCTCGGAGCAACGGTGTTCACACTGTTCATCCTGGTCTGGCTCACCTCGGCGTTGTGGTTCTTCAGCCGCTCCGGGCTCCCGCTTACCTAGGAAGGCGCGATGTCTGATCTGGTTTCTCGACGCTCCGCGCTGCGGGGTGCGGCGGTGGTCGTGGTCGGCGGGATCGCCGGGTTCGCCCTCGCACGCAACAGCGCGGCGGCGAAGGAGAAGGCGGGCACGACCGCGGCCAATGCCTACGGCGCCGGCTCGGACGGTGGCGGACAACTGCTCGCCACCGTCGCCGCCATCCCGCCGGGCGGCGGCAAGATCCTGCAGCACCCGCCGGTCGTGCTCACCCGGTCCGGCGCGACGGTGCACGCGTTCTCGGCGATCTGCACCCACCAGGGCTGCACCGTCTCGACGGTCGCGAACGGCACGATCGACTGCCCGTGTCACGGCAGCAAGTTCGACGCCGCGACCGGCAAGGTTGTCGCCGGACCGGCGCCCAGCCCGCTGCCGAGGATTCCGGTGAGCGTCCGCAACGGAGAGGTCTACGAATCATGACTGATAGAGCCAGGCCAGCGTTACGTAGCGCACCCACCGTGCTGTGGCTGCTGGCCGTCGGCTTCGCCCTGGGCGTCCTGATCGCCTTGAGCTGAAGCCGAACGACGGACGGCCCGGACTTCCGCAGAAGTCCGGGCCGTCCGTTCGTGCCGCCTAGTAGCGGTAGTGCTCCGGCTTGTACGGTCCGGCCACATCGACGCCGATGTACTCGGCCTGATCCTTGCTCAAGGTGGTGAGCTTCGCGCCGACTGCGTCCAGGTGCAGCCGGGCCACCTTCTCGTCGAGGTGCTTCGGCAGCGTCGTGACCGTGGGCTTGCCGTCGACGATGTAGTTGTCGGGATTCTTGTGGATCTCGATCTGCGCGATCGTCTGGTTGGCGAACGACGCCGACATGACGAAGCTCGGGTGACCGGTCGCGTTGCCGAGGTTCAGCAGCCGCCCCTCGGACAGCACGATGATCGCGTGCCCGTCCGGGAACGTCCAGGTGTGCACCTGCGGCTTG
>DASRSG010000137.1:0-3459 GCA_035656595.1 Jatrophihabitantaceae bacterium | reverse complement strand
GAGCTGGCCCGAGCGTCACGGCGGCCGCGACGCGAGCCTGTGGGAGTGGCTGATCTTCGAGGAGGAGTACTGGCTTGCTGGCGCGCCCCAGCGGGTGACGCAGAACGGCATCTTCCTGCTCGCGCCGACGATCTTCGCGTTCGGCACGCCCGACCAGCAGGATCGCATCCTGCCGCGGATGGCCGCTGCACAGGACCTGTGGGCGCAGGGGTGGTCGGAACCCGGCGCCGGTAGTGACCTGGCCGCGATCAGCAGCCACGCCGAACGCGACGACGAGCGTGGCGGTTGGGTGCTGACCGGGCAGAAGACGTGGACGACACGCGGCGCGTTCTGCACGCACCTGTTCGGCCTGTTCCGCACCGATCCGTCCGCCGGGCGGCACCGCGGGTTGACGTACTTCCTCGTTGCATTGGACACGCCCGGTGTCACGGTGCGCGGCTTCGAACGACTCGACGGTGACGAGGGATTCGCCGATGTGTTCTTCGAGGAGGCCTTCGTGACCGACGAGAACGTGCTCGGCGCCGTGCACGAGGGTTGGCAGGTCGCGATGGCGACCACCGGTTCCGAGCGCGGCCTGACGCTGCGCTCGCCGGGTCGGTTCACCCGCGCCGCGCAGCGGTTGGTCGAGCTGGCGCGTGCCGGGTCGAGCGAGCGGCAGCGCGATCTCGTCGTGCAGAGCTGGCTCGATGTGCGTGCATACGAGTTGTTCACGCTGCAGCAGGTGACCGGGATCGTCGACGGCACCGCGGTCAGCGCCGAGTCGAGCCTCAACAAGCTGTTCTGGTCGGAGCTCGATGTGCAGCTGCACGAGACGGCGATGGATCTGCTCGGGCCAGAAGCTGAGGTGGACGGGCCGTGGAGCAGAGGTTTCTTGTTCTCGCTGGGCGGGCCGATCTATGCCGGGACGAACGAGATCCAGCGCAACATCGTGGCCGAGCGGTTGCTCGGGCTGCCGAGGAAATGACCAGCGATGCGCTTCGAATCCAGTGATAGCGCGGTGGCGTTGCGTGACGCCACGCGCGCGCTGCTCACGGCTGAAGTGACGCCGGCGGTCGTGCGCGCCGGTTGGCCGGATGGCGATCTGGGCACCGTGCGCACGGTATGGCGCAAGCTAGCCGACTCCGGCGTGATCGGTGCGCTCGTCCCCGAGCAGTCGGACGGTCTCGGATTGGACGAAGAGGCTCTCGTCCCGACGCTGGAACGCATCGGCCATTCAGGACTGCCGCTGCCGGTGGTCGAGACGATCGCGGTTGCTGCGCCGGCAATGCTCTGGCATGCCCGGCTCGGTGACGTGGTCAGCGGCGATGCCGTCGTCGCGATCGCGCAACCGTCGCTGCGCGAGGAATCGCCGCTGCTCGCGTTCGGGCAGGATTGCGATCTCGCACTCGTCCTGGGTGAAGACGATCTGCGGCTGTACGAACGGTCGGAGCTCACGCTGGAGCCGGCGGCGTCGATCGACGGCGCGCGCCGGATGGCTCGCATCGTGGCGATGGACGGCGGCGTGGTGCTTGCCGACGACCCGGCCGCGGTGGCATCGGCGTGGCTGCGTGGCGTGCTGGGGACGGCCGCGGTACTGGTCGGGCTGAGCGAGCGGATGTTGGACATGACCGTCGAGTATGTGAAGCAGCGTGAGCAGTTCGGGGTGCCGGTCGGCAGCTTCCAGGCGATCAAGCACGCGCTGGCCGCCGCGCTGTTGTCGCTGCGGTTCGCGCATCCGCCCGTCCTGGCTGCGGGCTGGGCACTCGCCACGCAAGCACCTGATGCGGCCGTCCAGGTGTCGGCAGCCAAGGCGCTGGCATCGGAAGCGGCACTGCGGATCGCGCGCACTGCCATCCAGTGCCACGGGGCGATCGCGTATACGACCGAGTACGACCTGCATCTGTTCGCCAAGCGTGCCTGGGCAATGGCGCCGAGCTGGGGTGATGCCGCCTGGCATCGTCGCAGCATCGCCGCCCACCTGGGACTGTAGGAAGGAATACCGCATGTCCGACGATGACGTCGTGCAGTACGAGCGTGACGGCGAGCTCGCCAGGATCACGCTGAACCGGCCGCAGTACAGCAACGCGCAGAACTCGGCGATGACCTACGCGCTCGACGATGCGTTCTATCGTGCGGCTGACGACGATGGGGTGAAGGTCGTCATTCTGTCCGGCGCAGGCAAGCATTTCTCGGCCGGCCACGACATCGGCACCCCCGGACGGGACATCGACACCTCGTTCGATCGCCGCGCCGGTCTGTGGTGGGACCACGTCGGCAAGCCCGGCAGCGAGAATCGGCTGGCTCGCGAGGAAGAGGTCTACCTCGGCATGTGCCGGCGCTGGCGTGAGTTGCCCAAGCCGGTCATCGCGCAGGTGCACGGCGCGTGCATCGCGGGTGGGCTGATGCTTGCTTGGATCTGCGACTTCATCGTTGCCTCCGACGATGCGTTCTTCGCTGATCCTGTTGTGCGGATGGGGCTTCCTGGCGTCGAGTACTTCGCGCATCCGTGGGTGATGGGACCGCGGCAGGCCAAGGAGTTCCTTTACCTCGGCGAGCGCATCGATGCGCAACGTGCGATGCAACTCGGCATGGTTAACCGTGTTGTTGCCCGCGGTGAACTCGATGAGGTCGTCACGACGATGGCACGCAAGATCGCGACCATGCCGCGCTTCGGGCTGGCATTGACCAAGAAGGCGGTCAACCAGGCCGAGGACGCGATGGGCCTGCACGTCGGGATGGATTCGGTGTTCGGGTTGCATCACGTCGGGCACGCGCACAATGCCGAGGTCGGTGCCGATGCGCTCGGTGGGCAGGACGCGCGGTCGATGCGCGAGGGGAATCGCAATGCCTGATCGGGTTGTCATCGTGACTGGTGCCGGCCAGGGGTTGGGACGAGAGCATGCGCTCGCCTTAGGCCGGCACGGTGACCGCGTCGTCGTGAACGACGTCGGTGGTGCTGCTGAGGCGGTTGTGGCGGAGATCGTTGACTCGGGCGGCGCGGCCGTGGCCAGCAGCGGCGACGTCAGTGATTGGGCCTACGCAAAATCGCTGATCGATGTCGCGGTGAGCTCGTTCGGCGGTCTCGATGCGTTGGTGAACAACGCTGGCATCAACCGCGACCGGATGCTGGTCGGCATGTCCGAGGAGGAGTGGGATCTCGTCCTGCGGGTTGATCTCAAGGGCCACTTCGCACCGATGCGGCATGCGGCGGCGTACTGGCGCGAGCTGAGCAAGTCGGGCGAGTCGGTGCAGGCCCGGATCGTCAACACCAGTTCGGGTGCGGGCCTGCTCGGCAGTGTCGGGCAGGGCAACTATGCCGCGGCCAAGGCGGGCATTCTCGCACTGACGCAGGTCGCCGCGGTCGAGTTCGCGCGCTACGGCATCACGGTGAACGCGATCGCGCCGTCGGCACGCACGCCGATGACCGAGGCCGTGTTCGCCGAGCGGATGCGCGCGCCTTCCTCGGGGTTCGACGCGATG
>DASRSG010000136.1:0-14228 GCA_035656595.1 Jatrophihabitantaceae bacterium | reverse complement strand
GTACCTGCTGCCCGATGCGGTGCTGACCGATCTCGATGCTGAGCGGTCACACACCTCTGTGCTCAATGCAGCCGCCCAGCGCGTGCGTGCCGACGCCGTGGCACGCGGCCTCAGCAAGGTCGTGGTGCTCGCGCACGCGTTCGTCACTGGCGGGGCCGAGTCCGAATCCGAGCGCGATATCCGGATCGGCGGCATCGGTGATGTGCCGGTGTCGGTGTTTCACGGGTTTACCTACACCGCACTCGGCCACCTGCACGGCGCGCAGCAGGTCGCCCCGAACGTGCGCTATGCCGGCTCGCCCCTGCCGTTCTCGTTCTCCGAGCGCAACCACCACAAGTCGGTCGCGGTCGTCGATATTGCCGACGACGGTGCGGTCGGGGTGCAACTCGTCGCCGCCCCCGTGGCACGGCCGATGGCGCAGGTGCACGGCCGCCTAGAGGAACTGCTTGCCTCCGACGACGGGCCCCCGTCCGATGCCTGGGTGCGCGCTGTGCTGACCGATCCGGCCCGCCCGCCCAACCCGATGGAACGGCTTCGCGAGCGGTGGCCGCACACGCTCGTGCTCGACTTCCAGCCCGACATCGTCGCCGTCGACGCTGAGGCCGACCTGCTGCGCCTGGGCCAGCAGACCGACCCGGTCGAGATCTGCGCGCTGTTCGTCGAGTGGGTCGACTCGACCTATCCAGACCGGCGCCAGCGCGATGCGCTCAGTGCCGTGATCGAGGCCGTGCGCGATGCCGACATCGCGTCGCAGCGGAGCGCCTGATGCGACTGCATCGACTGCGGCTGCGTGCGTTCGGTCCCTTTGCCGGCGAGCAGTCGATCGACTTCGAACCGTTGGGCGCCGGTGGCCTGTTCCTGCTCGACGGTCCGACCGGTGCCGGCAAGTCGACCGTCCTCGACGCGATCACGTTTGCGCTGTATGGGCCGGGCGACGGCGGCGGCTGGGGCCGGTTGCATTCGCACTTTGCCGCGCCGGGCATAGAGCCGGAAGTCGCGCTGGAGTTCTCGCTTCGTGGGGTGCGGCAGCGGATCACCCGCTCGCCCGAGTACGCGCGTCCGAAGCTGCGCGGCTCCGGCACGGTGCGCGAGAAGGCGCAGGTGCATCTCGAACGGTGGCAGAACGGTCGCTGGGTGAGCCGGTCAGCCAACAAGGCTGACGTGGGGGAGATGCTCGCGCTCGACCTCGGTCTGTCGCGCGACCAGTTCACCCAAGTGGTGCTGCTGCCGCAGGGCGAGTTCATGCGCTTCCTGCGCGCCAACGATGACGAGCGGCGCAGCCTGCTGACCAAGCTGTTCGGTACGCAGCTCTACGACCGGATCACCGACGAGCTCGACCGCCGCCGTCAGGTGGCCAGCCGCGAGTTGGACGTCGCCGACAAGCGGTTGCGCGCACGAATTGCCGCCGCCGGCGAATCCGCCGGACTTGATCCGCAAGCACAGGACGAGCTGGCCGGCTTCAGTGTCGATGCGCGTGATCAGCGCCTCGGCGAGCTGGCGCAACTTCTCGTCGATGCGGCGCGGTCGTCGGGGCAATCGTCCGAGTCAGCCGCTGTCTGGTTGACCGAGCTGGGTGCCCAGTCGGCGCAACTCGCCACGCAGGCCGACCGGATGGCTCGCTTCGTCGCCACGCGCGCTGCATACGAGCGGCACGAGCTGACCCGCCCCGACTACGAACATGCGGCCGCTGTGCTGGCCGCGGCCGAACGCGCCGAGCCCGTCCGTCCGCTGCTCGAGGCCTGTGCGAGTGCTGACGCTGCGGTCGAGGCAGCACGGGCGGTGCTGCACTTGCTCGCGCCCGACGCGTCGGAACAGTGGCATCGCGGCGAGGGTCGCGCTGATCTGGCCCGCAGTGCCGAGCACGCGCTGACCTCGGCCGGCGAACTGGCCCACCTGGTCGAGCGAGAGCAGACGGCGGCCGCAACCCGCGCCGAACTGGCTGCGGTGCGGCGCAGCGCTGATGACGCCGCAGCGGCCGTGGCGCGGCTCGCGGTGCGGCAGGATGCGCTGCCGGCCGAGCTTGCTGCCGCCGACGCCACGATCCAGCAAGCGCGTGACCGTGTCACGCAGCTGTCCGGGCTGGCGCAACGCCGCGAGCGAACCGCTGCGCAGCTGGCAGCAATCCACGCGCTCGCCGAGATTGACCCCAAGCGGGCCACGGCACTACACCAGCGCGAGGCCGCCTTCACCGGTTACGAACGAGCGGTCGAGCAGCACCTCGCCCTCGTCGAAGCGCGGTTGGCGAACATGGCAGCCGAACTCGCCGAAGCACTGGCAGACGGCCGGCCCTGCGCGGTGTGCGGCTCGACCGAACATCCTGCGCCGGCCCGGCCCGTCCCCGGCGCGGCAAGCGCGGACGAGATGGCTGGCGCCGAGGCGGCCCGCGCGGCTGCCGACCAGTTGCGCGAGCGGGCCGCGCGGGCACTGAGCGAGATAGATCAGCGGCGTGCCGCCCTAGTCGCGAGGATCGATGGCGCGGCTGAGGTCGAGGTCGCCGCCGCGCTTGCCGAACTCGATGACGAGATCGTGCTGGCCAACCGCGCGACCGAACGGCTACCTGGGCTCGAGTCAGCCAAAGCTGAGCTGCAGGTCGAGACCACCGAGCTTGCCGAGGCCAACCAACGGGCCGTGGCTGCCGAAGCGCAGGCCCGCTCATCGGCTGCAGCACTGGCGCGACACGTGGCCGAGTTGTGCGCCGAGCTCGATGCGGCGGCCGCGGGCCATCCAACGGTCGCGGCCCGGCATTCGGCATTGCGCGCCGACGCAGCCAGATTCGATGCGCTTGCCGAGGCGGTGGCGGATCTTGCGAACACGCTCGAACTCAGCGAGGCCGCCCTGGCCCGGGCGCACGCCGAAGCCGATGCCACCGGCTTCGCCAGCCTCGATGAGGTACGCGCCGCGGTCCTGCCCCGCCACGCTCAGGGCGAGTTACGCGCGGTGTCCTCAGAGTGGGGCTCCATCGCAGCCGGTTTGCGCGGCGCGCTGGCAGAATTCGACGGGCTCGAGGTGTCCGACGCAGCCGAGGTGACGGCGGCTGCGCAGGCAGCGCGTCAGGCGGTAGCCGATGCTGAGAGCCAGGCGCGCAGGCTCGCGCTGGCCGCCGATCGAGCGCGAGATGGCGTTGCGCGCTTCGCCGCAGCGCGTGCTGATGTCGACGACGCGTGGCGGGCCTATGCCGAGATCAACGCCGAGGCCGCACCTGTCGCGCACTTGGCGCGGCTCGCGCGCGGCGTGGCCGGGACCCGCCGCGTCGCGCTGACCACGTACGTGCTGCGGCAGTGGTTCGAACAGGTGGTCGCCGCGGCGAACCTGCGGCTGCACGGTATGTCGAGCGGACGTTACGAACTCGTCCGCGTCGACGAAGGCGCCACCCGGGCCGAGCGCGTCGGGCTCACCCTGCAGGTGCTCGACCGACACACCGGCGAGCAGCGCAATGCCCGGTCGCTGTCGGGCGGCGAGACGTTCTACACCTCGCTGGCGCTGGCGCTCGGCCTGGCCGACGTCGTGCGTGCCGAGGCAGGCGGGGTCGATCTCGACACGCTGTTCATCGACGAGGGGTTCGGCAGCCTCGACGCAGACACCCTCGACCAGGTGATGGGCGTGATCGATGAGCTGCGCGACCGCGGCCGCACCGTCGGCATCGTCAGCCACGTCAGCGAGTTGAAGGAACGCATCGCTGAGCGGATCGAGGTGCGGCGGCTCGCCGACGGCTCGTCCACCCTGCGCGTCGTCGCCTGATACCGGCGTTTGGTTAGCCAACGCTGAACGCGGTGCAGCCTGCGCTGCGGTACTTCCATCGCCGTGTCGCGCCGCAGCGGGGCAGACGGCGCGTGGTGCCAGCAACGCGCTGCGGCACTTCCATCGGCGTGTCGCGGCGCAGCGCGTTCAGCATCTCCCACGCGACGCGCGCCGGCGCGTGTGCGCTCCGCTCCGCCCGTCCGGCATCAGAGATGCTGTGGGGCATCCCGGCGTGTCCGAGGGCATCGGTGATGCTCGGCCGGCGGGGTGAATGGCACGCGTGTCGCGCCGCAGCGCGGCAGACGGCGCGTGGTGTCAGCAACGCGCTGCGGCACTTCCATCGCCGTGTCGCGCCGCAGCGCGTTCAGCATCGCCCTCGCGACGCGCGCCGGCGCCGAGGTCAGCCGGGATAGTCGTCCTCGTCGGGCGCCGGAACTTCGCGCTTCTGATCGGCGACGTCGGCTTCATCGGCCTCGACAGGCATCGGCCGGTCGAACTCGTCGGTGAGATCCGCCTCGGCCTCGACGAATTCCTCGCGGGGCACGTCCACTGAGTCTTCGGGGTCGGTCACCCGTCCCACGTTAGGAGGCGGCGGCGATCGCGTCGAGCAGCGGGGCGGCCAGGTCTGGACGACAGATGAGCAGGTCGGGCAGGTACGGGTGCGCGCTGTTGTAGACCAGCGGCGACCCGTCGACTCGGGTGGCGTGCAATCCGGCAGCCAGGACGACACCGACCGGCGCAGCCGAGTCCCATTCCCACTGCCCGCCGGCGTGCAGGTACGCGTCGGCATCGCCGCGCAGCACCGCCATCGCCTTTGCGCCGGCCGACCCCATCGGCTGCAGCGTTGCGCCCAACGCCTCGGCTACCGGCTGGGCGAATCCCGGGGGACGGCTGTCGCTGACGAGAAACACCGGCGGGTCATTCGGTGCGGCGACCGAACCTGACCCGCTCGTGTAGACGGTGTCCAGCGACGGCTGCGCAACAGCAGCCGCGGTGATGCCCGACCCGCGTGTCCAGAGCGCGACGTGCACCGCCCAGTCATCGCGGCCAGGCATGCCGTACTCGCGGGTGCCGTCGAGCGGATCGATGATCCAGACCCGGTCGGCCGTGAGCCGCTCCGGCGAATCCACCGACTCCTCGGAGAGCACCGCGTCGTCCGGTCGAGCGCTCGCCAACTCGGCCAGCAACAGCTCGTTCGAGTCGTGGTCGCCGCGCTTACCGAGTTCCTTGCCCTCGAGCCCGGCCGAGGACCGGATCGACAGCAGCAGCTGCCCGGCGCGCTGCGCCAGCTCCGCGGCAAGGGTGACGTCATCGGCTGTCATCGGATCGTCACCGCGTAGGCAGCAAGCCGGTTTTCCCCGCTGGCGGTCGGTTTCGGCACGTCGAACCGGACGGCGGCGGGGAAAGCCGAGCCGAACAGCGGCGCCAGGCACCGGATTTCCCCGGCCGTGGCCGGTCCAGGCCGGCCGAAGCGGTCACGCGCGGGGAAAACCCTCACTGCCTGTCGATCCGCTCCATGACGATGCCAGCCAGGGTGTCCACGTCGCCGTCGGTGTGCCGCAGCAGCAGATTGGGTGAGAGCGGTGCCTCATAGGGCGCGCTGATCCCGGTGAAGTTCGAGATCTCGCCGGCGCGTGCCTTGGCGTAGAGACCCTTCGGGTCGCGGGCCTCGGCCACCTCGAGCGGAGTGTCGACGAAGACCTCGTAGAAGGGCAGGCCCTGCTCGGCGTGCACCTCGCGTGCCAGATCTCGGTCGGCCCGGTACGGGCTGACCAGCGAGACCAGCACGACCACACCCGCGTCGGCCATGAGCTTGGCCACCTCGGCGACCCGGCGGACGTTCTCCTGCCGGTCCTCCGGGCTGAAGCCGAGGTTGCTGTTCAGGCCGTGGCGCAGGTTATCGCCGTCGAGCACGTAGGCCGGGCGACCGGCCGCGACGAGGCGCCGCTCGATCTCGACCGCGATCGAGGACTTGCCCGATCCGGAAAGGCCGGTGAACCAGACCGTCGCGCCTTCGGATGCGCGCTGCTCGCGGGTGACCGCGCCGCTGTGCCACACGATGTGCGGGTCGGACTGCGACGCGCCGGTGATCATCCCAGCGGCGACCGTGTTGTTGGTCGCTTCATCGATGAGGATGAATGAACCCGTGTCGCGGTTGCGCCGGTACGGGTCGAACAGCAGCGGCTTCTGGGTGCGCAGCCGCACGCGTCCGATCTCGTTGAGCGTCAATTGCTCGGCCGAGTCGTCGCGGTGCAGCGTGTTGATGTCGAGGCGGTACTCGAGATCGCGCACCGAAGCACGCGTCGAGCGGGTGGTGTGCTGGATCGTGTACGTGCCGCCCTCCTTCAGCGACACGTCCGACGACATCCAGCAGATCATCGCGTCGACGTCCTGGCCCACGGTCGGCCGGTTGTGCGGCCGGCAGATCATGTCTCCGCGCGCGATGTCGATGTCGTCGGCAAGCTCGACCACGACCGCCTCGCCGGTAAAGCCTTCCTGGATCTGCTTGCCACCGGGCCTGTGTACTGCGGTCACCGACGTCGAGAACCCGGACGGCAGCACGGTGACCTGGTCGCCGGGCTTGAACGTGCCACCGGCAACCGTGCCCGCGTAGCCGCGGAAGTCGTGGAACTCACCGTGCTGCGGACGGATCACGTATTGCACCGGCAGCCGGGCGTCGATGAGGTTGCGATCGGACGCGATGTGCAGGCCCTCGAGCAGCCGCAGCAGCGACTGGCCGTCGTACCACGGCATCGCCTCGCTGCGCGAGACCACGTTGTCGCCGGTCAGCGCAGACATGGGGACGAACGTGAGGTCAGCAACCTCGAGCTTCATCGCAAAAGCGCGGAACTCGTCGCGGATCTCGTTGTAGCGCTCCTCGGAGTAGTCGACGAGATCCATCTTGTTGATGCAGATCAGAAGGTGCGGGATGCCCAGCAGGGACGCAAGGAACGCGTGCCGGCGCGACTGCTCGAGCACCCCGTTGCGCGCGTCGATCAGGATCAACGCGACGTCGGCGGTGGACGCACCCGTGACCATGTTGCGCGTGTACTGGATGTGGCCCGGGGTGTCGGCGATGATGAACTTACGTCGGGGCGTGGCGAAGTACCGGTAAGCGACATCGATCGTGATGCCCTGCTCGCGCTCGGCCCGCAGGCCGTCGGTGAGCAGCGCCAGGTCTGGTCCTTCGTGGCCACGTGCCACGCTGGCCGATTCGACTGCGCCGAGCTGATCTTCGAAGATCGCCTTGCTGTCGTAGAGCAGCCGGCCGATCAGGGTCGACTTGCCGTCGTCGACCGAACCGGCCGTCGCGATGCGCAGAAGCTGCGACACTAGAAATAACCTTCCTTCTTGCGGTCTTCCATGCCGGCCTCGCTGATCCGGTCGTCGCCGCGCGTCGCGCCGCGTTCGGTCAGGCGGGCGATCGCGACCTCCTCGACCACTGCTTCGCGGGTGGCTGCGAGCGACTCGACACAGCCGGTCGTGGTGGCGTCACCCATCGTGCGGTACCGCACGGTCTCTTCGAAGACGTTCTCGTCTTCCTCGGGCACGATGAACTGGTTGACGGCGTAGAGCATGCCGTCGCGTTCGACGACCTTGCGTTTGTGCGCGAAGTAGAGCTCGGGCAGCTCGATTCCCTCGTCGCGGATGTAGGTCCAGATGTCGAGTTCGGTCCAGTTGGACAGCGGGAACACCCGGATGTTCTCGCCCTTGCGGTGCCGCCCGTTATAGAGGTTCCACACCTCGGGACGTTGGTTGCGGGGATCCCAAGCGCCGAACTCGTCGCGGAAGCTGAACACGCGCTCTTTGGCTCGGGCCTTCTCCTCGTCGCGCCGGGCGCCGCCGAAGACCGCACCGAACTGGTTCTCGCGGATACCGCGAAGCAAGGTCACCGTCTGCAAGCGGTTGCGCGGCGCGCCCGGATACTCCTCGTGCACGCGTCCAGCGTCGATGTCGTCCTGGACGATTGCGACCATCAGGCGCAGCCCGAACTTCTCGACGACTTTGTCGCGAAACTCGATGACCTCGTCGAAGTTCTGCCCGGTGTCCACGTGCATTACCGGGAAAGGCACCCGCGCGGGCCAGAACGCTTTCACGGCCAGGTGCAGCATGACCACGGAGTCCTTGCCACCGGAGAACAGCAGCGCCGGCCGCTCGATCGTGGCCGCGACCTCACGGAAGATGTGCACAGCCTCGGCCTCAAGCTTTTCGAGGTCGGTGAGCTCGTAGGTGCTCGTCGTCATGGCGGCCTTTCGGTAAACCTGGGTATTTGCCGTCTATTTTGCCAAGGGTCCGCTAGAACCGTGCCTCCGCCTTGACGAACTCTTGGGCGCACCCTAGCTTGCCAGTAGAACGTGTTCTAGTTGTGCGGAGGTAGGGAATGTCGGTCAGTGGTGTCGCGCCATGTGACCGACGTCTCGGCCGCCGCGCGCAATGACCCCTGGAGGGCGTGTGACGACGAGTCAGCCCGCACTGACCGCGCCGCTCGCGCAGGCGATCGCCGATGCCGAGCAGCTCATCGCCGCGGCGCCGCACGTGCAGACCGAACAAGATCTGCAGGAGGGCTACGACTACCTCGCGGGGATGGTCCGGCAATCGCTCGCCGCGTCGTGGTCCTACGACAAGGACTTCCCGTACTTCGTCCGTTCGGCGACGCCGTACACCAAGATCGGGCTCGACAACCCGGACACGCTGTACTTCAGCGCGAACATCCGCGACGACGCCGAATACGTCGTCACCGGGCGCCGCGGGATGTCCACCGATCTGAGCTTCCAGATCCTGAATGGCAACTACACGCCCGCCGAGGTGCCCGACAGCCTGCACGCGTTCGACGATCGCGACATCGAGATCAACGCCGACGGCAGCTTCGAGCTGCACTTCGGGCCGCCGCGCGAGGACGCCGGACCGAACTACTTCGCGCTTGGTCCCAAGGCGGCCATGCTGCTTGCCCGCGAGGTGTTCAGCGATTGGACGGCTGCGCCCGGGCGGTTGCGCATCCAGCAGGTCGACCGGATCGGTGTCGCACCGCCGAGCCCGCCGCCGGACCTTTCCGCCAAGCGGCTGGCGGCCGCGGCGAAGTCGCTCGTGACCCAGCTGAAGACCTTCCTCGCGTTCCCCGAATGGTTCTATCTCAAGCTGCCGGTGAACACGATGACCGAGCCTCGGCTCACGCCCGGTGGCCTAGCGACGCAGTACTCCTCGGCCGGTCATTACGAACTCGACGAGGATCAGGCGCTGGTCGTCACCGTGCCGGTCTCGGATGCGCCGTACCAAGGATTCCAGCTCGGCACGATGTGGTACCTGTCAATGGACTTCGCCAACCACCAGACCTCGCTCACCGCCGACCAGGCACGCCACGACCCGGACGCCATGATGCGCTTCGTCGTCTCGCATCGTGATCCCGGCATCGTCAACTGGCTCGAGTGCGCCGGTCATCGCCGCGGCTACCTGCAGATCCGCTGGCAGCGCACGTCGCGCGAGTTCACGGCGGCGGACGGACCGACCGTCGAGGTTGTCGAGTTCGACTCGGTTGCCAAGCACCTGCCGTTCGACCAGGCCGTGACGCCGGCGGCGTGGCGCACCCGGATCGCCGCCCGCCAGGCGGCGGTGGCAGATCGGATGCTCGGATGAACAGCCTTCTTGTCGACAAGGTCGTCGTAGTCTCCGGTGTCGGTCCAGGGCTCGGACGGGCCATCGCCGAGCAGTGCGCAAAGGCCGGCGCCGACCTGGTGCTCGCGTCGCGCACCGAGTCGCGATTGCTCGATGTCGCCGACGAGGTGAAGCAGGCCGGCCGCCGCGCGCTGGCCGTGCCGACCGACATCAACGACGACGAGTCCGCGCAGAACCTCGTCGACGTCACGCTGGCCGAGTTCGGTCGCATCGACGCGCTGGTGAACAACGCCTTCGCCGTGCCGCCGCTCGGGCCGTTGCAGACCGTTGACTTCGACCAGGCGCGCGCCGGCTTCGAAACCAACGTGTTCGCGGCGCTGCGGTTGACGCGGTTGTTCGTGCCCGCGCTGCAGGAATCGCGCGGCGCGGTCGTGATGGTCAACTCGTCCGTCCTGCGCCACTCGTCGCAGCCCTACGGCGCGTACAAGATGACCAAGGCGTCGCTGCTCGCCCTCGCGCAATGCCTGGCCAGCGAGCTCGGGCCGTCCGGCGTGCGGGTGAACTCGGTCGCACCGGGCTGGATCTGGGCCGACGTACTGCAGGCCTATTTCGGTTACCTCGCCAAGAAGCGCGACGTCGAGCCGCAGGTGGTCTATGACGAGATCGCGAACACCATCGACCTGCGCCGCCTGCCCGTCCCGGACGAGATCGCCGACGCGGTCGTGTTCATGTGCTCCGAGCTGTCACGGGGCATCACCGGTCACTGCCTGGATGTGAACTGCGGTGAGTACCACCATTAGCGGCGTCGGCACGGTCGAGGAGCTGCACGCATCGGCTAGCAAGGTCGTCGGGCTGACCGACTTCGGCGCCGACGAGTACCTCGAACCGCTGCAGGTGCTGCTCGGGTCGTATGCCAACGACGAGCAGCTCACGCCTTACGGCAACAAGGTCAAGCGCGCCGAACTGCGCGGCGCGTTGGTGGCGCGGCTGCTCAGCGAAGCCGCCTTCGCGCAGCACCCCACCGACAGTGCCATCGAGCGGCCGATCTTCGTCACCGGGCTGCCCCGCACCGGGACGACCGCACTGCACCGGCTGCTGTGCGCCGATCCGACCCATCAAGGTCTGGAACTGTGGCTGGCCGAGATGCCGCAGCCGCGTCCACCGCGCGAGACGTGGGCCGGCAACCCGATCTACCAGCACATCGCGGCGAACTTCGAGAAGTTTCACGCCGAGAAACCGGACTTCGCCGGCGTGCACTACATGAGCGCGGACACCGTCGAAGAGTGCTGGCAGTTGCTGCGGCAGTCGCTGATGTCGATTTCGTACGAGAGCTTGGCCTACCTGCCGTCCTACTCGTCCTGGCTCGCTGGACGGGACTGGACGCCGGCGTACGCCCGTCACCGCCGCAACCTGGCGCTGATCGGGTCGAACGAACCTGATCGGCGCTGGATCCTGAAGAATCCGTCGCATCTGTTCGCTCTCGACGCGCTGCTCGCGGTCTATCCCGATGCGGTGATCGTGCAGACCCATCGTGCGCCGCACACGCTCATCGCTTCGTCGTGCAGCCTCTCGGCGCAGGCCAGTGCTGGGCAGTCGGAAAAGTTCACCGGCCAAGTCATCGGGCGCTCGCAACTCGATCTCTGGGCACGTGGCGCGGCTGGGTTCGCCGAGGCGCGCACGCGACACGATCCGTCGCAGTTCCTGGATGTGCGCTACGACGACTTCGTCGCCGACCCGGTGGCGACTGCGGTCGGCGTCTACGAGCACTTCGGCCTGCCGCTCTCGGACGAGGCGCGCGCTGCCGTCGTCGCTGCTGACGCCGAGAGCCGCTCGGCCGAGCGCCGCCCGTCCCACCGATACGCGCTCGAGGAATTCGGCCTCACTGAGGCGACGGTCGACGAGCGGTTCAGCGGTTACGAAGCGGCTTACCTGTCCTAAGGCACCATGGTTGCGTGACCGCCACAATCGAGGTCGACACGCTGCGCGCGCTCGTCGACGTCGGCAACGTGGCAGTGCTGTCCGGTGCGGGCCTGTCGACCGATTCCGGTATCCCCGACTACCGCGGCCCGTCCGGCTCGCTGCGTCGGCACGCGCCGATGCAGTACGCCACGTTCGTCACCGATCCCGCTGCGCGGCACAGGTACTGGGCGCGGTCATACCTCGGCTGGCGCTCGATCGCCACTGCGCGTCCCAATGCCGGGCACCGCGCGGTCGCCGCGCTGCAGATGGCCGGCCGGCTGTGCGGGATCGTCACCCAGAACGTGGACGGGTTGCATCAAGGCGGCGGCGCGGTCGACGTGATCGAGTTGCACGGCGGCCTCGACCGGGTGGTCTGCCTCGATTGCGGCACCCGCGAGTCGCGCTTCGCGATCGACGCGCGGCTGCGAGCGGCCAACCCTGGTTTCGACGCGCACGTCGCGGCGATAAACCCCGATGGCGATGCCGACCTCGCCGACGCTGATCTGGCCGGCTTCCGGATGGTCGCGTGCTGTAGGTGTAACCGAGACATGGTCAAGCCGGACGTCGTGTTCTTCGGCGAGAGCGTGCCGAAGGACCGGGTCACAGCCTGTTTCGAACTCGTCGAGAACGCGAGCGCGCTGCTCGTGCTCGGTTCGTCACTGACTGTGATGTCCGGCTTCCGGTTCGTGCGACGCGCGGCGGCGCTGGGCGTCCCGGTGGGGATCGTCAATCAAGGCCCGACGCGCGGCGATGAGCTCGCATCAGTACGGATCGACGCTGCTCTCGGTGACGTCCTGCCGTCACTTATCTGACCGGTTCTCCGCCGCGGCATCCGACTCGTCGCCCGGCCCGCCCGCTGACTCTTCGTGACTCACGTCATCGGGCTGGTCGTCTGCCTGATTGTCTGTCTCGTCGTCCGCCTCGTCGTCCGCCGAACCGGCTGCGACGTCGCCGTACCCGACCGAGGCATCCTTGAGCCTGTCCGGATCCACCACCGTGCGCTCGGCGATGATCGGCTTGATCTCATCGACGACGTCCCACACATTGACGTTCATCGCGGCGAGCACGTGGTTCTCATCGTCGAGCCAGAACGCGACGAACTCGCGCGACTCGGTGTCGCCGCGCACCACCACTTTCGCGTAGCCGTCCTTGGGTGCGTACCCGACGTACTCCATACCGAGGTCGTACTGGTCGCTGAAGAAGTACGGCAGGTTGTCGTACTTCGCCTCCGATTCGCCGAGCATCGAGGCGGCCGCGACGGCCGGCTGGTTGAGCGCATTGGCCCAGTGCTCGACCCGGATGCGGCGGCGCAGCACCGGATGGTCGTGGTTCGCGATGTCGCCCACGGCCCAGATGGCGCTGTCGCTGGTGCGCAAGGCTGCATCGACGAGCACGCCGTTGTCGACGTTCAGGCCGGCCATTCTGGCGAGTGAGTCCTCCGGCGCGACGCCCACGCCCACCACGACCAGGTCGGCATCTATGGTCTCGTCGTCGCCGAGGCGTACTCCGGTCGCTACCCCGTCGTCGTCGACGACGATCTCCTCGAGCGTGGCCTCGAGACGCAGGTCGACTCCGTGCTCGCGGTGCAGATCGGCAAAGACCTGAGCCATCTCCGGGCCGAGGACGCCGACGAGGGGCAGCTCGGCCATCTCGACGATCGTCACCTCAGCACCGGCGTTGCGCGCGGCTGCGGCGACTTCGAGCCCGATCCAGCCCGCGCCGATGATGACGACCCGCTTGCCCTCGGTGAAGGTGGACTTCAACACGTCCGAGTCGTGGTGCGAACGCAGATACCGGACTGCGTCGGAGCCGGGCACATCCAGCTTGCGCGGGATCGCACCGGTCGCTAGCAGCAACCGGTCATAGGCGAAGATCGTCTTGTCGGCAAGCTCGACCTGCTTGCGCTCACGGTCGACCGCCATGACGGCAACGCCGAGGCGCAGATCGACGTTGTTGGACTTATACCACTCGGCCGGATGCACGATTGCCTTCTCGAACTCCGCCTTGCCCTGCAGGTAGTCCTTCGACAGCGGCGGTCGCTCGTACGGCAGGTCCGATTCGTCCGAGATCAGCGTGAGCGTGCCCTCGAAACCCTTTGCGCGCAGCGCTTCGACGCCCTTCGCGCCGGCGAGCCCGCCGCCGATCACGACGATGCGTTGCGGGGTGTCTGCCATGTGTCCTCCGGGTGCCGGTAATTCGCCTGTTCAGACCTACCCACGACACTAGGCTGCACCGCATGTGGTTCGCAGTCGGGACGTTCCTGGTGGCCAGCACCTTGATCGTGTTGCTGCCCGGCCCGGACACTCTGGTCGTGCTTCGCGGGCTGGTCCGTGGCGGACGGCGGCAGGCGGTGACGACCGTTCTTGGCGTGCTGTGCGGCCTGTCGGTGTGGGCGGGTGCAGCGGCGCTGGGACTGTCGGAGCTGCTGCAGGCCAGCCGCGTGGGCTACGACGTATTGCGTATTGGCGGCGCGGCGTACCTGATCTGGCTCGGTGTCGTTTCGCTGCGCGCGCGCCGCGAGGCGGGGCGGCTCGATCCACCGCGGCGCACGCTTGGCTCCGGATTCGCGGCCGGCCTGCTGACCGATCTGCTCAACCCGAAGGTTGGCGTATTTTTCGTGACGTTCTTGCCGGGGTTCCTGCCGGATGGCTATCCGGTGGCGGCGACGTCCCTGATGTTCGGGACGATCTTCGTCGCGCTGACGGCGCTGTACTTCGCGGTGCTGCTCCGGCTCGCAACGCGCATCACCGGTTGGATGGCGATCCCGCGCATCCGACGGCGCCTCGACGCGATCACCGGATCGATCCTCATCGCGCTCGGCATCCGGCTGGCCCTCGAGCCCTGAGCCGCGGACCACGAACGCGCGTGGGCTCGTGATCAACACGGCGGAACCGCTCGATGCGGGCGGTTCGCTTTTGTTG
>DASRSG010000135.1:0-3515 GCA_035656595.1 Jatrophihabitantaceae bacterium | reverse complement strand
TCGCTCATGTCGGTGAGTAGCAGCCCGACGGCGCCGACCCGGCGGTCCTCGACGACGAGCGGCACGGCCTCGACGGCCAGGGCGATCGGCTCGCGGCCGAGCCGCCCGATGGGCAGGTCGATGGTGCGGGTCTGGTGGCTGCCGGTGTCCCGAGCCCGATCGGCGAGCTCAGCAAGATCGGGAAAGCTGAGCCGGTCGATGTCGACGAGATCCATCGCGCGCGCGGCGGGATTGAGCAGCACCACCCGGTCGTCGGCATCGAGCACGATCACGCCTTGATCGAGCGCCTCCACGACGAGGGACGACAGTGGTTGGGCGGCGCTGTAGACCGGGCGCGGGCGCTCGGGACGGTCTGCCGCACTCCGGGGTTCGTGTCGGGTCGCCACCAGAATGGCCGCAGCGCCGAGGACGACGGCGACCACTCCCAGCACGATCGCCACGGCGAGCACACATCGATGGTACGAGGGTGGCCGTAGGTTCCTGGCGTGACGTATGTGATCACGAGGCGCTGGCGAACGGCCTGACGTGCTGACGCAGCGGCTGCCGGCCGAGCTGACCGGCAAGTGGAACCACAACACGCACTACTACCCGCTTGCGCTCGATGCCGTGCCATGCCGCCGTGCGCTGGATGTCGGCTGTGGCGACGGCCTGCTGCTCCGGCTGCTCGCGCCGCACTGCAACGAGGTCGTCGGCGTCGATCCGTGGGCCGACCTGGCCGTGTCGGCCACGCGCGACCTGGCCAATGTCGAGGTGCGCAACGGCGACTTCCTCGAGACCGACTTGGCCGCGCAATCGTTCGACCTCGTGACCAGCATCGCCGCGATCCACCACATGGACTTCGACCGAGCCCTGACCAAGATGGCTTCGCTGGTGCGTCCTGGTGGTCGGCTGGTGGTCGTCAGCATCGCCGACTACTCCAACCGGCTCGACTGGGCGTTGTCCGGACTCGCGATACCCGCGCACCGGTACTCGGCCTGGCGTCGCGGGTACTGGGACCACCCGGCACCGGTTCGCGACTGCGAGCTGAGCTACCGCCAGGTGCGGGCCGCGGTCGGGCGCATCCTGCCCGGCGCGACCTACCGGCGCCGGCTCTACTGGCGCTACTCCATCACCTGGACCCGCCTGGCGTGACGGATCAGGCCTTGCCCTGGTTGGCTACGCCCTGGATGGCCGACTCGGCCGCGGCGGGGTCGAGGTACTCCCCCGGGCCGGTGGGCATGAGCGTCGCGTCGTCCAGCTCGTAACGCAGCGGGATGCCGGTCGGGACGTTGAGCGCCACCACCGCCTCGTCAGACATCTTGTCCAGATGCTTGATCAGGGCACGCAGCGAGTTGCCGTGCGCGACGATCAGCACGGTCCGTCCCAACCGAAGGTCGGGGACGATCGAGTCGTACCAGTACGGCAACAGCCGCACGACCACATCCTTGAGGCATTCTGTGCGCGGGACGGCATCGAGCAGATCGGCGTAGCGCGCGTCGCCGGTCTGGCTGTACCGATCGTCGTCGGCCAGCGGTGGTGGCGGCTCGTCGTAGGAACGACGCCACAGCATGAACTGCTCGTCACCGAACTCGGCGCGCACCTCGGACTTGTCCTTGCCCTGCAGCGCCCCGTAGTGCCGCTCGTTGAGCCGCCACGAGCGGTGCACCGGCAGCCATGCCCGGTCAGCGACGTCGAGGGCGATGTTGGCGGTGCGAATCGCCCGCCGCAGCAGCGAGGTGTGCAGCACCTCGGGGGTCAGGCCGGCGTCGCGCAGCAGCTCACCCCCGCGGCGCGCCTCGTCCTCACCCGACGGCGCGAGGTCGACATCGACCCAGCCGGTGAAGAGATTCTTTTTGTTCCAGTCGCTCTCACCGTGGCGGAGCAGGATCAGTGTCGGCACGGCCCTATTCTGCCCGCGGCGAAAGCCCGCGCAGCACGGTGTCCACCGTGAGCTCGAGCTGTGCATAGGTGACCCGATCCCGGAGCGTGAGCGATGCGGCCATGATCGGCGACACGAGCAGCCCGCGCACCCAGTCGACATCGATGTCTGCGCTCAACACGCCCTCGTCGATCCCCCGCCGGATCACCGCATTCATCGCGCGGACATACGGCCCGATCAGCCGATCGCGCGACTGCCGGTACAACGCAGGGTTCGCTGTGCCGTCAGCGGCTACTCGCCGCATCATTGCGGCGTAGCGGGGATTGCCCCACTTACGGCGCATCGCGTCGAGCGCCCATACCAGCGTGTCACGTACTGAGCCTTCGGGCAGGTCGTCCGGCGCCTGCTCGAATGTCTCCATCGCCGCGATCGCGAGTTCGTGGATGCTCGGCCAGCGCCGGTAGAGGGTCGTCTTTGCCACGCCGGCCCGCGCCGCGACCGACTCCATCGACGCGGCAATGAAGCCGCGCTCGATCAACTCGTCCACCGCCGCGGCGAGGATCGCCGCGTCGGTGGACTCGTTGCGCGGCCGGCCGGGACCGCGCTTGGCCGCAGTCGTCACGCGAGGACGGCCTCCGGCGTTTCGTCAACCGCCGGTTCGACGATTGCCGACGACTGCTCGAACTCGCGCCTGCTCGGCAGGAACGCGAAGGCGATGAGCGCGCCGAGCAGCGCCGCCAGTCCGGCGAACACCGAAGCGATGTGCATGGCGGACATGAACGACGCGTTGCTCTCGGCGACGAACTGGCCGAGCACCTGCCGACCGGCCGCCTGTGCTGCCGCGACCTGCTGCGGGCTGGCGTGTGTGGCGGCGGCACGCTGCTGCAATACCTGCGCCGAGTGGTTCACGAACTCGAGCGCGTTGCCGATCGACTGGCTCGTGTCGGCGGTTACGAGGCTGCTGATGTGCAGGTTGGCGGGCAGCTGTGACACGACTGCCGCGGGCCGGTCGAGCCGGGCGGCCGTCTCGGCAGGCGTACCGGCACCGAGGTGATTGCGGAACACGACCGCCACGATAGAACCGAGGACGGCCACACCGAGCGCGCTGGCCACCTGGCGCACCGTGCTGTTCACCGCCGAGCCGGCGCCGGCCTTGGCTCGCGGCACTGCGCTCATGATCGCGTTCGTGGCCGGCGACATCGTCAGGCCCATGCCCGCGCCCATGCCGGCCATCATCACCTCGATGATCCATTGCGGCATCGATTGCGTGGTGAACACGTACAGGCAGAAGTTGACACCGAAGATGGTCATGCCGGCGCCGGTAACGATCCGCGGACCGAACCGCCGCGACAGCCGGGCCGACATCGGTGCGGCGATCATCACCGCAGCCGCGACTGCGATCAGGGCAACTCCGGCGGCCAATGCCGAGTAGCCGCGAACCGCCTGCAGGAAGTAGGCGAGATAGAAGGTCGCTCCGGTGAGCGAGAAGAAGGTCACAGCGATCGCTACGCTGCCTGCCGAGAAGTGCCGGTTGGCGAACAGCGAGATGTCGATCGTCGGGTGCGAGGTGCGTCGTTGCTGCACGACGAACACCGCGAGCAGGGCGATGCCGAGCACGATCGCACCAAGCGTGTTCCACGCGAGCCAGTCGTTGCTG
>DASRSG010000134.1:0-4317 GCA_035656595.1 Jatrophihabitantaceae bacterium | reverse complement strand
CTACGCGCGCCATGTCGGCGGCACGTTCGTCTTCCGCGTCGAGGACACCGACGCTGCGCGTGATTCCGAGGAGTCGTACGTCGCCCTGCTCGAGGCATTGCGTTGGCTCGGCATGGATTGGGACGAAGGCCCCGAGGTCGGCGGCCCGTACGCGCCGTACCGGCAGAGCGAACGCGGCGACATCTACCGCGACGTGGTGGCGAAGCTGCAACAGGCCGGTCATCTGTACGAGTCGTACTCGAACGCCGGGGAGATCGAAGCGCGCCACGTTGCAGCCGGGCGAAACGCGAAGCTCGGTTACGACAACCTCGATCGCGACCTCACCGACGAGCAGAAGGCTGCGTTCCGTGCCGAGGGACGCCAGCCGGTGCTGCGCGTGCGGATGCCCGAGCAGGACATCACGTGGCACGACGTGGTGCGTGGCGAGGTTAGCTTCGCTGCGGGCGCGGTGCCCGACTTCGTCGTCGTGCGGCAGAACGGCGAGCCGCTCTACACGCTCGTCAATCCGGTCGACGACGCATTGATGCGCATTACGCACGTGCTGCGCGGTGAGGACCTGTTGCCCTCCACGCCGCGTCAGATCGTGTTGTATCGCGCGCTGATCGACATCGGCGTCACCGACTTCGTCCCCGCGTTCGGACACCTGCCCTACGTGATGGGGGAGGGCAACAAGAAGCTGTCGAAGCGCGACCCGCAGTCAGCACTCGGCACGTATCGCGACGCGGGCTACATCCCCGAGGGTTTGCTCAACTACCTGGCGCTGCTCGGCTGGTCGATCGCCGATGATCACGACGTGTTCTCGATGCACGAGATGGTCGAGCAGTTCGACATCAGCGACGTCAATGCCAACCCGGCTCGGTTCGATCCTAAGAAGCTCGAGGCGATCAATGCGACGCACATCCGCATGCTCGACCCGGCCGACTTTCGTGCACGCCTGCAGACCTACGTGCTGGCTGCCGGGTATAGCGCAGACTCGGATGTGCTCGATGCCGCGGCACCGCTCGTGCAGGACCGCATCCAGACGCTCGGTCAGGGTGTCGAGCTCCTGCACTTCCTGCTCGTCCCGGAGACGGAGTTCTCGGTCGACGAAGCTGCCGCGGTCAAACAGCTCGGCGACGCTGGGCAGGCCGTGCTCGCAGCTGCCGTCCCCGCGCTCGAAGCCCTCACCGAATGGACCCACGACCCGATCAAGGGTGCGCTGGAAGCTGCGCTTGTCGACGGGCTCGAGCTCAAACCGAGAAACGCGTACGGGCCGCTGCGGGTGGCGGTCACCGGCAGCACCGTGTCACCGCCGTTGTTCGAGTCGATGGAGATTCTGGGACGCGAACGGTCGCTGGCGCGCCTGGCCGCTGCACGCCACTGACTCGTATCTTGCGTGCCGTGTTCGTCCTATGCACTGGTGGGGTGTCCGAGACTGTCGGCGTCTGACACCCGAACGGAGGAGGACGCATGACACACGATGGGGCGAGTCGGCGTGATGTATTGCGCGGTGGCGGCGCGCTAGGGATGGGCGCACTGGTCGCCACGATGAGTGCCGGCGTCGCGGACGCGGACCCGCCGGGCGTGACCATGGCTGCAGTGGCATCTGGCTCCCAGCAGTTCTTCCTGGCGCTCGACGGTATCCAAGGACCGTCGACCGCACCCGGCTTCAAGAAACAGATCCCGGTGTTGTCGTACAGCTGGGGCGTCTCTAACACGTCGACGGGGGGCGGTGCCGGCGGCGGTGCGGGCAAGGCGGTCGAGGCGCCGTTCGCGTTCACGATGCTGACGAACATCGCGTCGCCGCCGTTGGCCGCCGCGTGCTTCACCGGCAAGCACATAACCTCGGCGGTCTTGCATGGTGTGCGCGCCAGTGGCAAGACCCGCGTTGAGTATCTGACGATCACGCTGACCGATGTGCTCGTCTCGTCATTGCACCAGTCGGAGAACAACGGCCACCAGCCGGTCGACACCGTGCATCTGCTGTACGCGTCGATCAAATACATCGAAGAGCTACATCAAATGACATTCAGCCCCTAGCGGGCGTAGCCAGCACCTTTGCGTTCGGACGGTGTGAAATCCGGGTACAAAATCAGTCATGACCCGACGCCGGCTGCGCAGCGTGGCGCCGCCCCTGCCGCGACCGTTGCTCGACGACGTGAACGTTGTCGTCACCGGTACCGGACCGCACACGCTCGTGCTGCTGCACGGCTTCTCGGACAACTTGCTCACCTGGCGCCGGGTCGTCCCCGCGCTAGCGGTCGAGCACCGCGTCGTCGCGATCGACCTGCCCGGCCACGGCGCGACCCTGCGCGCTTGGGGCGCGCCGCTGCTCGAGGGGTACGCCGACATCGCCGCCGAGGTGCTCGACCGACTCGAGGTGAATGTGCCGGTGAGCCTGATGGGCAACTCGATGGGCGCGGCCGTTTCGGCCGTCTTCGCCACGCGCTACCCGCAGCGGGTCGACGCACTGGCCCTGATCGGCATGCCCGGCGTGAGCGGCGTGCCGCTGACGTGGCGGGCCGCCGCGTCGCGTCCCGCATCGATCGCCATGCGCACGGCGCTGCGACCGATCCCGCTGCAGCACCTGCAGCGTGGCTTCGGCTGGGCGTACTCACATGCGGCCAGCCCGCGAGCCCGCTCGATCGATCCAGCCGCGCTGCGCAGCTACTGCGACAGCTATCCCGATCGCGACCGGCTATTCGCCCTGTCGAACATCGCGCGTGCGCTGCTGGGCGAACTGCGTGCGCTGCACCTTGACCGCGTCCTGCCGGCGCTGCCCGCGCCCGTCCTGCAGGTCTGGGGCAAGCATGACCGGCTCGTCCCGCCCCGACACGTCACCAGGGGCGCCGGCGTGGTCGTCCTGCCCGGCTGCGGCCATTGCCCACAGCTGGACGCGCCCGATCTGCTGCTCGACACCGTGCTGCCGTTCCTGGCTGCCGGCCGCGACGTCTCGTTGCCGCGGGCGGCGGGTACCTAGCACGCGACGTCACGGGTTACCGTCGGCTAACAATCCCGACCGAAGGTGCCCTTATGCCCGCAGTTCGTCCCGCGTGGAGCGATGACGATGTCGAAGCGTTCCGCGACCTCGCGCGCACGTTCTTCGAGAAGGAGTGCGCGCCGCACGAGGAACGCTGGAACGAGCAGCAGCACGTCGATCGCGAGGTGTGGAACAAGGCCGGCGAACTCGGGCTGCTGTGCCCGTCCGTCCCGATCGAATACGGCGGCGGGGGCGGGACGTTCGCGCACGAGGCGGTGATGGCCGAGGAGCAGATCCGCGCCCTCACCGGCAGCCTCGGCACCGCGGTGCACAGCACGATCGTCGCGCACTACATCCTCAACTACGGCACCGAGGAGCAGAAGGGGCACTGGCTGCCGCGGCTGGCCACCGGCGAGCTGGTCGGCGCGATCGCGATGACCGAACCGGGTACTGGATCGGACCTGCAGAACGTGAAGAGCAAGGCGATCCGCGATGGAGACGAGTATGTGATCGACGCCTCGAAGACGTTCATCTCCAACGGGTACCTGGCGAACCTGGTCATCGTCGTGGCCAAGACCGATCCCGAGAACGCCGCGGCGGGCATCTCGTTGCTTGTCGTCGAGACCGACCGCGTGGCGGGCTTCGCTCGCGGGCGGGTGCTGAAGAAGATCGGGCAGCACGGGCAGGACACCGCCGAGCTGTTCTTCGACGGTGTCCGCGTGCCGGTCACGAACCGGCTCGGCGCGGAAGAGGGACAGGGTTTCGTCCAGCTGATGCAGCAACTGGCCCAAGAACGGCTCGTCCTCGCCGTTGCCGCCGTGGCCGCGATCGAGGTCGCGCTCGACCTGACGCTGAAGTACACGAAGGAGCGGCAGGCGTTCGGCAAGCCCGTCTTCGCCTTCCAGAATACGAAGTTCAAGCTCGCCGAGGTGGCAACCACGGCGAAGATCGGACGGGTCTTCCTCGACGACTGCATCAGCAAGCACCTGGCCGGCGAGTTGGACATCCCGACCGCGTCGATGGCGAAGTGGTGGCTGACGCAGGCCCAGTGCGACGTGGCCGACGAGTGCCTGCAGTTCTTCGGCGGCTACGGGTACATGGCCGAGTATCCGATCTCGCGGATGTTCACCGATTCGCGCATCCAGAAGATCTACGGCGGCACCAACGAGATCATGAAAGAGATCATTTCGCGGTTCCTGTAGTTCCAGCCGCCACGGCCGCTTTGCCCCGCGTACGGACGCTGCGCGGCGCTGCCAGCGTGCGTTAGCGGGGCAAGGCTGGCCAGAGCCGTCCCGGTCTCGGCATCGCTGATGGTGCTGGGCGGCTCGGGCGGCCCGACCGCATCTGTGATGCACCGA
>DASRSG010000133.1:0-35302 GCA_035656595.1 Jatrophihabitantaceae bacterium | reverse complement strand
ACGGTGAGCACGAGCGGGAGCGGCATGTACTCAGCCTCGGCCGCCGCAGGTTCGCTCGACAATTGCCCGTTGGTACTAGAACCAGCCCGATCAGCCTTGCCCCGCGTAGTCACGCTCGCGGCGTCGCGCAGCGTGCGTACGCGGGGCAAGGCTGGGACCGAGGTACCGCAGCCGTAACGTAGCGGCGTGAGCTTCGACGGAATTCCGACGGCGGCGCTGGACTTCTACGAAGACCTCGAGGCGGACAACTCCAAAGCCTTCTGGACGGCCCACAAGTCCCTGTACGAGGAGGCGGTGCGCGCACCCATCCAGGCGCTGGCCGAAGTACTCGCCAAGGAGTTCGGCGCGCCGAAGTTCTTCCGCCCGTACCGCGATGTGCGCTTCAGCAAGGACAAGACGCCGTACAAGACGCACCAGGGCGTCTGGTTCACCGAATCGTCGACCTATCTGCACGTGTCCGCCGCGGGGCTCTACGTCGCGGCCGGCTACTGGGACACCTCATCGGCGCAGGTCGACCGCCTTCGCCGCGGCATCGCCGACGACGTCGCCGGCCCGGCCCTCGACCGCGCGATCAAGTCGGTGCAGCGCACGGGGTTCGAACTCGGCGGCCACCAGCTCACCCGAGTCCCGTCCGGCTACGACAAGGAGCACCCGCGCGCCGAACTGCTGCGCTACAAGTCGCTCACGGTGCACAAGGATTTCGGGTGTCCCGGATGGCTGGCCACCAAGCGCGCGCAGTCCGAGGTGACCAAGGCATGGCGCGCGATCGCGCCGCTCACCGATTGGCTCGACACCCATGTGGGACGGGACTGAGCTGGACGGTCTCGATGAAGTCGGCCAGATCGCGCCACATCGCCGCGCGTAGGGGTAACGACATCGCGTTGTTCGCGCCCGACGACCCGGGCAGCACGAATGCCGGACGCCCGGCCACGCGCCACGACAGCGCTCCGTATCCACGCGGTTGCCGCTGCTTGGTCACGCTCGCATAGGAGGCTGCCGCGGTCTTGCTGACGAACGCAACGACGCGCGGACGGGCACGGCGCAACTGCCGGTGCAGCCGGTCGAGGTCGGGCGCGCCGCCGCGGTACACCAGATCGGTCAGGCCCAGGCCGAACTCGGGCAACCGCTCGTCATCGTCGGGTTCGAGGCGGGCGGGCACGAGACCGCTCATGTGCAGGATCGTCCAGAAGTGGTTGCCAGGCCCGTCGTAGTAGTGCAGCTGGTGCGGTGATCCGGATCGGCCGCGCGTACCGACCAGCGCCGCGCGCAAGCCGGGCCGCAGGATCGGCGGCAAATCTCGCTCGTTCATGCCGCCTGCTCGATCGCGGTGCGCATCGCGGCCCGCGCGCGGCGGCGATCGCCCGCGTCGTCGTAGGCCACCGCGAGCAGGTACCAGTTATGCCAGTCGGACGGTTCGGCTTCCACCGATGCTCGGCAAGCCGCAAACACTGCATCGGCTGCGTCGCGGTCGATCCGCCCGCTGGCCGTGCGCACCGGAGCCGCAGTCGGAGGGATCCCGTCGGTGTCCATGCGGACCGCGAGCCGTTGCGTCGCCAGCCCGAAGCGCACCTCAGCGACGACAAGCACGATCCCGATCAACGGCAGCACGAGCACCGCGCCACCGAGCACCTTCAAGCCGATTGAGTGCTGCCCGAACAGGTAGACCGCCCGGTACCCGATCAGCGCGAAGTATGCAGCGAGCGCGACCAGTAGGACCGCAACGACCCGCCGCGAGTTCACAGCCCGAGCAGGGACTCGATCCCGACCGTCAGGCCCGGACGGGACGAGATCTCGCGCACCGCGAGCAGGACGCCCGGCATGAACGACGCCCGGTCGAGTGAGTCGTGCCGGATCGTGAGCACCTCACCTTCGGTACCGAAGATGATCTCTTGATGGGCCACCATTCCGGCGGCACGCACCGAATGCACATGCACCCCGTCGACCTCGGCACCGCGGGCGCCCGCCAGTTCCTGCGAGGTTGCGTCGGGGACCGCGGCCATGCCGGCCTCGTGCCGTGCGGCGGCGATCAGCGCCGCAGTGCGCGCGGCCGTGCCCGAGGGCGCGTCGGCCTTGCCCGCGTGGTGCAGTTCGATGACTTCGGCTGATTCATAGAACCGCGCCGCCAGCTGCGCGAACTTCATCGACAGCACCGCGCCGATGCCGAAGTTGGGCGCGGCGATGACGCCGAGCTCGGGGGTGTCCCGCAACCACCCCGCAACCGTGGCGAGCCGGTCGGCGCTGATGCCCGTCGTCCCGACCACCGCATGCATGTTCTGGTCGATGGCGAACCGGATGTTGTCCATCACCACATCGGGATGGGTGAAGTCGACGAGCACCTGCGCGCCCGCATCGGCGACGCTGAGCAGCCGGTCGCCGACGTCGACCATCGCCGCCAATTCGAGGTCGTCGGCAGCGTCGACGGCCTTGCAGACCTGGCGACCCATCCGACCGCGAGCGCCCAGCACGCCGACCCGTACCGGCTCGCTCATCAAAGCGCCCCGTCGAAATCGTGGTCGCCGAACGGCCCCACCACGGTCAGGCAGCGTGGGCGCGCGAGCAGGTCGGCAGCCACCTCGGCGACGAGGTCGTGAGTCACGGCATCGACCTCGGCAAGCAGCTCGTCCAGGCCCATGATCTCGCCGTAGGTCAGCTCGCTCTTGCCGATCCGCGTCATCCGCGACCCGGAGTCCTCGAGACCGAGCACGATCGCGCCGCGCATCTGGCCCTTGCCGCGGTCGATCTCGGCATCGGTCAGTCCGCCGTGCGCCGCGGCGTCCAGTTCGGCGCTCATCAGGCCGAACACCTCGTCCGCCTTGCCCGGCTGGCAGCCCGCATAGACACCGAACTGCCCGGTGTCGGCGTAGGCCTGGGTGAACGAGTAGACCGAGTAGGCCAGGCCGCGTTGCTCGCGGATCCGCTGAAACAATCGAGAGCTCATCCCGCCGCCGAGCGCGGCCGAGAGCACTCCCACCGCGAAGCGGCGCGGATCGTGCCGGGACAACCCGCGCATGCCCAGCACCACGTTCGCCTGCTCGGTATCGTCGCCGACGACCCGTACCGCAGTCGCGGGACGAGCCGCGGCATCCTCGCCGCGGCGCACCGGACGTGCATCCCCCGAGCCGGGTTCGAAATGCCGCCGGATGAGACGCAGTACGTCGCCGTGCGCCATGTTGCCCGCTACGGAGACCACCAGATCCTCGGGCCGGTAACGGCGTTGGTAGTAGCCGTGCACCTGCGGTCGGGTCAGCGCAGTGATCGACTCGACCGTGCCGAGGATGGGCCGGCCGATTGGGACGTCGCCGTGCAGTGCGGTCGCGAACTCGTCGAAGACCAGATCGGAGGGATCGTCGTCGCGCATCGCGATCTCTTCCAGCACGACGCTGCGTTCGATGTCGACATCCTGCGCGGTGATCACCGCGTGCTGGACGACGTCGGAGATGATGTCGATGGCCAGTTCGAGATCACGGTCGAGCACGGTCGCGTAGTAGCAGGTGTGCTCCTTCTCGGTGAAAGCGTTGAACTCACCGCCCACCGCGTCCATCGCCGATGCTATGTCGAGCGCTGAGCGGGTGCTCGTGCCCTTGAACAGCAGGTGTTCGAGGAAGTGGCTCGTGCCGGCCAGCCCGCGAGACTCGTCGCGTGATCCGACCGGAACCCAGACCCCGACGCTCAGGCTGCGCACCGCGGGCATCGCCTCGGTGACCACGCGCATCCCGCCGGGGAGCACGGTGCGCGTGATCGCGCCGCCGCCGTTGGCGTTCAGGCGCCGGGTCACGGCCCGGGTCGAGGTCATCCCCCGATCCTATGGGCACCTCGGTTCAGGGCCGCACGCCGCAGAAAGTGCGCTGTCGTGCGGACTTCACCACCGGGAAGTAGCCGGGACGAAGTGAGAGCAAGTATCCCCCGGTGGCCACCAGCAGCGCGCGCAGCACCGGCAGCCGTAACAGCCAGCCCGCCCAGCCGAACACCGGCGCCACCAGCCACGCGGTGAGGCCGGCAAACACCACCGCAGCCGCGAGGTGACTGCGGCCGTGCGACCCGATGAGCAACCACAGCGCAAGCGCGGCCGTGAGGACGATCGCGGTCAACCAGAGGTCGCGCACCGGACCGACGACGAGGGACGAGGGCAACAGCCCGAGGGTCAGCATCGCGGCCCCGAGCAGCGCCGACAAGGCCCGCGAGGCCGTGCGGTGTTGCGGCGGCGCGTCGTAACACGGCAGTACCGAGAGCGGGTGCTCGGCGAGCATGGCCGCCTGGTCGGCGTAGATGCGTGCACTCGGGTAGTGCTGTGCGATCCGCGCCCGTAAGCCGCGCGGTACGGCAGCACCGAGCCAGATGGCGTCGATGCGGGCGTGCTGCGCGCGCACGCCCTGCGTGCCGGCGACCACGCTGCCCCAGCACGACACCACGGCCTGCACGAACCGCATGTTCCGGTTTCGGGCGGCGGCGGTCTCGGTGCCGTAGGCGTAGAAGCCGCATTCGCAGTCGGGCGCGGCAACCGGGTGGTCGGATCGCGCCCGATCACCGGTCGGCGGGGCGCAGACGGCCGTGTTCGTCCCGTCGTACCAGGCTTCCCTGGCGTAGAGCGGAAGCAGCAGGCCCGACTCGTCCACCCGGAAGCTCCGCAGCCCGACGATCTCGCCGACCAGCGGTTCGCAGCCCGAGAACTGCGCCATGCGCTGCCCTACTCGGAACTCGGCGGGTCGGGGATCGGCTCAGGCGTGGGCTCGGGGTCCGGAACCGGCACCGGGTCCGGCTGCGGGATCGTCAGCCCGGCGGGCAGCACTTCGAAGTGCGCCGCGGTGTGCCCGATGTCGCCCATGTTGGCAACCCTAACTCCGGATCACGCGCCAGCAAAGATCGATTGCGCCAGCTCGAACGTCTCGGCCGAGAACAGGACGAGGGTGGCTACCCCGTCATTGGGTGCGGCGGAGATCGTGTCGATGGCCTGCCGGGTGGCGTCATCGGCGGGCCACCCGTAGGAGCCCGCAGAGATCAGCGGGAAGGCCACGGTGGTAGCGCCGAGCTCGGCGGCGATCGCCAGACTGTTGCGGTAGCAGGAGCGCAGCGTCTCGACGTCGCCGCGACGGTAGATCGGGCCGACCGTGTGGATGACCCACCGGGCCTTCAGCTTGCCCGCCGTCGTATGGACCGCCTCACCGGCGGGCAGGCCGTCCGGGTACTTCGTGTTTCGTAGCTCGCGGCAGGCCGCAAGGATCTTTCGACCACCCTTCTTGTGGATCGCGCCATCGACGCCGCCGCCGCCGAACAGCGAGGAATTCGCCGCGTTGACTATCGCGTCGACCCGCATCGAGGTGATGTCACCCTTCGCGAGCTCCAGCTTCACGGACTCACCGGGGCAACCACGCGTCCGGCTCGTCCACCATCCGCCGCACCGCGGCCGGGAGCTTCCCGCTCAGGACGTGGGCCAGCGTCGTCTCGTCGAGCACCCGCCGCAGGCTCGCGCGCACCGCGATCCAGACATCGGGCAGGTGTGCCGCGACGCCGGTGTAGGTGGTTTCGTGCGGGCGCAGGCCACGCACCTCGGCCAGCGGGCCGTCAACGGCCCGGATCACCGCGCCGAGCGTGATTTCGCCGGCCGGACGGGCCAGGGCGTAGCCACCCTCGGCGCCGCGCTGGCTGCGCACGATCGAGTCACGGCGCAGTTCACCGAGGATGGCCTCGACGAACTTGCGCGGCAATCCCTGCTCGCGCACGATGACATCGACCTTCACCAAATCCGGTTCATTCGTCGCTAATTGCAACAACGCCCGGATTGCATAGTCCGACTTCGCCGAGATCTGCACCCCGGCATCTTCGCAAAGACTTAGTCAGCTGCGCGTACCCACACCCGGGAACCGTCGGCGAGTTCCAGCGATTCGGCCTGGCCGCGGGTCAGCTGAGCCCACGGAGTCTGGTCACCGACACGCAGTTCGGCCCTGACCTCGAAGCCGATTCGCTGCAGCCGCGTCACCTCGCCCGGCATCGATCCGTCGACCTGGAGCGGGAACAGTTCGAGGTCGTGCGGGCGGACGAGCCGGTCGCCGAGCCGGGTTACCGGGCCGAGGAACTCCATCACGAAGTCGTTGGCCGGCTTGTCGTAGAGATCGGCCGGCGTGCCGACCTGCTCGATGCGCCCGTGATTGATCACCACGATCTCGTCGGAGACCTCGAGCGCCTCTTCCTGGTCGTGGGTGACGAAGACGGTGGTCACGTGCACGTCGTCGTGCAGTCGGCGCAGCCAGTCGCGCAGCTCACGGCGCACCTTGGCGTCGAGCGCGCCGAACGGCTCGTCCAACAACAGCACTGACGGTTCGACGGCGAGCGCGCGCGCCAAGGCCATCCGCTGGCGCTGGCCGCCGGACAGCTGCGCGGGCAACCGGTCGGCGAACTGCTCGAGGTGGACCAGTTCGAGCAGCTCGTGCACCCGCTTGCGGATCTCGTCCTTGGGCCGCTTGCGGATCTCGAGCCCGAACGCGACATTGCGGTACACCGACAGGTGCTTGAACGCGGCGTAGTGCTGGAACACGAAGCCGACGTTGCGGCGCTGTGCGGGCACGCCGGTGATCTCGCGGCCGTCGATGCTCACCTGCCCGGCATCGGGCTCCTCGAGCCCGCCGATGATTCGCAGCAGGGTGGACTTCCCGCCGCCGCTGGGCCCCAGCAGGGCGGTCAGGCGTCCGCTCGCGACCGTCAGGTCGACGTCGTCGAGTGCGACGAAATTGCCGAACCTCTTCGCGATACCGCTCGCTTCGATACTCATTGGGCGTCCACCTTCTTCTTGCGACGGATCGACGTCAGGACGATCGCGAGCACGGTCACCACGATCAGCAGGAACGCGAGCGGGTAGTAACCGCCGACGCCCTGGTTGAACCGCTCGGCGATTGCCAGCGGCATCGTCTGGGTCGCGTTCGCACCACTGAAGTTGCCCGAGACCACGGCGACCGCCCCGAACTCGCCGATCGACCGGGCCAGGCCGAGCACGATGCCGTACATCAGCGCGGGGCGGATCGTCGGCAGGATGATGCGCCGGAACCGTTGCCAGACGTTGGCGCCGAGCACTCGCGCGGCCTGTTCCTGATCGATGCCCTCTTCGTCGAGCACCGGGACGATCTCACGCAGGATCAGCGGCAGCGAAACGAACGCGGTCGCCATGATCATGGCCGGCACGTTGAACATCAACGAGATCCCAACGCCGGCCAGCTGCTTGCCGAAGAAGTAGTTGGGCCCGTAGACGAGCAGCAGCGCCAGACCCACGACGATCGGTGACACTGAGATCGGCAGATCGGCGAGCGCGCCGAGCAGGCGCCGCCCGGGGAACCGATAGCGCGTGAGCAGGATCGCCATCCCGACACCGAAGATCGTGTTCAGTATGACTGCGGCGACCGAGACCTCGGCGGTGAGCTTGATCGCGGTTACCGACTGATCGCTGCTGAGCGCAGTCCAGAAGGCGGACATCCCGTCCTCGAAGGTCTTCCACGTCACGACAACGAGCGGGACGAGCACGAGCACCGCAACGTATGCGATGACGAGGGCACGCTGGATCATCCGCGAGCGGGTACCCGGCGTGATGCTCGTTGCGACGCTGTCAGCCACGGCGAGCCATCCGGCGCTGGATGAGGTCGAGGCTGAGGATGACAACCAGGCTGATCACGAGCAGCACCGTCGCGACCGCGGCGGCACCTTGATCATCGAATGCCTGATGCAGTTGGAATGCATACATCGAGGCCACCTTGGTGCGATCCAGCCCGCCCCCGATGAGCAGCACCGTGCCGTACTCACCCATTGCGCGGGCGAATGCAAGTGCCGCGCCGGATGCGATGGCCGGCAGAAGCAGCGGCAGCACGATCCGCCGGAAGATGACGAGCGGCCCGGCGCCGAGGCACGCCGCGGCCTGCTCGGACTCGAGGTCCAGCGCCGCGAGCACCGGCTGCACGCTGCGCACGACGAACGGGAGCGTCACGAACAGCATCGCGAAGGCGATGCCCCGTTGCGTGCCGAGCAGGTTGATCGCGACCGGGCTGTTGGTGCCGTAGACGCTGAGCAGCACGACACCAGCGACGATCGTCGGCAAGGCGAACGGGATGTCGATGACGATGTCGATCAGCCGGCTGCCCCGGAACTTGTCGCGCACCAGCACCCACGCGATCAACGTGCCCATGACGGCGTTGACTGCAGCGACGAGCAGCGAGGTCCACACCGTCAACCACAGCGCGTCCAGCGCCTGGGTGCGGGTGATCGCCGTCCAGAATCCCGACCAACCGCCACCGAATCCCTTCGCCACGACTGCGGCGAGTGGGATCAGGACGAGCAGGCTCAGCCAGATGACCGCGATCCCCAGGCCGAGGCCCGAACCGCGGCTGAGCCGCTCACCGCCCTCGTCGTTGGACGAGCGGGTGAGCGGCGCGGCCGCAAGCGGCGCTCCACCTTCGGCAACGTCGAACGTTGCTGTCATCAGCTACTGCTGTTCTCGATCTTGGTGATGATCCCCTTGTCCGGGTCGAAGAACTTCGAGTTGACCGTGTCCCAGCCACCCAGCTGGTCGATCGTGGTCAGCTTCTTCACCTTCGGGAACGGGTTACTCGGGTCGTTCGCGCCCTGCACCGTGCCGGGCGAGAGGTTCGGGTTGACCGGTCGGAAGCCCACGCTCGCGAAGATCTTCTGGCCCGGATCGCTTTCGACGAACTTCAGGAAGTCCGCCGACGGCTTGGAGGCGTTCTTGGTGATCGCACCCGGGTTCTGGATGAGGATCGACTCGTCCGGGACGACGTAGTCGATCTTCTTTCCGGTCTGCCGGGCGTAGATCGCCTCATTCTCGTAGGAGACGAGAACGTCGCCGGTGCCGCTGGTGAAGGTGGCCATCGCGTCGGCGCCGCTGTCAGGCTTGCTCACGACGTTCTTGAAGAATGCGCCCACGTACTGCTCGGCCTGAGCTGTGGTGCCGCCGTCGGCGAGCACATGGCTGTAGGCGGCCAGCAGGTTCCACTTCGCCGAGCCGGAGGTTGCCGGGTCAGGCGTGACGATCTTGACGCCGGGCTTGATCAGGTCGCTCCACCCGGTGACGTGCTTCGGGTTACCGGCGCGCACGCAAATGACCACGACCGACTGCGACACGGTGCCCTTGCTCGAGCCACTGTTCCAGTTGGGGTCGACATAGGTCGGGACCAGCTTGGCCATGTCGGGCTCGAGCGAGAAGCCGACGTAGTCAGCCTTCTGCCCGCTCGCAACGAGGCCGGCCTGGGTTCCGCTCGGGCCGTAGGACGCCGAGAACTTCACGCCCTTGCCGGCCGAGGTCTTCTGGAACGCGGTCGACAGCGCGTCGTAGGCCGGCTTCGGAACGGAGAACGCCACGATGCTGATGCTGTTGCCGCTCCCGCCACCGGATGAGGTGCAGGCACTCACGCCCAACACAGCGGCAGAGGCGAGGGCCAGCGCAGCGGCCACGCGACGCGGTCGCAATACGGTCTTCATCGTGTAGGGCTCTCCTCGGATCGGCGATCAGATGTAATCTGATCTTTCCCATTGGCTTGATAGATAATACCTGCTAGCAAGACAATACAACGTGCCGGCCTACCGACGCGTGGTTCGGCGTGTCGTTCTAGCGATCTGTCAGGTTGGACTGGTCACAGCCGCGGCGCTCTCGCGCCGGATCAGCGTTTCGCGGGCCAGCGCGACGAAAGGCAGCGGCGTCAGGGCGACGAGGGCGGCGACGAGGAACGCCGGGCCGTAGCCGTGGTTGTCGGCCATCGACCCGGCAATGACCGGCCCGAGAACCGCGCCGAGGTCGCCGGCCATCTGGAACACGGCAACGACCGTCCCACCCCGACTGCCCACCACGTCACCAAGCACTGCGCCCGGCGCCACCGAGTCGGCCGCGCCGGCAAACCCGAGCAACACCATGCACACCAGCAACCCGGCCAGGCTCGCGAACGAGGGCAGCAACGCAAATCCCACCGCGCCGAGCGCGAGCCCGCCGATGATGACGGGGCGCCGGCCGCGGGTGTCGGCGATATGGCCGAACGGCAGCAGCAAGGCGCCGCTGACCAGGCTCACCACCAGGAAGGCCAGGTAGACCCAGGCCGTCGAGAGGTGCAAGCGGTCGGTGATGAACTGCGGCACGATCGACACGCGGGCCCCGACGACGGCGAAATCGCCGGCGAACGAGGCGACGAGCGCGCCGACGTAGGCCCGATTGCGCAGGGCCGTGGCCAGCGGCAAAACCTCGGCGCGAGACACCTGGCGCGCCGCCATCTCGCTGTGCCGCAAGGCGCCTAGGCCGATCGCGCCGGCGACGACGAGCGTCGCGGCATAGAGAAAGAAGGGCAACCGCAGCGAGAAGCTCGCCACCGTGCCGACTGCCGGCCCGGCGATCGAGCCGACCAGGAACGAGCCGGCCCACACGCCTTGCGCCCGCCCGCGCTGGTGGCTGGGCGTGACGCGGATCAGCAGGCTCGCCGCGCTGACGCTGAACATGATCGAGCCGATACCGCCGGCGCCGCGCAGGACCAGCAGCTGCCAGTAGTCCTGGGCCAGCCCGGACAGCAGGCTGGACACTGCCACGACGCCGATCCCGGTGGCGAGAACGACCCGTTCGCCGATCGCGTTGACGATGCGTCCGACGAACGGGGCCGCGACGAGCCGAGTCAGGGCAAAGGCGCTGATCACCGCGCCGGCGGCGGTCTTGCTCACGCCGAACTGGCGCGCGAACAGCGGGATCGCCGGTAGCACCAGCCCGAAGCCGAGCGCGACCATGAAGGCCACGCCGATGAGCGCGCGCACCTCGCTGGGCAGTTCCTTGAGCCCGCGCAGGCCGAGCTGCGGCACGCGTCCCTCCCCCGGTCGTCTCGGTCCGTCCATCTTGACATGTGACTAAATGGTCACCTATCTTGACCGAAGTGGACGACGACGAGCTGGCCGGTGTCTTCAAGGCACTCGCTGACCCCACCCGTCGACACCTGCTCGATCAGCTCTTCGAACGCGACGGCCGCACGCTCGCGGAGCTGGAGCGTGGACTGTCCGAGAGGGCACAGATGACCCGATTCGGCGTGATGAAGCACCTCAGGGTGCTCGAGGGCGCCGGCCTGGTCACCACCCGCCGCGCGGGCCGGGAAAAGCTGCACTTCCTCAATCCGGTCCCGATCCGGCTCATCCATGACCGCTGGATCGACAAGTACACCGAGCACCGGATCTCGGCGCTCGCCGACCTCAAACGCGAACTGGAGAACGACCGATGACCGACACCGCGCAGGTCTACCAAGTGCTGATCAGGGCATCGGCGCAGCAGATCTGGGACGCCATCACCAGACCCGAGTTCAGCAGCCTGTACTTCCACGGCGCGCACGTCGAGACCACCGGCGAGGCGGGTACGCCGATGCGCTACACCTCGCCCGACGGCAAACAGGTCTGGGGCGACGAGGTGATCCTCGAGTCCGACCCGCCGCACCGGCTGGTGGTGCCGTGGCGCTCGCTCTACGCGCCGGAGATGGCTGCCGAGCCGGCCAGCCGGGTGACCTGGCGCATCGAGGAGCAGGACGGCGGAGTCTGCCTGCTCACCGTCACCCATGACCAGCTCGAGAACTCCCCGATCACCGCGAAGAGCGTCGGCGGGATCGGCTGGCTGACCGTGGTCGACGGTCTCAAGACCGTCCTCGAGACGGGCCAGCCACTCTTCCCCGCCGCCTAACCCTCTCCATGCTCAACAGGCCCGAACCGCCCCTAGGGCAGTTCGGGCCTGTTGATCTCGAGTGTGGAGCGGGCGGTCAGCTTTCGGCGGGAGCCTCGGCGTCGGCCTTCGGCGCAGCCGCGTCGTCGTCGACGAGCACGAGGCTGATCTTGCCGCGTGCATCGATCTCAGCGATCTCGACCTGCAGCTTGTCGCCGACGTTCACTACGTCTTCGACCTTGCCGATGCGCTTGCCGCGGCCGAGCTTGCTGATGTGGATCAGGCCGTCCTTGCCGGGCAGCAGCGAGACGAACGCACCGAACGCCGCAGTCTTGACCACGGTGCCCAGGAAGCGCTCGCCCACCTTCGGCATCTGCGGGTTGGCGATCGCGTTGATCTGGTCGACCGCTGCCTGCGCGGACAGGCCATCGGCCGCACCGACGTAGATCGTGCCGTCGTCCTCGATCGTGATCTGCGCGCCGGTCTCGTCCTGGATCGAGTTGATCATCGCGCCCTTGGGGCCGATGACCGCACCGATCTTGTCGACCGGGATCTTCACCACGGTGACGCGCGGGGCGTACGGGCTCATCTCGTCCGGGCCGTCGATGGCCTCGGCCATGACGTCCAGGATGTGCAGCCGCGCGTCGCGGGCCTGCTTGAGCGCGGCACCCAGTATCTCGGACGGGATGCCGTCGAGCTTGGTGTCGAGCTGCAGGGCGGTGACGAACTCCTTCGTCCCGGCGACCTTGAAGTCCATGTCGCCGAACGCATCCTCGGCGCCGAGGATGTCGGTGAGCGCGACGTACTCGGTGGTGCCGTCGACTGTGTCGGAGACAAGGCCCATGGCGATACCTGCGACCGGTGCCTTCAGCGGCACGCCGGAGTTGAGCAGGGCGAGCGTCGACGCGCAGACCGAGCCCATCGAGGTCGAGCCGTTGGAGCTCAGCGCCTCGGACACCTGCCGGATCGCGTACGGGAACTCGTCGCGGCTCGGCAGCACCGGCCCCCGGGCACGCTCGGCAAGCGCGCCGTGGCCGATCTCGCGCCGCTTCGGCGAACCGACCCGGCCGGTCTCACCGGTCGAATACGGCGGGAAGTTGTAGTTGTGCATGTACCGCTTGGTGCGGTTGGGGCTCAGCGTGTCGAGCTTCTGCTCGAGGCCGAGCATGTTCAGCGTGGTGACACCCAGGATCTGGGTCTCGCCGCGTTGGAACAGCGCCGAACCGTGCACGCGCGGCACGACCTCGACCTCAGCCGAGAGCGTGCGGATGTCGGCCAGGCCGCGGCCGTCGATGCGCACCTTGTCGCGCAGGATCCGCTGACGCACCAGCTTCTTGGTCAGCGCGCGGTAGGCCGGGCTGATCTCGTTCTCGCGACCCTCGAACTTCGAGCCGACGAGCTCCTTGGCCTGGTCCTTGATGCGGTCCAGTTGGGTCTCGCGCTCCTGCTTGTCGGCGATGGTCAGCGCCCGCGCGAGCGGCTCGGCGACCTCGTCGCTGACCGCGGCGTACACGTCGTCCTGGTAGTCGAGGAAGACCGGGAACTCGGCGACCGGCTTGGCGGCCTTGGCGGCGAGATCGGCCTGCGCCTTGCACAGCGCTGCGATGAACGGCTTGGCTGCCTCGAGGCCTTCGGCCACGACCTCTTCGGTGGGCTTGGTGGCCCCGCCGGCGATCAGCTCGATGGTGTTCTCGGTTGCCTCGGCCTCGACCATCATGATCGCGACGTCACCGCTCTCGAGAACGCGGCCGGCGACGACCATGTCGAAGGTGGCGCGCTCAAGCTCGCTGTGCAGCGGGAAACCGACCCACTGGCCGTCGATCAGCGCGACGCGGGTGCCGCCGACCGGGCCGTTGAACGGCAGGCCGGAGATCTGCGTGGACGCCGATGCGGCGTTGATCGCGAGCACGTCGTAGGCGTGGTCGGGGTTGAGTGCCATCACCGTGATGACGACCTGCACCTCGTTGCGCAGGCCCTTGATGAAGGTCGGGCGCAGCGGGCGGTCGATCAGGCGGCAGGTGAGGATGGCGTCCTCGCTCGGACGTCCCTCGCGGCGGAAGAACGAGCCGGGGATGCGGCCCGCGGCGTACATGCGCTCCTCGACATCGACCGTCAGCGGGAAGAAGTCGAAGCCCTCGCGGGGGTGCTTGCCGGCCGTGGTGGCCGAGAGCAGCATGGTGTCGTCGTCCAGATAGGCGACGACCGAACCGGCGGCCTGCTTGGCCAGCCGTCCGGTTTCAAAGCGGATGGTGCGTTTGCCGAAGCTGCCGTTGTCGATGACTGCTTCGGTCTCGTAGACGCCGCTTTCGGCGTCGATGGTCTCCGTCACTGCGGATAGACCCCTCTCGTCGTCTGCCGGGGCACAGTTGCGACGAACGAGCGGAACACCCTGAAGTGGGTGCCGGTCTTCGATCGAAGCGGACGAGCCCCGAGCCCACCGGCTCGGTCTCCGTCCGCCACTACCGAGGACCGGCGATCGCTGCGGATCAGTAGTCGCAAGGGACGCGCAGGTGTGCGGTCCGGCGGTTGAAGTTGTACGAAGGGGAGCGAGCCCGGTTGGCTCGCGTCCCCCGATTGTGCGATCGCGAGCTATCGGCGCAAGCCGAGGCGCTCGATGATCGCCCGGTACCGGCTGATGTCGGTCCGGTGCAGGTAGTTCAGCAGGCGGCGGCGGCGGCCGACCAGCAGCAGCAGGCCACGCCGGCTGTGATGGTCGTGCTTGTGCGTCTTGAGGTGCTCGGTCAGGTCGCTGATGCGACGGCTGAGTAGCGCGATCTGCACCTCGGCGGAGCCGGTGTCGCCGTCGGCTGAGGCGTGGTCGGCGATGATCTGCTTCTTGACGTCGTTGGCCAGTGGCACGGACGACTCCTTTTCGTGTCGGTGCAGGCGCGATCCACCGGTTTGGGTCGCGGTGGAGGACGTAACGCACGCTGCTAAGGGCCGCTGGGCGGCCTGCGCCCTAAATGTTACCAGTGTTTGCTGCCCGTCCTGTCCCAGCGGGGTCGGACGCCTTGCCCCGCGTGAGCACGCTGGCACGCGTCGGCAGCGTGGCTACCCGGGGCAAAGAGGGGTTAGGGCTGGACGAGTTCGCGGGTGCGGGCGACGTCCCTGTGCATCTGCTCGACCAACGCGTCGACCGAGTCGTAGCGCTCCATGCCACGCAGCCGGTCCCGGAACTCGATGCCCAGCGCATCGCCGTACAGGTCGCCGTCGAAGTCCAGGACGAACGCCTCGACGCGGCGCTGGCGCACCTCGAAGGTCGGGTTCGTGCCGACCGAGATCGCGGCCACGCCCAGCGCCGGGCCGGGTCCGGTTCGTCCCCATTCGTCCAGTCGCACCGCCCGCCCGGCGTAGACCCCGTCGGCGGGGACGGCGGTCCACTGCTCGGTGCGCAGGTTCGCCGTCGGGAAGCCTAGTTCGCGGCCACGCCGGTCACCGCGCTCGACGATGCCGTCGACACGGTGCGGACGGCCCAGCGCTTCGGTGGCGGCGTTCACGTCGCCGGCTTGCACGCACGAGCGCACGTACGTCGCGCTCAGCGTGGTCTCGCCGTCGCGCAGCAACGTCACGCCCTCGGCGGTGAAGCCGAAGCGTGCGCCGAGCCGTTGCAGCTCGGTCACGTCGCCGGCGGCCTTGTGCCCGTACCGGAAGTTCTCGCCGACGATCACGCCCGACGCGTGCAACCGCTCGATCAGCGCGCGATGCACGAACTCGTCCGGGGGCAGTTGCGAGAACTCCAGCGTGAAGGGCAGGGCCAGGAAGACATCGACGCCGAGCTGCTCGACCAGCTCGGCGCGCCGCACGATGGTCGTCAGCACCGGCGGGTGCGTACCGGGACGCACCACCTCCGACGGGTGCGGGACGAAGGTCATCAGCACGCTCGGCACGCCGCGCTGCCGGGCCTGCGCCACGGCCCGGCCGATGATGTCGGCGTGCCCGCGGTGCACGCCGTCGAACACGCCGATGGTGACCACGCAGTGGCCCCAGCCGGTCGGGACGGCGTCGAGTCCATGCCAGCGCTGCACGAGCGCGAGCCTACTGTGACGGCCGGTGCGGGTCCGACCCGTCAGCGGCCGTAGACGGCGACCTTCTCCTTGGCGAACCTGCGCCGGCCGGCCACGTGCCAGGCGACCCGGGCGGGAAGCGGCAGGTGGCTGAGGAACTCGCGCCGGTCGGCGGCCGACGTGCCGTCCAGCATCCAGCCGAGCTGGATGAGCAGGCGGTCCTTCGGAATGCCGGCCCGGCCGCGCTCGCCCAGCGCGCCCACTCGGCGAGGGTGAGGTGCTCCTCGACGAGCGGCAGCACGTAGCGCTCCTCGTCAGCCATGTGCTCGCGCAGCACGACGTCGAGTTCGGTCAGTGTCGCGGCGAGGGCGTCGCGGTCGGCGCCTCGGGCGGTGGCACGCAAGGGTGGCACCTGGGTCCTGACCAGTTCGAGCAGTTCATGCACCCGCTCGTGCTGCTCCTCGGCACGCAGGACGGTGCCACATTCCGGACCGATCCGGTCGAGCAGGACGGGCCACAGCAGCTCGTCCTCGCCGGTGTGATGGTGCTCGAGTCCCGTCGTGAGCTCGTCGACGCTGGCACACAGCCGGGCCGCGCGGGCGGTGTCGCCCTCGGCCACCTGCCCGATCAAGCCGGGCAGGTCGCCGAAGAGGCGGCGGAACACGTTGTGCACGACGATCATCTCGCGCGTGTCGGGCCGAGCGGCGGTGGCCGGGCGGGTGGCTGTCATGGCGGAAACCCTTCGTCGGTGATCTCTTCGACGAAAGATTCGCGCGACGCGCTTGGAAGTCGCTTGCGATGCGCTTATGTCCGACGCCAGGTCACCCGGGTTCCTCGAACGCCGGGGCGAAGGCAAGCGGGACCTCGCCCCAGCGGGTAACCAGGTGTGCGCGCAGCCGCTCGGCGAGTTCGGCGACGGCGGGCAGATCGGTCGAGCGCCGTGCGCCGTCGAGCCGGTGCAGGATCATCGCGCGCCGGGTCGGCGTCGGCCTGGTCGGATCTTCGGCCGGCGGATCGTCGGTCAACGCGTCGGCCAGGAACCATGACGTCGAGATCAACTGCCAAGCCACACCAGCCGCGGCGATATCGTGCCGGAACTGCGGCTCGCGCACGTAGGGCAGCGCCTCTTCGATCGTCGCGCGGTAGCGCTCGAGGGCGCGCTCGCCCACGTCGCTGGGCATCCGCCACGAGCACCAGCAGGTCGGCCACGGGACGCTGAGATAAGCGACGTCCCAAGCGACGTGCCGCCATTGCGCCCCTTCGAAGTCGACGAGGATCAGCCGCTCACCCTGGCGCACGTTGTCCTCGGGGCAGGCGTCATCGGGCGACAGCGCCGCCGCGGCCTCGCCGTTGAGCTGTCGCGGCACGTCACGCAGTTCGCGCAGCGCATGGGGCGGGACGGACACGTCGAGGTTGGTGCAGTGCTCCTCGAGACGGTGCGCCGCTTCGTCGACGGTGGCCGACATCCGCGACTCGCTGAGCAGCACCTCACCGGACCGCTGTCCGAGCGCAGCCCGAAACCGCTCCCGCGACTCGAGCGTCGAGCGGTGCAGGGTAGCGACGGCGCCGGCCCACTGCGCGACTGCATCGCTGGCCTCTTGTGCATCGGAACCGAGCAGCGCGTCGGCCACGCTCGGGCCCGCGCCGGCATCGGTCATGACGACGATCGGCGGGTGAGCACTCTCCGCGATCTGGCGCGCGGCGGGTGCGTCGTCGGGCATGATGGCCAGCGCGGCGGCCTCGCGCATCCACCACTCCCCGGCGTCGGCGAAGCACTTCACGATCACGCGGGTCTCGGGCGTGTCCGGCCATTGGGCGCGCACCCGCCAGACGGCGGATCGCTCGCTGCTGCCGAGCCGTTCGGGATCGTCAAGGCGCGCGCCGGGCAGCAGGGCCCGCGCGCCGTCCAGTTCGTCCCGCACGACGAGGTCCTACCCCGCCGCGGCGAACACCAGTACCGGACGGGCCGAAGTTCCGTCTTCGGTGAGCAACGCGACGATGCTGCCGTCCGGCGCCAGGGCGCCGTAGATGCCGGGCAGGCCGCACGCCGAGAGCGCCTTGCCGAACGAGAGCGCGCGCGCTTCGTCCGCGTCGACGGCGCGAACCGGCATCGTGCGACGTACCGCCTCGGCGAGCGGGATCGTGACCGGATCGTCCAGCGTGCCGAGGTCGTCCAGGGTGTGCGCCATCTCGAGGGTGAATGGGCCGACAAGGGTGCGACGCAGTGCGGTGAGGTGGCCACCGACTCCGAGCGCGGTGCCGAGATCGCGGGCGAGGGCGCGCACGTAGGTTCCTGACGAGCACTCGACGATCACCTCGACATCGAGCAGATCGTCGGCCCGGCGCAACGACAACGCCTCGAAGCGCGACACCGTGACCGGCCGCGCGGCCAGTTCGACCGTGGCGCCCTCGCGCACCCGCTGGTAGGACCGCTGCCCGTCGACTTTGATCGCCGACACCGAACTCGGCACCTGCTCGATGGCACCCGTGAGCGGCAGCATCGCCGCGCGCACGGCGGCTTCGGTCACCGCAGCCGTCGGGGCCGACGACACCAGCTCACCGTCCGCATCATCGGTGACCGTCGCCTGACCCAGCCGGATCGTCGCGGCGTAGGCCTTGTCGGTCAGGACGAGGTGATGCAGCAGCCGGGTGGCCTTGCCGACTCCGAGCACGAGCACGCCCGTCGCCATCGGGTCGAGCGTGCCCGCATGCCCGACCTTGCGGGTGTGGGCCAGGCGGCGCATCGCGCCGACCACGTCGTGCGAGGTACGTCCCGCCGGTTTGTCCACGATCACGAGACCGTCGCTCACCGAATCGCCTCCGGACCGCTCACGGTGTCACGCCCAGCACGATCCAGCGGTGGCCACGGGCTCGCAGCACCATGCCGACCAGGCGCACGACGATGAACGCGGTCAGGCCGGCCCACACCCCGCCGAGCCCCCAGTGCCAGTGCAGCGCGGCGAGGTTGAGCGGCGCGAACGCGAACACGCCGGCGATGATGGTGATCGTGCGCAGGAACGCCACGTCGCCGGCGCCGATAAGCACGCCGTCCAGCGCGAACACGATGCCAGCCGCGGGCAGCATGCCGATGAACCACGGCCACAGCACATGCGCCTGATGCAGCACGGCGTCCGAGGATGTGAACACGTCCGGGATCAGCGCCCAACCGGCCGCGTAGATCGCAGCGAAACCGACTCCCGCGTACAGGCCCCAGCGGGACACCTGCAAGGCCATCTTCCGGGCGCCGGACGGATCTGATCCGCCTAGCGCTGCGCCGACCATCGACTGCGCCGCGATCGCGAACGAGTCGAGCAGCAGCGCGGTGAATTCCCACAACTGCAAGCCGATCTGATGTGCCGCGATCTGCGCGGTGCCCATTCGCGAGGCGACGCCGGCAGCGGTGAGGAACGCGACCTGGAAGGCCGCCGCGCGCACGATGAGATCGCGCCCGACCACCAGTTGCGCGCGCATCACCTTGCGATCGGGACGCACGTGCTGGGCAGCACGCGACAGCGAGCGCAGGAAGAGCGCCGCGCCAACGGTCTGCGCGATGAGGTTCGCAATCGCCGAGCCCGCCAGGCCGAGGCCGACCGGGTAGACAAGCACCGGGCACAGCACCGCTGAGAGCGCGTTTGCGACGATGACGATGATCACCGGCTCGCGGGTACGTTGCACCCCGCGCATCCAGCCGTTGCCGGCGAGAACGAGCAGCACGCCCGGCATGCCGATCACGCCGATGCGGAACCATGATTCGGCCGCGTGCTGGGTGATACTCGAGCCGCCGGCGAGCAAGCCGGTCAACGGGCCGGCGAACAGTTCGCCGAGCAGCACCAGCACGGCCCCGATGCCGACCGCGAGCCACGACGCCTGGACGCCTTCGTTGATGGCGTCCTCGGTACGTCCCGCGCCGAACCAGCGCGCGGCCCGCGATGTCGTGCCGTACTCGACGAACGTCCCGACGATGGTGAGCAGTGCCATCAATGCCCCGGCCACAGCGAGCCCGCCCAGCGGCACGGATCCGAGATGCCCGACCACCGCGGTGTCGACCAGGACGTAGGTCGGCTCGGCCGCCAGCACGACGATCGCCGAGGCTGACAGCGCAAGCAGCCGGCGGGTCGCGCCGGCCGAAGTGGCGGTCGTGTCGGTCATGGCGAGCCCAGTGGGACGTACTCGCTCACCAGCCACCGATCGCCGGTGTAGCTGACCCCGATCTCGTACCGCAACGGGCCGGACTCCAGCGCCTTACCGGTGTTGTCGAGCCGGGTACCCGTCGCGCAGACGATCATCAGCAGGGACGTTCCGGACGCGGTCTCGATGCCGACCGCGCGGACCGCGCCGGCATAGTCGAAACTGCCCGACAGCATGCTCGACTTGAGCGAGCTCGCCTGCGCCTGTTGCGCGGCACGCAGCGGGCCGGTGAGGCCGTTGAGCGCGCGGCTGAGGTCGGCGCTGAAATTGTTGCGGGTGTAGGAGAGCAGGTCGACGACCTCGCGCGCGCCGGCCGTGACTGCCGCGGTCAGCCCGGGTGTGCCCGGCGGCGTGGCCTGCAGGGTCCCGCTCGCGCCAAGATCGGTCATGTCGCTGATCCGCCAGGTGCCGCCGCTGCTGTGCAGCGTCACGCCGAGCGTGAGGGGCGTGGAGTGCCCGCCCGGGTGCTCGGTATCGGTGACCTGCAGCCGGCCCAGGGCCACCGCGCTGGCCTGGTTACCGGACAGCGAACTGATGCCGATCTTCTCGACGGTCGCCTGCTGCACGGTCTTCGCCTTGCTCGCCGAGGCCTTGATCGAGCCCAGCAACGAGACGTCGAACCTGGTCAGGAAGGCGCCGGTGCTGACCTTCTCGCCGGCCAGCTTGGCCGCAGCGAGTTTGCGATAGTCATAGCTGTCGACCGTCTGCACGGCCGTCTTGGCCGCCGAGAGCACATCATTGACCGCACTCTGGTCGGCGAACCCGGCTGAGTCGCTAGCACCCGTTGCAGTCGGTGACGTGATCGGCAGCGAGGCGTTCGGCTGCGGTGCGATCGAGGCGCCCGTCGTCGGCGCGGCGGCACCACCGGACGAGCCGTTGTCGCGGCGCACCACGATCACGATGATCGCGGCGAGGCCGATCGCCACGACAGCCAGTACCGCGATCAGGGCGGGACGGTTGTTGCCGGCGCGGTGCGTGCCGCCCGGCCGCGGCCGGCTGACCTGACCCGGAAGGGGGTGGCGTGGCCAGGCGCCGTCATCGTCACGCCGGGGACGCGGTCGCCGCGGCTCGCTCACAAGTCCGGATCGTCCTCCGCGACGCGCGGCTTTCGATACGGGTCAGGATCACCGGCCGGCTTCGCGCCGCGGCGACGGACCGCCTCGACCTCCGCGTCAACCTTGGCTGCGACGGCGAGCAGGTCGTCGATGTGGCGGACGTCCTCGGGCAGCGAATCGACCTTGAAGGTGAGTGTCGGGGTGAACTTGACGCCGGTCTGCCGGCCGACCTCGCTGCGCAGCACGCCCTTGGCCGACTCGAGCGCGGCGGCCGAAGCGGCGTGGGCGGCGTCGTCGCCGAACACCGTGTAGAAGATCGTCGCGTCGTGCAGGTCGCCCGTGACGCGGACGTCGGTGAGCGTCACCATGCCCAGCCGCGGATCCTTGATGTGCATCTCGATCTGGGTGGCCACGATCTGCTTGATCCGCCCGGCGAGTCGCCGAGCGCGTCCGGCATCGACCATTCCGATCTCCTAACCCAAGTCCTCGTCATCGAGAACGCGTATCCGTACCGACAGCACTTCCAGTTCAGGACGTCCGGCGATGAGCCGCTCGCATGCTTCGAGAACCTCCCTGACGTGCCGGTGCTCAGAACTCACCAACGCGACCGACAGCTCCGCGCGCCGGTGTAGATCTTGGTCACCGGTCTCGGCTGCCGCCACTTCAAAACGCCGGCGCAGCTCTGCGACCACCGGCCGCACGACGCCGCGCTTCTCCTTCAACGAATGCACGTCGCCAAGCAGGACGTCAGCAGTGAGGGCGCCAATCACCACCAGCTACCCCCCAAAGCGGTATCGGTCGGGAGACGAAAGCGGAGGGAGCGGAGCGGGATGGGCCAGCTGAAGATGTAAAAAGCTCTGTATCTGAAGATGGCCCATCCCGTGCAGCGACCGGCTTACGCCCGAGGCTTTTCTCTCAACTCGTATGTCTCGATGACGTCCTCGATCTTTATGTCGTTGTACGAGCCGAGACCGATACCGCATTCGTATCCATCACGTACCTCGGTCGCGTCATCCTTGAACCGCTTGAGCGAATCCACGGTGAGGTTGTCGGCGACGACGGTGCCGTCACGGACCAATCGCGCCTTGGAGTTGCGCCGGATGATGCCGGTGCGCACGAGCGAACCGGCGATGTTGCCGATACGCGGGACGCGGAACACCTCGCGGACCTCGGCGGTACCGAGTTGCACCTCTTCGAACTCGGGCTTGAGCATGCCCTTGAGCGCAGCCTCGATCTCGTCGATGGCCTGGTAGATGACCGTGTAGTAGCGAACGTCAATGCCTTCACGCTCGGCCGCTTCACGCGCCTTGCCCTCGGGACGGACGTTGAAGCCGATCACCACGGCGTCCGAGGCGATCGCGAGGTTGACGTCGTTCTCGGTGATCGCACCGACACCGCGGCCGATTACCCGCAACGACACCTCTTCGCGCGCCTCGCCCAAGTCGATGTTGACCAGGGCGTCCTCGAGCGCCTCGACCGAACCGGACACGTCGCCCTTGATGATGAGGTTGAGCTGCTGCACCTCACCGGCTGCGAGCGCCTTGTCGAGGTCGTCGAGCGAGATCCGGCGCCGGGTCGAGGCCAGCTGCGCATTGCGCTCACGCGCCTGCCGCCGGTCTGCGATCTGGCGCGCGATGCGGTCCTCATCGACGACGAGGAACGAGTCGCCGGCGCCGGGCACCGACGTGAGCCCGAGCACCTGCACCGGACGCGACGGGCCCGCCACATCGACGTTGTCGCCGTTCTCGTCGAGCATGGCCCGCACCCGCCCGAAGGCGTCGCCGGCCACCACCGAGTCCCCGACGTTCAGCGTGCCGCGCTGCACGAGCAGCGTGGCCACCGGACCGCGACCGCGGTCGAGCCGGGCTTCTATGACGATGCCCTGCGCGTCCTGATCGGGGTTGGCTCGCAGGTCGAGCGCCGCGTCAGCGGTGAGCAGGATGCCCTCGAGCAGATCGTCGATGTGCAGGTTCGACCGCGCCGACACGTCGACGAACAGCGTGTCGCCGCCGTACTCCTCGGCCACCAGGCCGTACTCGGTGAGCTGCTGGCGCACCTTGGCCGGGTTGGAATCTTCCTTGTCGATCTTGTTCACGGCCACCACGATCGGCACGTCAGCCGCTTGCGCGTGGTTGAGCGCCTCGACCGTCTGCGGCATCACGCCGTCGTCCGCGGCGACGACCAGCACGACGATGTCGGTGGTCGCCGCACCACGGGCACGCATGGCGGTGAACGCCTCGTGGCCCGGAGTGTCGATGAACGTGATCGGGCGGTCCTGGCCCTCGTGCTCGACGTGGACCTGGTAGGCACCGATGTGCTGGGTGATGCCGCCGGCTTCGTCGCCCATGACGTTGGTCTTGCGGATGGCGTCGAGCAGACGGGTCTTACCGTGATCGACGTGACCCATGACGGTCACCACCGGCGGGCGGGCGACGAGGTTCTCGTCCTCGCCCTCGTCCTCGCCGAAGGTGAGGTCGAACGACTCGAGCAGCTCGCGGTCCTCGTCCTCAGGGCTGACGACCTGAACCTGGTAGTTCAACTCGGCACCGAGCAGTTGCAGGGTCTCCTCGTTGACCGACTGGGTGGCGGTGACCATCTCGCCGAGGTGGAACATCACCTGGACGAGCGAGGCCGGGTTCGCGTTGATCTTGTCGGCGAAGTCCGACAGCGAGGCACCGCGGGGCAGGCGCAGGACCTGGCCGTTACCGCGCGGAACCTGCACACCACCGATCGACGGGGCGTCCATGTTGTCGAACTCTTGACGGCGCTGCTTCTTGCTCTTCTTGCCGCGTGCTGCCGGGCCGCCGCGGCGACCGAACGCTCCGGCCGTGCTGGCGCCGCGCCCACCGCGGCCGCCGCCGCCACCGGGACGGCCACCCGGACCGCTGCGGTACGGACCACCGGGACCACCCGGACCGCCACCTGGGCCGCCTGGGCCACCGGTGCTCGGGCCGCCGCGGTAGCCACCACCGCTGCCACCACCGGGGCCGCCGCGCCCGGGCGCGCCGGTACGGCCGCCACCCGGCGCGCCGGGCCGGCCACCCGGGCCGCCTGGGCCACCGGGACCGCCCGGGCCACCCGGACGGGCGCCACGACCGGCCACCGTGCCGGGGTTCGGTCGGGGCGGCATCATGCCGGGGTTCGGCCGCGGACCACCCGGTCCGGCGCTACCGCCGGGCCGGCCAGCGGGTCGTGGCGGCATCTGGCCCGGCCCGGTCGGCGCGCCGGGGCGCGCCGGTGCCGTGCGGGACGGCTGCGTGCTGCCACCGACGCCGAAGGGGTTGTTCGCGATGCGCGGGCCGGGCCGCGGGCCACCGGGGGTGCCCGGTGCGGGCGTGCCTGGCGCGACCGGTGCGACCGGCGCGCCGTTCGCCGAGGCCGCCGGGGCCACCGGCTCGGCCGGTGCCGGCGGTTCGGCCACCGGCGCGGGTGCCAGATCCGCCACGGCCGGCGTTGCTGGCGCGGGTGCCGCGGAAGGGGCCTGTGCCGGCGGCGCCTGTGTCGCAGCGGCCGGCGCTGCCTTCTTGGCCGCAGCCTTTTTCGCGGGCTTGGGAGCGGGGGCCGGGAATGCCTCCCGCAGTTGGCGCTCTACCGGCGCCTCGACGGTGGACGATGCGGACTTGACGTACTCGCCCATCTCGCCGAGTTTGGCGAGAACTTCCTTGCTGGTGACACCGAGCTCTTTCGCGAGCGCGGATACGCGGGCCTTGCCTGCCACTTGACTCCTTTTGCAGGGTCGGGCGGCATTCCCGCTCGACCCTCTAGACGGTGGACGTGCTCATTGCTGGCGCTTCATCGAGTGCCCATAGCTCATTCACTCCTGCGGGGTTCCGCCGGTCAGGTCGTCCGGGCGGCTCATGACGTACTCACGTAGAGCCGTCAGGTCGAGTGGGCCGGGCACCCGCAGGGCCCGTCCATACGCCCGACGACGCTCGGCAAGATCGACGCATCCGGGGTCGGGGTGCACCCAGGCACCTCGTCCGGCTGCGCGACGACGCGGGTCGGGATGCACGTTCGATCCCGGCCCAGCGACTACGCGGAGCAGCTCGGCAGCCGCTGCTCGGGTTCGGCAGCCGATACAGGTCCGGATCGGGCTTTGCCCCAAATTCGGGGTACGCCCGGTCTGATCGGGATCGGCTGCCGTCTGCGAACTGACGGCCATGGAGCAGTCTACCCCTCGGGTTCGGGCGTGTCGCCCAGCGCCGGTGCCGCCGGAGCCGGCGCGGCGGCTGTCGGGGTCGCCGTCGGGGTCGCGGCGGGGGGCGCCGCGGGGGTCGTTGCTTCGGCGTCGCTGTGGATGTCGATGCGCCAGCCGGTCAGCCGGGCGGCCAGGCGAGCATTCTGGCCTTCCCGTCCGATTGCCAGGGAAAGCTGGAAGTCCGGAACGACCACGCGGACTGACTGCGTGGTGGCATCGACCACCCGGCTTTCCAGCGCGTGCGCCGGCGAGAGGGCGTTGCCGACGTAGGTCGCCGGGTCTTCGGCCCAGTCGACGATGTCGATCTTCTCCCCGTGCAACTCGGCGACGACGTTGCGCACGCGCTGGCCCATGGGGCCGATGCACGCGCCCTTGGCGTTCAGGCTGGAGACAGTCGTGCGTACGGCGATCTTGCTGCGGTGCCCGGCCTCGCGGGCCACGTCGACGATCTCGACGCTGCCGTCAGCGATCTCGGGCACCTCGAGCGCGAAGAGCTTCTTGACCAGGCTCGGGTGCGTGCGGCTGATGGTCACCTGTGGGCCACGCATGCCGCGGGTCACGCCGACGACGTAGCACTTCAGCCGGGTGCCGTGCGTGTAGTTCTCGCCCGGTACCTGCTCGGACTGCGGGAGGACGGCCTCGACCTTCCCAATGTCGACCAGGACGATTCCCCGCTGCGCCGCCTGCGCATCGGCCTGCACCACTCCGGTGACGATGTCGCCTTCGCGCCCGGAGTACTCGCCGAAGGTCTGGTCATGTTCGGCATCGCGCAGTCGCTGCAGGATCACCTGTCGGGCGGTCATCGCGGCGACCCGGCCGAAGTCGGTCGGAGTGTCGTCGTATTCCTCGACGATCTCGCCGTCCGGACCGAGATCCTGCGCCCAGACGATTACGTCGCCGCTGCGGCGATCGATCGCCACGCGCGCGTGCGGCATCGAGTGCGCAGTGTGCTTGTACGCGGTGAGCAGCGCGGTTTCGAGCGCGTCCATCAACGTGTTGAACGGAATCTCCTTCTCACGCTCGATGCTGCGCAGCGCGGCGATGTCGACGCTGACCATGAATCAGTCCTCCTCCCCGCGATTGAACTCGACCTGCACCCGGCCGCGGCCCAGATCGTCCCAGCCGATCTCGCGTCGAGCGCCGTCGACGTCGAGAGTCACGCCCGCGGCAGCTGTGTCGACGATCCGTCCGGTGACGGACTGCTCGGCAACCGTTACCTGCACGAGCCGGCCTTCGGCGCGGCGCCAGTGCCGCTGCTCGGTGAGCGGGCGGTCGACGCCCGGCGAACTGACTTCCAATACGTACGGACCGGCGAACGCGGCGCCGCCGTCGGCGTCGTCGTCGAGGGCTGCGGAGACGGCGCGGCTCACGTCTGCCACCGCGTCGAGATCGACCCCGCCGTCGGCGTCGACGATCACGCGGACGAGGCTGCGCCGACCGGCCGAGGTGACAGTGACGTCTTCGAGGTCGTGCCCGGTTGCCGCGACGACAGGGCTCAGCGCCTCGAGCAGGTGCTCGCGGGCCTGGCCCGCACGCGCAGCTCCGGCGGCGCGGCCCGAGTTGGCAGCAGGCCTTCCGGCGGATGCGGGCATCGTGACCTCTCCTGCTCAATCCAGTTGTCGACGTGTTTCGGCTGCTGAGCCTATCGGCTCTGCCAGACTTGCATCGCGATGGACGACGAGACCTCCGACGGCTTCACCAGCCCGTCCCTGCATGGCAGTCCCGCGGTGCCCGAACCAGGCCCCGCACCGTCCTCGCGACGCGCATTTCTGGTAGGTGGTGGCGTGCTGGTCGCAGCCGCGGCCGGGGGCGGTGCCGCGCTCGGCGTGTCGGCCACGTCGCGACATACGACGCAGAGCCTGCCTTTCGTTGCACATGTGGCCAAAGAGCTCACCGCCGCAGTTGCCGCCGAGCGGGCCCTGCTCGCGACGGCCGATGCCGCAGTCGCGCAGGCACACGGCGCGGAAAAGCGGGTGCTGCGCGCAATTCGCAACGACCACGCCGAGCATCTCGCCGCGCTCACTGCGGCCGTCCGCGACGATGCCTTTCCGGCGCCCGCTCCGGGGTCGTCAACCTCGCCGACGAATACGACGCCGGCTTCGTCCTCGGCGTTGCCGTCGGCCTTGCCGTCGACACTGGCCTCGAAGCCGACCGGCAGGATCAGCTCGGCCGATGTCCGCAAGGGTGAGCAGCGCGCGTCGCGCGCGGCGGCCGCGCGGGCACTGCACCTGTCCGGTCGTGATGCCGCGTTGCTCGCGAGCATCGCCGCGAGCGAGGCCACCCACGCGGAGCTGCTCACGTGACGCGCGCATGACCGCGGTGACCGACGCGTGGCAGGCGGCGCTGCGGGCCGAACAGCAGGCGGCGTTCGGCTATGCGCTGCTCGGACCTCGGCTGCCGTCGGCGCAGCAGGCTCTTGCGCGCAGCTGCCAGGCCGCCCACGAGACGGTCCGTGATCGCACGGCCGACGACATCGCCGCCGCCGGCACGACACCGGCGCCGCCGGCCGGCGACTACCCCGCGCTCTACCCGAAAGCCAGCACCCCTCGTGCGCTCGCCGCACAGCTGGAGGATGGCTGTGCGGCCCGGTGGCGCTATCTGTACGCGCGGGCCGCCGAAGTCACGGGTTCGGGTGCGATCCGCAAGCAGGCACAGGCCGAACTGATCGCAAGCGCGGTGCGCGCAACACACTGGCGGAAACAGCTCAACCCGAACCGCGCCGTGCAGGCGTTCCCTGGTCTGTAGGAACCGCTAGAAACCCGTGCCGTACTGCGGCGCGACGTCGCCGAGAAACGCGCGATCCAGCCGGCTTGCCAGCCGCTCGTCGGCACACCGGACACGGCCGGCACGCAGCAGCGGGACGAGCCGGCTGCCGCCCAGGCTGATCGCGCCCAGATCGGACACGTGGAGGTCAATGTCTGCGTCCGCATCGGTGCGTGCGCACGTCGCGTCGTCCGGCCCGCCCTGCAGCCGGTAGGTCGCATCGCCGAGCAGCGCGTCGTGCACGCGCAGTCGCGCATCGACATCTACGGCGTACCGGCGCGCCGAGAGCAACGCGGATACGTCGAGCGGGCGCACCCACAACCCGTCGGCGAGCCCGGTGGTGGTCACCTGTCGAGCGTCGGCGAGCAGGAACGGGAGCGGATCGTCCAGCGGTACCCGGCTGCTCTCGATCCGTGCGCACAGATCCATACCGAGCAGCACCTGCCACAACGCGGCGTGTGCGGCCGGCGTGCAGGGCGCGTAGTCGAAGACCACGCCGACGTTCTGGACCCCGACCTCGTTCGACCCGGTGCGCACGCGATAGGACAGGTAGCCGTCGGCGTGCACGAGGTGGAACAGCGCGGACATGCCGTGCCGCTGGTAGTCGCGGTCAAGCATCACCCATTCCCACCGCTTTTCGTTGCGGTCGAGCGCGCCGGGCGTCTGGCGTCGCCACCGGTCGTAGAGCCCGGGAAGCAGCGGCCGCGCCTCGTCGGTGAGCAGCCGGACGACACCGTGGTCACTGACCGGTTGCGCGACAAGTGCAGCTCTTCGGTCGATGGCGATCTTGCGTACGGTGGTCGCGATGCCGTATCCGAAGCGCGGATAGATGCCGCCTTCGCTCGCAGTGAGCACCATCGCCGTGACGTCGCGCGCGGCGCGGTCGCGGACCTGCTGCTCCATCATCGCGCGCAGGATTCCCTGCCGCCGGTGGGTGATCTCGACCGAAACCCAGGACAGTCCGGTCACGTCGACCTGGCGCCCGCCGGGCATGGTCAGCTCGAACGGCACCTCGGCACTGGCGCCGACGATCTGCCTTCCATCGCGGGCGACCAGGATCGTGTCGAGCTCGACATCGAGCTCCGCGTCGCGCAGTTCCGTTTCCGAGTACTGGAAGCCGAAGCTCGCGCCGTCGAGCTGCGCGACCGCGGCGAACTCGTCGGCCCCTGCGTAGTTCAGCTCGTAGTCCACCTTCGGCAGTGTGCCAGCGCGGTCCAATCCGGTTACGGCACCGGCACCGGATCGTCCTCGGTGGCCGGCTGGGTGAACTGCGTGCTGTAGAGCTCGTAATAGGCGCCGCGGCTTGCCAGCAGCTCGTGGTGGTTGCCCTGCTCGACTATGCGGCCGCCGTCCATGACCAGGATCAGGTCGGCGTCGCGGATCGTCGACAGCCGGTGCGCGACGACGAAGCTGGTGCGGTTGGCGCGCAGCGCCGCGGTGGCGTGCTGCACCAGCAGCTCGGTGCGGGTGTCGACCGAGCTTGTTGCCTCGTCCAGGATCAGCAGTGCCGGATCAGCGAGGAACGCCCGCGCGATCGTGATGAGCTGCTTCTGCCCGGCGCTGACATTGCTCGACTCCTCGTCCAGGACGGTCTGATACCCGTCGGGTAGCGACTGCACGAACGAATCGACGAATGCTGCCTTGCTGGCGGCCATTACTTCCTCGTTCGATGCGCCGGGACGGCCGTAGGCGAGGTTGTCCCAGATGGTGCCGCCGAAGAGCCAGGTGTCCTGCAGCACCATGCCGATCTCGCTGCGCAGCTGGTCGCGCCGCATGGCGGTGATGTCGACGCCGTCGAGGGTGATCCGACCGGAGTCGAGCTCGTAGAAGCGCATGATGAGGTTCACCAGGGTCGTCTTACCTGCGCCGGTCGGGCCGACAATCGCGATCGTGTGCCCCGGATCGGCGACCAGGGACAGATCGTCGATCAGCGGCTCGTCGGGCTTGTAGCGGAAGCTGACATGCTCGAACTCGACCCGTCCGCGGCGCTGCTTCGGTACCTCCGGCACGGCCGGATCGGGCGACTGCTCGGGCGCGTCGAGCAGATCGAACACTCGCTCGGCCGACGCCACGCCTGACTGCAGCAGGTTGGCCATCGACGCCACCTGGGTGAGTGGCTGGGTGAACTGCCGCGAGTACTGGATGAACGCCTGCACATCGCCGAGCGACATCGATCCCGACGCCACCCGCAATCCACCGATCACCGCGATGACGACGTAGTTGAGGTTCCCGATGAACATCATCGCCGGCATGATGACGCCGCTGATGAATTGCGCACCCCAGCTGGCCTCATACATCTCGTTGTTGGTGCGCGCGAAGGTGTCTTCGCTCTGCTGCTGGCGACCGAACACGCGCACGATCTCGTGGCCGCTGAAAGCCTCTTCGATGTGCGCGTTGAGCCGGCCGGTGGCCTTCCACTGCGCGATGAACTTCGGCTGCGAGCGTTTGGCGATGGCCTTGGTGACGAACATGGTGACCGGGATCGTCACCAGCGCGATAGATGCCAATATCGGCGAGATCAGGAACATCACCGTGACGACGCCGACGACCATGAGCAGCGACGTCACGAGTTGGCTCAGCGTCTGCTGCAAGCTCTGCGCGATGTTGTCGATGTCGTTGGTGACCCGGCTGAGCAGTTCACCGCGCGGCTGCGAGTCGACGTAGGGCAGCGGCAGCCGGTTGAGCTTGTCGTTGACGTCAGTACGCAGCTGCCGAACGGTGTTCTGCACCACGCCGTTGAGCAGGTAACCCTGCAGCCACGACAGCAGCCCGGCAGCGACATAGATGCCCAGCGCCAGCAGCAGGACGGAGTCGAGCCCGCCGAAATCGATGCCCTTGCCCGGAACCGCGTGCGAGCGCTGCAGCAGGTCGGCGAAATCGTTGTCGCCGCGGGCGCGGGCGGCGGCCACCGCCTGCTTCAGCGAAACGCCGTTGGGCAGCCGCGAGCCGAGATAGCCCTTGAAGATCACGTCGGTCGCCTGCCCGAGGATCTTCGGGCCGGTGACGGACAGCGCGACGCTGGCCAGCGCGAGCAGCAGCACGATCGCCACGCGTGCACGCTCGGGGCGCAGCCGGTTCAGCAAGCGGCGGGCCGACGGGCCGAAGGTCATCGCCTTCTCGGCCGGCATGGCGGCGCCCATCCACGGTGGCCCACCGGTACGCCGTGCCGCGCCGCCGGCTTCGGGCAGCCGCTTGGGCAGCGGCCCCTTGTCCTTACTCAGGTTGACGTCGGTCATGCGGCATCCTCTGCCGACAGCTGCGACTCGACGATCTCGGCGTAGGTCGGGCTCGTCTCGATCAGCTCGTCGTGGCGGCCGAGCCCGACCAGGCAGCCCTTGTCGAGCACGGCGATCTGATCGGCGGAAGCAATAGTCGAGATACGCGAGGCCACGATCAGCACCGCGGCGTCACGGGTAACCGGGCGCAATGCGGCGCGCAGGCGTGCGTCCGTCCCCAGATCCAACGCCGAGAACGACTCATCGAAGAGGTAGATCTCCGGGCGCCGCACGATGGCGCGCGCGATCGCCAGTCGCTGCCGCTGGCCGCCCGACACGCTGCTGCCGCCCTGTGCGATCGGCGCCTCGAGCCCGCCGGGCATCGCGGTGACGAAATCGCGAGCCTGCGCGATGGTGAGCGCGTCCCACAGCTCGTCGTCAGTCGCATCGGGATTGCCGTAGCGCAGATTGCTCGCGACCGTTCCGGAGAACAGATAAGCCTTCTGCGGGACGAGTCCGATGCGCTGCCACAGCAGCTCGGGATCGAGTTGCCGCACGTCGACGCCGTCGACGAACACCGCCCCGTCCGTAGCGTCGAACAGCCGCGGGATGAGCGAGACGAGCGTCGACTTGCCCGAACCGGTGCTGCCGACGATCGCGGTAGTCGTGCCGGGACGTACTTGGAGCGTCACGCCGGTGAGCACTGGCGCTGCAGCCCCTGGGTACCGGAACGAGAGGTTACGGAACTCGACCTCGGCACGACTCGATGTCGTGCGTACCGGGTCGGTGGGAAGCACGACGGACGACTCGGTGTCGAGCACTTCCTGCACGCGATCGGCACACACCGCGGCGCGCGGCACCATCATCAACATGAAGGTCGCCATCATCACCGACATGAGGATCTGTGCCAGGTAGGTCAGGAACGCGGTCAGCGATCCGATCTGGGTAGCGCCCGAGTCGATCCGTCCAGCACCTACCCAGAGCACGGCGACGCTCGAGAGGTTGAGCACAAGCATCACCGTGGGGAACATCAGTACCATCAACCGGCCGGCCCGCAGGCCGGTATCGGTCAACTCATCGTTCGCGCGTCCGAAGCGCACCTGCTCCTCAGGCTCACGGACGAAAGCACGGACGACCCGGATGCCCCCGATCTGCTCGCGCAGGATGCGGTTCACCGTGTCGATGCGGACCTGCATCGTGCGGAACTGGGGCACCATCCGGGTGACGATCATCGCGATCGCGATCGCGAGCACCGGCACGCTCACGCCGAGCAGCCAGGACATGCCGGCGTCCTCGTGCAGCGCCATGATGATGCCGCCCACGCACATGATCGGCGCGCCGATCATCAGAGTGCAGGCCATCACGACCAGCATCTGCACCTGCTGCACATCATTGGTGTTGCGTGTGATCAGCGACGGCGCGCCGAAATGCGCGACCTCGCGCGCACTGAAGGTGCCCACCCTGCTGAAGATCGTTGTGCGCAGGTCACGTCCGAACGACATCGCCGTGCGTGCACCGAAATAGACCGCAACGATCGACGCCGCGATCTGGACGACGGTGACGGCGAGCATCCAGCCGCCCACGTGGACGATGTAGCCGGTATCGCCCTGTGCCACGCCGTTGTCGATGATGTCGGCGTTGAGGCTGGGCAGGTACAGCGCTGCCAACGTGCTGATCAACTGCAGGCCGACGACGTAGGACAGCCAACGGCGGTATGGCCTCAGGTAAGTGCGCAGAACTCGGACCAGCATGATGATCAGGATGCTCCAACTTGCTGGCAGATCGCGTACATCTCGCTGTTACCGCCAGTTGTCGACGACATCGAGCACCTCCGCCAGCCGCTGCACGACCGCGTCCGGCTCGCCGGTGACAGGGCCGTGTTGCTCGGTCGGGATCTCGCTGTGCGGGATCAGGATCGTGCGCATACCTACCTGCGCCGCGCCGTGGATGTCGTCGAACGGGCGATCGCCGACGAAGACTGCACGGGCCGGATCGGTGACGCCGACGGCATCCAGCGCCGCGTGGAACGCCTCCGGATGCGGCTTGGTGCGGGTGATCTCGGAGGTGTACACGGCACCGTCGATGAGGTCGAGGATTCCGTCCCGCTCGAAGATCCGCTCGTGCTCGGCACGCGACCACACGGTGTTCGAAAGCACTCCGATGCGCAACCCGCGTTTGCGCAGGCTGCGCAGCAGGTCGGCGGCCTCGGGGTCGGTGTGGGTGTGCGGTTCCCACCACTGGTGGAAGGCGGCCAGCATCTCGTCGGTGTGCGCGATATCGGCGACGGCGAAGATGTCAGCCATCGTCGCGCTCTGGCTCTCGTCGAGGTGCCGCTTCCAGACCGCGAGTTCGGCCTCGTGCAGGGTGCGCGCGAGCTCGTGATCACCCACTGCGGCGAGCCACGCCTCGACCGGGTCGACCGTGTGCCACGGAGTCAGCGTGCCGCCCCAGTCGAAGATCACTGCCTCGATGCTCACTCCGGCGAGTCTACGAACCCGTGGCGACCGGGTTTCGTCTTGTTTAGAACAGGACGGTCGCGAGGGTCGCCGCGTGCCGCATGCCGAGCTTCGCGTACATCCGACGGGCGGCGGCGTTGAAGTCGTTCACATAGAGGCTCGCGGTCGGGGCGAGGCGAAGCGCGAATTGCAGCACGCCGGCCAGTGCCGCGGTGCCCAGTCCCCGTCCGCGCAGGTCGGGACGGACCCACACGCCTTGCACCTGGCACGTCGCCGTTGAGAGCGCGCCGATGTCGGCCTTGAAGGCCATCCGGCCGTCGTCGTCGACGATGCCGAACGCTCGTCCGGTGGCGAGAAGCGATTCGACCCGGCGCCGGTAGGACAGCCCGGTGGAGCTGACGAACGGTGAGACGCCCAGTTCCTCTGTGAACATCGCCGCAGCGGCCGGCAGATAGCGCTCGACGTCGGCGGGACGCATGACGTGCACGCGTTGATCGGGCATCACGCGCTGCTGGCCGCGGTCGAGCACGAGCAGCGGTTGCTCACCGCGAATAGCGCGGGCCGGACCCCAGGACGGCTCCAGCACGGGCCACATGGCCCCGACCGTCTCGGCTCGGCCAACGATCGACGTGCAGTGTCGCGGGCGTTCGGCGAGGTGGTTGGCCAGCGCGTCCCAATGCTGCGGCTCGCCGCCGATCGGGAGCAGGTTTCCCCCGTTGAAGGCTGCCGCGACGAGGCGGTCGGTTCGGATCCCCAGCGTCGGGCCGCCGAAGCGGGCCGGTTCGATGGTGGGGTAGGCCGCGAGGCGGGATGCGACTACGACGTTGACCAGCGGATCGGCGGCGACGAGCTGCTCGAGCTCGTCGCGCCCGGAGTCGGTGATGATCTCCACGGGCCAGGCGCTGGTGCTCGCCTGGCGCAGGAACGTCACGTCAAGACGGTACCGGTTTTCCACAGATCAGGCGTTCGACAATGCCTCGACGCGCCTGATGAGGCATCATTCTTATCGTGGGCCGGATCTGGACATTTGCCGCATTTCTGGTGCTGTCATGTGTCGCCTGCACATCATCTGGTGACAGCGGGTCAGGCAGCCCGACGCCGGGGCCGAGCGCGTCGGTCTCGCCGCCGACCACGTCAGTACCGGTGTCGAGCTCGCCGCCCTCGTCCTCGTCGTCGTTCAGCGGCCCGCCCCGGCCGACCCAGCCCAGCCTGCCGCCGGATGTGCCGAAGACCGGGCCCAACACAAAGCCCGGCGAGAAGCCGCCGATCATGCCGCTCGAGGCCACCCAGCACACGCCGGAGGGAGCGAAGGCCTTCGCCGAGTTCTTCATCAAGACCATCGACTGGGGCTATGCCACCACTAGCAGCGCCTACATGCGCCACTACTTCACTAAGTCATGCCTCGAGTGTTCGAACGCCGCCTCAGCACTCGACAGGGCAGCCCGCCTGCACCGGCATTTCGTGGGCGATCGGTTCTCAATCAAGAGCGCCTCGCCCGCCAGGCGATCATCGACCATACGGGTGACCTTCGATGTCTCGAGCGGCGAGGTCGTCGATCGACACGACCACTTTCTCAGCGGCGACACATCACATCCGGGTTATCGCGAGGATATAGCGGTGTCTTGGGCGGGCCAGTCTTGGATGGTGCGGAAGATGGTGCCGCACCCATGAGGCAAACAATCAGATTCTTTCTCGCCTCCTCGCTCGCAATCAGCGGGATCGCCCTAACGGCGGCAACTGCCAACGCCTCTCCAACTCCCT
>DASRSG010000132.1:0-10759 GCA_035656595.1 Jatrophihabitantaceae bacterium | reverse complement strand
CGAGTCCGAGCCGTCCAGTCGGTACCAGCGGACGAGGTCGATGCTGCTCAGAGAGAGCATGCCGCGAACGACTCGGTTGATATCGACCGGCGCGAAGCTGCCGTCGGCCACGCCGGCCGCGACGATGGTGCGAAACACTTCGTTGGCGGATCCCCATGATCTCGTCGTAGTGCTCTGCGGTCAGCCCGGTCAGTTCGTACTGGCACACGCGCGCGGCCACGTGGTGGCGCGCGTGCCACGCGGTGTATCGCGAGATGATGGTTCGCAGCTTGGCTGTCGCGTCGGGAGCTTGGTCGACCTCTGGGGACTGCACGTAGTTCAGAGCTCGCACGTGACCGGCTCGGACGATCTCGTAAAACCCGCGGGCGACCTCGCCGAAGCTCTCGTCCCAAAGGTCCGGCGAATCGTCCTGGAGGCGCGGGTCGGCATCGACGTCCTGTGGCGTGAAGCGAGCCTGACGTTGGCCATAGTGAAACCGTCTCCTTCCGCGCGTCCGCCGTGATCCTAACTTCGCTGCTGCACTGACCCGTCGCTACTGCGTTCCCTGCCTTGACACATCTACACAGCAGATAACTATGCGCTTAGTTACTCGGTGGATTTTCTTCGACGGCGAGGAGAAATATGCGCACCGGAATCGTGGTGACCGCCCGGCCCGGGGTCGAGGACGTTGCCAGGCGAGCCGAAGAACTCGGATTCAGCAGCTTCTGGGTCTACGACACGCCGATGGTCAACGGTGACCCGTTCGTGCCCCTCGCGTTGTGCGCCAAGGCGGCGCGGCGGATCAAGCTCGGGATCGGTGTCACCTCGCCGGCGCTGCGATCCGCGCCCGCGGCGGCCGCGGCGGTGTCGAGCCTGAATGCCATTGCCCCAGGCCGGGTGATCTGTGGGGTCGGCACGGGCAATACCGCCCGGCGCACCCTCGGCATGGCGCCGACCAAGATGGTCGAACTGGACGCATTCACCGAAGCACTGCAGAACCTCACCGCTGGACGCGAAACCCAATACACCGAGGGCAACCGCACCCGCACGATCAAGTTCCTGCACGTGGGTCGCTACGTGAATATCGAGGATCCGGTCGAGTTCGTGGTGGCCGCGTTCGGGCTCAACGCGGCCGCGATCGCCGGACGCCGCGGTGCCGGCGTCATCTCCTTCGGACTGCTCGCCCCAGATGCCTGGACGTCGTTCGAGCAGGCACGCCGCGCGGCGGCATGCGACGCCGGACAGCCTGAGGCCGCCGAGTGCTACGTGATGACCTCGCTGCACGTGCTCGCCGACGGCGAGGATCGTTACGGTGCCCTGGCCAGAGACTCGATGGGCCACGTCGCGCTGGCCTTGCTGACCTTCGCAGCGGACAACCGCGCGTTCGGCGATTCACTCGGGTTGGTGATCACCAGCAGCAACTGCTTCAAGGCGGGCATCGACGCGGTCAAGGCCGGGCAGCTGTACGGGACGGCCACCGAAGATCCGGTCACCATCGCCAAGCAGACGGCCACTTACGTGGTGAAGTACCTGTCCGGGCTGAACCCACCGCGCACCGAGACCGTGCAAGAGAACCGCATCACTGCGACCGACGTTGGCAAGTTCGCGGCGCAGTGCAGCCACGCGTGACGGCAGCGAGCATTCCGGTTGCCGACGCTGCGCCGCCGGTCGTCGCCGACCGACTGGCGCGCAGCTTCGCCGGTGTGCCTGCCGTTAGCGACGTTTCGCTCACCGTCGGTGCTGGCGAGATCCACGCGCTCTGCGGGCACAACGGCGCCGGGAAGAGCACCGTGGTCAAGATGCTCTCCGGCCAGTTCGCCCCGGACACTGGACGCGTGCTGATCGGCGGCCAGCCGGTCGAACTGCGCAGCCGCCAGGCCCCGCAGCGCCTGGGTGTCGCCCTGGTCGATCAGGAGCTGAGCGTGGTTGCGCGGTTGACCGTGCTCGAGAACATGCTGCTGGAAGACATCACCGCTCTCCGGTGGAACCGGCGCGGTGCCGCAGTGCGACGGTGTCGCAGGGTGCTCGACGAGATGGGCCTCGAGCGGATCAGCCCGGACCAGCCGCTGTCCTCGCGCAGCATCGGCGAGCGGCAGCTTGTTGAGATTGCCTGTGCTGCGCGATGGTCGGCAGATCGCGACGACCGCAGCGAATGAGCTCACCGTCGACGAACTGATCGTGCAAATGCTCGGCGAGGCGCCGCGGCGCCTCGCTCCTGCCCGCGCACCCGATCCGCGGTCGACGCATGCGCTGCAGATCGAGCAGCTGCAGCTACCAACGTCTACGCGTGTGCCCTCGGCGGTCCGGACGGGCGCACGCTGTTCGCGTGTGCTGCGCCGGACTTCAACGAGGATGCCCGAAAGGCGGCTCGGGAGGCGAGGATGCTTGCCATCCCGGTGGCCGTTGGCGCCGCGCAGAGCTAACGCCGGGGTTCGATGAGGCGGCCGACCGACCATTCCGGCGGGCGCCGTTGGGGGCGCATGTCCAGCGCCGAGACGACGCCGGCGAAGGCAAAGAGGGCGATGAGTCCGAGGAAAACCAAAAGTGCGGCCATGGCAGTAAGTCTGCGCGCGTCGATATCATGACGCGAGCGACTTTATGTCGACGTCCATTGATTTCCTGCCAACCGTTGTGGCACTGTGGCCGGGTGCCCATCAAGTCCGTCGCCATCATCGCCATTCCGGGCGTCCAGCCCTTCGAGCTCGGCGTCGCCTGGGAGGGGTTCGGCATCGACCGCACCGACGAGGGCCTACCCGGCTACGACTGTGTCGTCGTGTCCGAGAAGCGGGTCGTTCCCACGTCCGGTGGTTACAGCTTGAACGTCGATCACCGACTCGCTCGCGCGCGCGGAGCCGACCTCGTCGTCGTGCCCGCCTATGGCGATCTCGAGACCCGATCCGAAGCGGTCGTCGAGCTATTGCGCGAGACCGTCGACATGGGCGGTCGCGCCATGAGCGTGTGCTCGGGAGCGTTCACCCTCGGCGAGGCCGGCCTGCTCGACGATCGCGACTGCACGACGCATTGGATGCACACCGACGAACTTGCCGAACGGTTTCCGAAGGCGCGGGTTGATCCCAACGTGCTGTTCGTCTGCGATGGCCCGATCCTGACCTCTGCCGGAACGGCTTCGGGCCTCGATCTCTGCCTGCACCTCATCCGCGCCGACTACGGCGAGGAGGTCGCTAGGCGGGTCGCCCGGCGAATGGTGATGCCGCCACATCGCGACGGCGGCCAGGCCCAGTACGTCGACGCCCCGATCCGGGTACGCGCCGCCGACACGCTCGCCCCGCTGCTCGACGAGCTGGCCGGCGAACTCGAACTCGAGCACACCGTCGACACGCTCGCCGCACGCTCGGCGATGAGCCCGCGCACCTTCGCCCGGCGCTTCCGGGCCGAGACCGGCACCAGCCCGCACTTGTGGCTGACCCACCAGCGGGTGCTGCTGGCTCGGCGGATGCTCGAGGAGGGCGACGACCCGATCGACACCGTCGCGAGCAGGTGCGGCTTCGGAACCGGCGCGATGCTTCGCCATCATTTCGGCCGAATCGTGGGTGTCTCGCCGGCGTCGTATCGCCGGACCTTCCGCCCGCCGATCGCGAGCTAGGTATCGACCCGGTTACGGCGCTTGACACTGCGCGCGGCGAGTCTGAGGCTTCCCGGGAGACCACGGGAGAGTCGATGGCACTCGCCACATCCGGCGCCGAATCAGTCCCGTCAGTTCCGCTGGTACCCAGCGCAGTGACGGGCCGCGTACGCATGTCCGAAGGCCGCCGGTTGCCGATCAATATCCCGGCAGCCGTCCTTGTCGTCGGTGGCACCGTGCTGCAGGGAATTGCGCTGGCCAATTCGACTTGGTTGGACAGCCCGAGTGGCCGGCTCGGGTTCGAGGGGTTCAAGGACTGGGCCCGGCCGGGCTTCGCGCAGGCGTTCGTCTCGTGGATCGCCTGGGTGCTGCTCGGCATAACCCTCGTGTTCGGGATCGCCGCTTGCGTGCGGTGGAACGGTGCCAGCATGTTCCGCTACCTCGGCGCGGTGCTCGGTGTGGCGGGTGCGTTCATGACGGTCGGGGCGGTGCTGCTCATCGCCTACCAGACCGACGACAACTCCTTCCACGTCGCGCGCAACTACGCGGCCGGTCCGTATCTCGCCGTACTTGGCCTGCTGGCCGGCGCCCTGGGTGCCGCCGCCGGCACCGGCCGCCGCGGCTAGCACACCAGCGCGACATCCGCCGTCCGGCCGTCCACAGCGACATCGCTCGTCCACAGCTCCGCGCCGTGCTGGGCAGGCGGTCGGCGCAGTGCCCTTTGCTGTCCCTACCGGAACGACCGGAACAGCAGAGAGGGACAGACGATGTACGACACGACAATGACGCTGATCGGCAACCTGGTCGATTCGCCGAAGCTGCGCAAGACCAAGAACGGGCACTTCGTTGCCAGCTTCCGCGTCGCGTCGACGCCGCGCCGCTTCGACCGCGAGCAGGCTGGCTGGGTTGACGGCAAGACTCTTTTCGTCACCGTCACCTGTTGGCGTGCGCTCGGTGAGAATGTCGCCCAGTCGTTGCGCAAGGGTCAGCCGGTGGTGGTGTTCGGTCGCTACCTGCAGCGCGAGTGGGAGAAGGACGAGGCGCTCAAGACCGCGTATGAGCTCGAGGCGCTCGCGGTCGGGCACGACCTGTCCCGCGGCGTGACCAACTTCGAGAAGGTCTTCCGCCCGTCCGTGACGACCGAGATCGACACCGATGCCGAAGGCGTTCCGGCCGACGAGACGGGCCGTTACCTCGATCTGGACGATGAGTCGATCATCGCCGAGGTCGATGTGGAGACCGGCGAGGTGCACGAGCTCGTGCCTGCCGGCTGAGGCCGCACCGCGGCGGCGACCGCCTGCGCGAGCGGGCCAGGCGGTCGCCGCTACCTCGGGGCTGGGACACTGGTCGATGGTTCGCCGCGCACGTAGGTGCGGGTTTCGCTCGACCGAAGATCAGACCGAGGACGGACAGTGGCTCAGTTCATATACACGATGTACAAGGTGCGCAAGGCGCATGGCGACAAGGTGATTCTCGACGACGTCACCCTGTCGTTCCTGCCCGGCGCCAAGATCGGCGTGGTCGGCCCGAACGGCGCCGGTAAGTCGAGCGTGCTGAAGATCATGGCCGGGCTCGACCAGGCGTCCAACGGCGACGCGATGCTCGCCGCCGGCGCGTCGGTCGGCCTGCTCCAGCAGGAACCGCCGCTGGACGAGACGAAGACGGTGCGCGGCAATGTCGAGGACGCCGTAGCCGAGCTGCGCGGCGCGCTCAACCGCTTCGAAGAGGTCTCGGCCGCGATGGGCGATCCCGATGCCGACTTCGACGTGCTGCTGGCCGAGCAGGGCGAGTTGATGGAGAAGATCGAACACGCCGAGGGTTGGGAACTCGACAGCCGCATCGAGCAGGCCATGGATGCGCTGCGCTGCCCGGCCGGCGACGAGCCCGTCACGCACCTGTCCGGTGGCGAGCGGCGTCGCGTCGCGCTGTGCAAGCTGCTGCTCGAGCAACCCGATCTGCTGCTGCTCGACGAGCCCACCAACCATCTCGACGCCGAGAGCGTCCAGTGGCTCGAGCAGCACCTCGCGCGCTACCCGGGCACGATCCTCGCCGTCACGCACGACCGGTACTTCCTCGACAACGTCGCCGAGTGGATCCTCGAGCTCGACCGCGGCCGGGCCTACCCCTACGAGGGCAACTACTCGACCTATCTGGAGAAGAAGGCTGAGCGGCTCACCGTCCAGGGCAAGAAGGACCAGAAGCTGGAAAGGCGGCTGCGCGAGGAACTCGAGTGGGTCCGGCAGAACGCCCGCGGTCGGCAGGCGAAGAGCAAGGCGCGTCTGCAGCGCTACGAAGAGATGGCGAACGAGGCCGAGAAGACCCGCAAGCTCGACTTCGAAGAGATCCAGATCCCGCCAGGCCCGCGGCTGGGCAGTGTCGTCGTGCAGGCCGAGCACCTCGACAAGGGCTTCGACGAGATGTTGATCAAGGATCTGTCCTTCACGCTGCCACGCGGCGGCATCGTCGGCGTGATCGGCCCGAACGGGGTCGGTAAAACCACGTTGTTCAAGATGATCATCGGGCAAGAGCAGCCGGACGCCGGCGAGCTGCGGGTCGGCGAGACGGTCAAGCTGAGCTACGTCGACCAGAGCCGCGGCGGGCTCGACCCGAAGAAGACGGTCTTCCAGGTGGTCTCCGACGGGCTCGACTACATCAACGTCGGCCAGGTCGAGATGCCCTCGCGTGCCTACGTGTCCGCCTTCGGGTTCAAGGGTCCTGATCAGCAGAAGCCGGCCGGCGTGCTCTCCGGCGGAGAGCGAAACCGGCTGAACCTCGCGCTCACGCTCAAGGAGGGCGGCAACGTCCTGCTCCTCGACGAGCCGACGAACGACCTCGACGTCGAGACGCTCGGCTCGCTCGAGAACGCGCTGCTGAATTTCCCGGGCTGCGCCGTCATCACCAGTCACGACCGGTGGTTCCTTGACCGCACCGCGACACACATCCTGGCGTGGGAGGGCGACGACGACAACGGGGCGAAGTGGTTCTGGTTCGAGGGCAACTTCGAGTCCTACGAGAAGAACAAGATCGAGCGGCTCGGTATCGAAGCGGCCCGGCCACACGCCGTCACGCACCGCAAGCTGACCCGAGACTGATGCCCGGCCCGTATCCGCCGATCGAGCCGTACGACACCGGCATGCTCGACGTCGGCGACGGCGACCTCGTCTACTGGGAAGTCTGCGGCAACCCCGACGGCAAGCCGGCCGTGTTCCTGCACGGCGGCCCGGGCGGTGGATGCTCGCACGGCCATCGGCGGATGTTCGATCCAGATCGCTACCGGGTCGTGCTCTTCGATCAGCGCAACTGCGGGCGCAGCCTGCCGCACGCCGCCGATCCCGACACCGACCTGAGCGCCAACACCACCGAGCACCTCATCGCCGACATCGAGCGGCTGCGAGCGCACTTGGGTGTCGAGCGCTGGCTGGTCTGGGGCGGCTCGTGGGGTGTCACGCTCGCCTTCGCCTACGCGCAGCGACACCCTGCCCGGGTGACCGAGCTGGTACTGGTCGCGATCACCAACACCACCCGAGCCGAGATCGACTGGCTCTACGGCGGGCTCGGCAGGTTCTTCCCCGAGCAATGGCAGCGGTTCCGCGACTTCGTGGCTGCCGGGCCGGACGTCACCGGCACCGAACTGGCCGCTGCCTACGACATGCTGCTGCAGGGGCCCGAGCAGGCGACGCGCGAGCGCGCTGCGATCGAGTGGTGCGCGTGGGAGGACGCCGTCGTCGCGCTCGACGCCGAACGACGGCCACAGACCCACTTCGACGATCCACGCAAAGGCGTCGCGTTCGCGCGGCTGTGCGCGCACTACTTCGCGCGGCTCGGATTCCTACCCGACGGCGGGCTGCTGCGCGATGCAGGTGCGCTGCGCGGTATCCCGGGCGTCATGGTGCACGGCCAGCTCGACCTCACCGCACCGCTGGTCACCGCGTGGCGGATCGCTGCGGCCTGGCCGGACGCCGAGCTGCGGGTCATCCGCGGAGCAGGCCATTCCAGCGGGCCCGGCATGGGCGAGGCGATCGGCGAGGCTCTCGACCGGTTCGCCGCACGGGACTGATCGGTGCCTGCAACGATGGGCGCATGACCCGGTTCGTGCACGACGTGCACATGCGCTGGTCGGACATGGACGCCTACCGCCACGTGAACAACACGGCGTACTTGTCCTATCTCGAACAGGCCCGGGTGGCGATGTTCTTCCATCGCAACGAAGGCTTCAATGCGGGCACGGTCATCTCGCGACACGAGATCGACTACGTGCGCCCGATCGTCTATCACCCGCAGCCGCTGCGGGTGGAGGTATGGATCGAGAAGGTGGGCGGTGCCCGGTTCACCGTGCGCTACGAGATCTTCGACCACGGCACGCTCACTGCCCGCGCGTCGACGACGTGCGTGACGTTCGACTTCACCACCGACCGGCCGCGCCGGTTGACCGACGAGGAGCGCGGCATCCTAGCCGGCTTTGCGGACGAATGAATGAGCGACGCTTGCGCAGCGACCGTTGGCTCGAGCGACGCTTGCGGAACCCACAGCGGTAGAGGCGTGGTTCAGATGCGGCGCGAGGACCTTGTCGAACTGGCCCCCATGTTGCGCCGGGCGATCTCGCTCGACCGGTCGGCGCTCACGCGTATCCGGGGCGAGGACGATCGGATCTCGGCGCTCGTCCGATTGCCGTTCGGCGTGCTCGCCGCACGCACCGTCACGGTGACCGATCCGATGCCGCAGATCGACACCGCGATGCGCGCCGGCGAGCTGGTCGCATGGCTGGACGGTGACCGCGCCTCGGCACCGGAGGCCCGCGATGCCGAATGGCGCACCGGGTTGCCGCCGACGTCGGGATGGCAGCGCATCGACACCGTGCCCGATGCCGACGTCCGATCGGTCGTGCGCAGTGGCGCCCGTGCGCTGCGCGACGCGGCCGAGCGCGAGGGCTTGCCCGGCGCCCAGCCCCGCGCCGAAGTCGCCGACGCCCTGCTCGACGCGGTAGTGCTGACCGTCACCGAGAGCACCCGCACCGCCGAGATCAGCCTCCGCACGCTGTCGGCTCTCACTCGACTCGGCTTCCTGCCGACTGGATCGCACATTGCGGTCGACCTCGCCGGCCGATGGATCCGCGTCGCGGCCGAGTACGGCTCGGTGTACGCCGAGCGTCCCGGTCTCGGACTATCCGTCCGCTGACCGCACCGGCGTGCCCACCGCAACGGCTGCTTCCTGTTGCTCGAAGGAGCCTTCTGACCTTGTTCTGGTATCGGGTGACCAGAATGATCATGAAAATGTGGTCACCCGATACCAAATCAGGGGTCGAGCGGGCGGATTGGTTGGCGCGTCATCGGGGTCTTGCTGCGCCTGGCGTGCCGACGGTGCCCCTTGGAAAGCCGCTCTGGGCCTGATGTGCTGGACCGAGCCGGGTGCACCCGACACAATGGCCGGACGTTGCCATTGGGGGGGACATGTCCAGCAAATCTGTTCGGGTCGCTTTCGTCGCTGTCTTCGTCGCCGTGGTGGGCCTTGGATTGAGCGTGCCGGGCAGCGCCCTTGCCTCTGCGCACACCGGCAGCCACGCGTCGGTCCAGCGGGCGAACCAGTTCAAGGCTTTCCTGCGCGGATGGTACGGGCACGACCGCATCCTGCACATCACGAAGAAGGGCGTCGCGCACGAGTCATTCCTGACCGGGTGCTGCCCACCCGAATCGCGCTACACGCTGAAGTTGAGCAACGTGCACGTCAACGCCCAAGGGCATCCGGTGGCGCACCTGCGGGTCACCGCGATTCACATCGACCATGGCGGCTACCGCTTCCCCGGCGTGCACGTCGGATCCACCGGACGAGCGGAGATCAAGGGCCACGTCTATCGCGACTCGGTGCTGAAATCGACGTTCTGCGACGGGCACGCGCCCGCGGGTACCTGCGGGGCCTGACGCCTCAGCGCACCCAGACCGCGGTATCGACGGGCAGGGTGCCGTCGTCGCCAAGCGGGCCGGAGGAGAGCAGCGCCGCTCCAGGTGACAGCAGGGCCGGCTCGGTGCCGGCGTTGACCTGCACGGTCACCTCGCCGCGGCGATAGGCGAGCACGCCGACGGGTGCGTCCAGCCATTCCACCTCGCCGGCTGCCGCGAACACCGTGCGGCGCAGCCGCAGCGCGGCCCGGTACAAATTCAGCGTCGAGTACGGATCGGCAGCCTGGTCGAGCACGCCCAGCCCGGCCCAGGCCGCCGGCATCGGTAACCAGGTCGAGTCCGCGGTGCTGAATCCGAACGGCGGCTCGGTGCCTGACCACGGCATCGGCACCCGCTCGCCGTCACGGCCGCGCAGCGTGTGCCCGCTGCGCTCCCAGGTCGGATCGCGCAGCGCGTCGTCGGGCAGATCGACGTTGCCCAGCCCGAGTTCCTCGCCGTTGTAGATGTATGCGGCGCCGGGCAGCGACAGCTGCACCAGCGCGGCGGCCCGAGCGCGTGCCACGCCGGCCGTGCCGCCGCCGTAGCGGGTCGACGGCCGGTCGACGTCGTGATTGCCGAGCACCCACGTGCACGGTGCGCCGACCCGCTCCATCGCTCGCACCGACGACTCGATCGCCTTGCGAAGGTCGGCTGCGCCGAACGACGCGACGATCAGTTCGAAGTTGAATGCGAGGTTGAGTTCGTCAGGGCGGACGTAGCGCGCCAACCGCTCGTCGTCGGCGACCCAAACCTCACCTACGGCCATCCGGTCACCGGGATAGGAATCCAGGACGCGACGGAAGCCGCGGTGATACTCGTGCACCCTGGGCTGATCCCAGCGCAGGTCGTCGGGCGAGGGCACGTGCGCACTGCCGTGTTCGGGCGCGGCCAGCACGGCCAGATCCATGTCGACCAGCTCGTCCGGCTTGGCCATGCCCTGACCCACGTCGATGCGGAACCCGTCGATGCCGCGGTCGAGCCAGAACCGGAACACCCGGTCGAACTCGGCTGGGATCTCCGGGTTCGTCCAGTCCAGGTCGACCTGCTCGGGCGCGAACAGGTGCAGGTACCACTCGCCGTCGGGCACCCGCGCCCACGCCGGCCCGCCGAATGCCGAGGGCCAGTTGTTCGGTGGTAGTTCGCCCTCGGCTCCGCGACCCGGCCGGAAGATGAATCGCGCCCGCTCCGGAGATCCCGGCCCGGCCGCGAGCGCGGCCTGGAACCACGGATGCTGATCGGAGAAGTGGTTGGGGACCAGGTCGAT
>DASRSG010000131.1:0-7567 GCA_035656595.1 Jatrophihabitantaceae bacterium | reverse complement strand
ACCGGATGCCAGCGCGCAGACCCCGACATCGGCACCACTCGCGATCAGTTCTGCCCCGATCGTTGCCCGGTAGCCGGCGGCCGCGATGTGCAACGCGGTATCACCTGCATACAGGTAGTGCGCGATGGCGTCGAGGTATCCGCATCGCAACTGTCGGCGGCCAGGGCGTCAAGGCGTGCCCTCAGCGCAGTGCCAGTGCCGGTCATTGCGCGACCGTACCGCCAGACCTGCGCCTCAGGATTGCCTGGCCGTGCTATCGCTCGCGCTCGGCGCCAAGTACAACCCCACCAACGCGTTCGGCATTGTCGGCAGCGCCCTCGTGATCATGCTCGTTTCCATCTACATCATCGTGGACGCGGCGTGCATCGGCTACATCGCGCGCCGCCGCGAAACAGGCTTCAATCCGATCCTGGACATCCTCGTCCCGTTGTTGGGCATCGCCGCGTTCGTGCCCGACTGGTTGTTCGCGGTCGGCTGGAACCCGTTCGGGTGGTCGTTCATCGCTTCGCTGACGTACCCCGCCTCGCTGACCGTGCGTGGAGTCGTGATCTGGATGATCCTCGGCGTCATCTATCTCGTCTGCCTGTACGCGATCAAGCCGGCGCGGGTTGCCGAGATGGCGCGGGTGCACCTAGGCGAAGAGGTGGTGCTGTTCGCGCGGCCCGGCGCGGTCATCCACCCGGCACTGGCGAACGGCGCGGCAGGCGTCGTCGTGACGCTGCAGGGCCGGCCGGTCTCGGTGATGGGGTTCGCCGTCCGAGGTCGCCGGATCATCGAGATCCCGTCGTTGCTAGATCCGGATCGTGTTGGCAAGCTCGACCTGAGCATCGTCGACGCGTGATACGGAGGTCTGATGGCCGACGCTGATGACGTGCGCCGGCTCGCGCTCGGCCTGCCGCACGTGGTGGAGATCGACAGCGAAGGATTCGACTTCCGCGTCGCCGGCAGGGGTTTCGTGTGGTCCTATCCCGAACGCAGATCGGGCAAGCCGCGGACCATCCGCACCGACATTGCCGTGCTGTTCGTCGGCGACGAGGCCGAGAAGCAAGCGCTCGTGCTGGGCGAGCCCGAGATCTTCTTCACCACGCCGTCCTACGACGGGCTGCCACTGGTGATGTTGCGGCTCGACGCGGTCGGCACCGATCGGCTTACCGAACTTGTCACCGATGCGTGGCGGATGCGCGCACCGGCCCAGCTGACGGCACGGTAAGCCGGCTAGGCGTCGGCCTCGACGAGATCCTGACCAGTCGGGGTCGCCGTGAGCTGCAAGGCCGGAACGTGCTCGGCCGGCTGCGCGAGCGAGTTGTGCGAGTGCGCGACGCACGCGAGGAACGGCAGGAATTCATGCAGCATGTCCTTCGCCTGCTCGGCGGCGAGCATTTTCTTGAACTTCATGCCGAGCACGACGATGCCGGCGGGGTAGAGGTACGTTGCCGCAGCAGCGCTACCGCGGGAGCGCAGCACGCGCACGTCCGACGTCTGTCGAGCGAGCTCGTGCACGACCGTGACCGCCGAGTTGTAGCTCTGCGCGAACCAGTGCAGCGCATCGTCCCTTCGACCGAGCAGCAGCCAGGTCATGGCGAGGTGATATTCGACGAGCGCGCGGCTTTGCACCGAGACGGCCTGGCCCTGCGCGCTGTAGAAGCAGTCCTTGGCCTCGTCCAAGTGATCGTGCTGCATCGGATCGTCCCCGCCGAGGCGGGCGGCTTCGCTCAGATGCATTCGTCCGGTCTGGTACGGGCCGAGTACCAGCGCGTCAACCTTGGCATCGATGCGACGGAGCAGGCGCGACTGGGCGTCGGACGATCCGGTAATCGCGTGCAGCACGCCGAGCAGTTCACCGCCGCCAGCGACTCCGGAGGTGGCAATCGCGTAGTGCCCGACCGCGCCCGCCAGCCCTGACCACGGTCCCAGGATCGTCGGCTCATCCGTGTCGTCGAGGATGGGGGTGTTCGTCGCCGGACCCGCGAAGGGCAGGCCGGTCGGCGGTGGTTCCGGGTCAGCACCCGGTTGCGTGCCCGACCGCCGATTGCGCCACCACGCCGCCGCCGCACGCATCTGCTCGTCGCTCCACGCGCTGAGCTGTTGCATCGTGGGCGTGCTCTGCCGCGGGCCCAGCGGGTCGAGGCCGACCATGCCGTGGTCTGCCACATGCTCGGTCCACGATGTGCCGTCCCAATAGCGGTACTCGTGCCGTGTTGCGGGATCAGGAAACCAACCGGCCGCCGCCATGCACACCCCCCCAGCCGTTGCCGGATGCCAGCTTAGACAAAGCGCAGCGCGCCGAATACCCGCCGATGCGCTTCGTGCGACAAGTCCTGTGCAGCGCAGCTCGGTGCCGGTTTCGTGCCGATTCGTAAAGCCGGCTCTGCCGCGCGTCGCCGCGCTTGTCGGCGCCGATGAACTCCCGCCGGAGCAGTAGCGGTGCGTCGCTCTTGTGCGGGAGGCATATCAGGCGGTTGACTGCGACCGACTGGCCCGCGGTCGCCGATGCAAGGCATCGGCGGCACGGCGCGGCCGAGGCAGAGCTAGCGACGGAGGACATTTTCGATGGCCATTATGAGTGCGCTCACCGGCAATGCCGGCCCGATGGGATTGGGCGCGGCCCACGACGACTTCGGCCGGTTGCTCGGCCCGGGCGAGCAGATGTATGCGGCGTTCGAGTTCGTCCGTGATGTCATGATCTTCACGAACGGGCGGCTGATCCTTATCGACAAACAGGGCATCACCGGCAAGCAGATCGAGTACCACTCCATTCCGTACCGGAGCGTGTCGCACTTCTCGGTCGAGACCGTCGGCCACTTCGACGGCGACGCCGACCTGCGGATCTGGATCATGGGGGAGAAGGACCCCATCCATAAGCAGTTCAACGAGAAGGTCGACATCTACCAGGTGCAGGCGATCCTCTCCGCCTTCGTGGTGCCGCGCTAACTGGCCAGAACCGGTCGCCGAAGTCAGGACTGCGCGTAGCAGGCTGCCACGATCTCGTCCGCCACGCGTTGCGGTTCGTCGAGTGGCAAGAACGTCCGTCCGCCCGCAACCTCGACGAGGTGGGCGTTCGGGAATGCAGCGACGATGCGGTGCGCGAAACTCAGCTTGAAGAATCGGTCACTCGCGCCCCAGACCAGCAGGACGGGCTTGGTGAACCGATCGAGGCGGGTCGACACGTCCAGCAACTCGGCGGGGCGGATGTTTCGCATGAACCGTGCGGTGTCGCGCCGCACGCCGGCGTCGGTGAGTGCGGGCGTGATCCAGCGGCGGGTGAGTGCGGCGTCGAGCGGTTTGGCGACGAGACCACCGAAGCCGAGCGCGGAGTGCCTGGCCCACGTCGGGCGCATCGTCGCCATCATGAGACGGATCCGTCCGGGCCGGCGGCCGGCCTTGACGAGCAGCCCGAACGGTGGCGGCGGGAACTGATCAAAGGCGTCGCAGTTGGTGAGCACGAGGCGTCCGATCCGGGATTGGTCGGTGTCGATGAGGAACTGGCACAGCGCGCCGCCGGTGTCGTTGCCGACGAGCGTGACATCGGTCAGGTCGAGGGCCTCGAGGAAGGCGATGACCAGGCGGGCCACGCCGCGCGGCGTCAGGTCGGCCGTGGGTTCGAGGGGGATCGGGTGCGCGCCGAGGGGCAGGTCGGGCGCGTAGGAGCGCACGCCGCGGGCCGCCAGGGCCTCCGCCGCGCCGGTCCACAGTTCGCCGTTGACCAGCAGGCCGTGCACGAACACGACCGGGGGCCGACCACTGTCCTCAGGACCGGCAACCCGGTAGTTGATTCGTCCGTCCGGAGTGTCGATGGTCGGCATCGGGGGCCTCCTCGGGGTAGGTTCTGGCCGTGCAGGATCAAACATACATACAGCTTGTATGAAAGACAAACCGCGTACCCAGGTCGAGCGATCGGCTGCTACGCGCGACGCTCTGATCGGCGCCGCGCGGTCGCTGTTCGCCGCGCGCGGGTTCGCCGAGGTGGGCACCGAAGAGATCGTGCGGTCGGCCGGGCTGAGCCGCGGCGCGCTCTACCATCACTTCGGCGACAAGACCGAGCTGTTCGCGGCAGTCTTCGAGACCGTCGAGGCGGAAGTAGCGGCACGGATCGCCGCGGCAGGTGCGCAGGCTCAGGATCCCGACCCGATCGCGGTCATGCGCCTCGGCGTGAGCGTCTGGCTCGATGCGTGCGTTGAACCCGAGGTACACCGGATCGTCCTGCTCGATGCCCCCGCCGTATTGGGCTGGGTGCGCTGGACCGAGATCGGCAACCGGCACAACATGGGTTTGGTGCAAGCTCTGCTCGCGCATGCGATCGAGGTCGGACGGATACCGCAACAGCCAGTCGCGCCACTCGCGCATACGCTGCTCGGCGCGCTACGCGAAGCCGCGCTCTACCTCGGCCGTGCCGACCATCCCGAGCAGGCACGCGCCGACGTCGGTGCCGTGATCGACACGTTGATCCAGGCCCTCGCGGTCGGCTGACCCGGCTCGAGGATGGTGTGGATGCTGAAATGCAGCGCGGGCAGGCTGAAAGTCGACGCGTCAGGCAACATTTCGGACGGACGGATCAGGCTGCCGTCATCAGCGGCTTCGTGCATGGCGATGATGTTCCAAGCCGCGCTCTTGGCGCTCATCGCATATTTTGCGACAACTTCGAGCTAGCTGGGTCGTCCGACCCGGTACTTGACGTGCGTGACGGAAGGCGAGGCGACCACCTCGATCGGCTCGAACTGCAGGTCAGTGCGTACGCCGTCGAAGAGGCGCTCGCCCTGGCCGAGCAGTACGGGCGAGATGTGCAGGTGCAGCTCGTCGATCGCACCCGCAGCCAGATAGGCGTTGACCGCGCTGGCGCCGCCGGCAATCTCGACGGGCTTCTCGCCGGCCGCCGCCGTCGCCTGCTCGAGAGCGGCCTCGATGCCGTCGGTGACGAAGTGAAACGTGGTGCCACCGTCCATGGTCAGCGAGTCGCGCGGGTAGTGCGTCAGCACGAAGACCGGCGCCTGATAGGGCGGTTCGTCGCCCCACCAGCCACGCCAGTCGAGATCCCATTCGCCGCGGCCGGGCGCGAACATGTTGCGCCCCATGATGTAGGCGCCCGGACTGCGCTGCCACTCGTCGACCACCTTCTGGTCATCACCTTGCGGCGTGAAGTGCCACTCGTGCAGCCGAATGCCGCCTTCACCCAGCGGGGTGTCCAGGCCCTGCCGCGGCCCCGCCACGAAGCCGTCAACGGACACCGAGATGTTGCAGGTAACCCTGGTCATCGATTCTTCCAATCGCCGCACGGGTGGGTATGAGGCAGACTATGGGTGCATCCCGACATCGGTTCCGAGGAGCGTCCAGTGCCGTTGACCGTCGCGGTGACCGGGCCGACCGGTGAGATCGGCATCTCGGCCGTCAACGCGATGGAGCAGGACCCCGCGATCGACAAGATCATCGGGATGGCGCGCCGCCCGTTCGATGCGGCCGAGCACGGCTGGACGAAGACCGAGTACCGCCAGGGCGACATCCTGGACCGAGACGCGATCGACGCGTTGGTAACCGACGCAGACGTGGTCGTCCACCTCGCGTACTTGATCATCGGCTCTCGTGAGGAGAGCCGGCGCATCAATCTGACCGGCACCCGCAACGTCTTCGAGGCGACGGTGGCGAGCGATCGTCCGCGCCGACTGGTCTACACCTCATCGGTGGCGGCATACGGCTATTACGCCGACAACCCCGTGCCCTTGACCGAAGACGTGGCGACGCGCGGATCGGCCGAGCACTACTACTCGGAGCAGAAGGCCGAGTGCGAGGCGCTGCTGCGCGAGGTCACCGGCGGTGCCGAACTCGAGGTCTACGTGCTGCGGCCGTGCATCGTCGCCGGGCCGAAGGCGCCGATGCTGGCGACATCGATGCCATGGACGCAGATCAAGACCAAGTTGCCGAGCATGCTGCAGGGCGCTGTCGGATTCGTCCAGGGCATGCTGCCGTTGATGCCCGACCCGGGGATCCCGCTGCAACTCGTCCACCACGATGACGTCGCCGCAGCCATTGCTCTCGCCGCAAGCGGTGCGGGCGAACCGGGCGCGTACAACCTCGCCGGCGACGGCGAGATCTCGCTCAGCGACGTTGCCCGCGCAACAGGCACCCGCTCGATCCGCGTGCCGCAGGCGGCCGCCACGGCAGCGTCGGCGATGCTCGCCGCGCTGCCGATGGCGCCCGCCGCTGCGGAGTGGATCCACGTCGGGCGCTGCCCCGTCGTGATGGATAACAGCAGGGCAAAGGAAGTGCTCGGCTGGCGACCGAAGTACAGCAGCCGGGAAACCTTGACTGAACTTGCCAACTCGCTCTAGAAATCCTCGTCGAACCCGACCGAACCGGTGACCGCCACTTGGTACGCCGACACCCGTCGCTCGAAGAAGTTCGAAAGCTCCTGGACGTCCTGCAGTTCCATGAACCCGAACGGGTTGCGCGAACCGTAGAGCGGCTCGAGCCCGAGTTGGACGAGACGTCGATCGGCGACATGTTCCAGGTACTCGCGCATGTCGGCGGTCGAGAGACCAGACACCCCCATCTCGAGCAGATCCTCGGCGAACTGCACCTCGCACTCGACCGCCTCGCTGAGCATCTCGCGCACCTGCGCCGACATCGCATCGTCGAACAGTTCCGGTTCCTCGGCCCGCACCGTCTCGACCACGTCGAAGGCGAAGGCCATGTGCATCGACTCGTCGCGGAACACCCAGTTGGTGCCGGATGCCAGACCGTTCAGCAGCCCGCGTGAGCGCAAGAAGTACACGTATGCGAACGCACCGTAGAAGAACAGCCCTTCGATACATGCAGCGAAACAGATCACGTTGAGCACGAAGGCGCGGCGCTCGTCCGCGCTCGACAGCTGGCGCAGCCCGAACACTGAGTCGATCCAGCGGAAGCAGAAGTCGGCCTTGCGCTTGATCGACGGGATGTTCTCGATCGCAGCGAACGCTTCGAACCGCTTGGTTTCATCGGGCACGTAGGTGTCGAGCAACGTCAGGTAGAACTGGACGTGCACGGCCTCCTCGTACAGCTGACGCGACAGGTACAACCGGCCCTCCGGTGAGTTCACGTGTTGGTAGAGGTTGAGCACGAGGTTGTTCGCCACGATCGTGTCGCCGGTGGCGAAGAACGCGACGAGCCGGCTGACCAGGTGACGCTCGGCGGGGGAGAGGCGGGCCAGGTCGCGCAGGTCGGAATGCAGGTCGACCTCCTCGACCGTCCAGGTGTTCTTGATCGCGTCCCGGAACCGGTCGTAGAACTGCGGGTACCGCATCGGCCGCAGGGCCAGGTCCATGCCCGGGTTGAGCAGCAACTGCCGGCGGGCGGCGGAGTCGGGGGCGGGAGCGGGGCTGGTCGTGGTCACTGGCAGGCCTCACAGGTCTCGGGGTTCTCCAGGGAGCAGGCGACGGCCGCCTCCGGTTTGGCTTCGGCCGCGGGGGCGGTGACGGCGACCGTGGCCTGCTGTATCCGGGTGGCGGGCCTGGAACGCAGGTAATAGGTGGTCTTCAGGCCGCTCTTCCACGCGTGCATGTACATCGACGACAGCCTGCCGATGGTCGGCGCGGCC
>DASRSG010000130.1:0-25487 GCA_035656595.1 Jatrophihabitantaceae bacterium | reverse complement strand
GCTTCGAGCTGGCCCGCACCCGGGGCTCGCTCGCGCACGACGAGATCGTGCGCACCGACGACGTCATCCGCCGCGTCACCGGGCATTCCGGCGGCACTGAGGGCGGCATGACAACCGGCGAGGTGCTGCGCGTGCGCGCGGCCATGAAGCCGATCTCCACCGTCCCCCGCGCGCTGCGCACGATCGACACGGCCAGCGGCGAGGCGGCCGTCGCGATCAACCAGCGTTCGGACGTGTGCGCCGTCCCCGCCGCCGGCGTCGTCGCCGAAGCGATGGTGGCGATGGTGCTGGCCGAGGCGGCGCTGGAGAAGTTCGGCGGCGACTCGGTGAGCGAGACCCGGCGCAACGTGCAGGGCTACCTTAAGCGCCTGGCCGACCGAGGATTGACTACTACATGATCGCCCCAGCGTGAGTCCCCGACGAAATCGCTCGCTGCGCTCGCCCTTTCATCGGGATCCGAACACATGAGCCCGCGTGTCGTCCTGGTCGGGTTGCCTGGCGCGGGCAAGTCCACGTCAGGGCGGCGGCTGGCCAAGATCCTCTGTCTCGATTTCGCTGACACCGACGAGCTGGTCGAAGCGGCGACGGGACGGACGGTGACCGCGATCTTCGCCGAGTCGGGCGAGGCCGCCTTCCGCGCCGCCGAGAGCGCCGCGATCATCGACGCGTTCGCCGGCGGTTTCGACGGCGTGCTCTCCCTCGGCGGCGGCGCAGTGACCCACGAGCCAACTCGCGCGGCCGTAGCGAATTCCGGTGTCCCGGTCGTCATGCTGCACGCACCACTCGAGACCTTGCTCGTCCGCGTGGGTGATGGGCACACCCGGCCGCTGCTTGGCGGTGATCCGGCAGCGCGCCTGGCCGCGCTCGCCACGCAACGCCGGCCCATCTACGACGCGCTCGCCACGCTCAGCGTCGACACCGAGCACCGCACGCCCGGCCAGGTCGCGGCACACGTCGCTGCGCGCCTGCACGACATGCAGGTTTGCTGAATGGTCACCCGGATCCCGGTCGGCGGCGCGGCCCCGTACGAGGTGCTGGTCGGCAACGGCCTGCTCGGTGAGCTGCCGGGCTTGCTCGGCACGGCGCTGCGGGTCGCCGTCGTGCATCCACCGACGTTGCGCACCACTGCCGAGGCCGTGCGCGACGACCTGGCCGGCAGCGGCCACGACGCGCACGTGATCGAGGTGCCAGACGGTGAGGATGCCAAGACCCTGCAGGTGGCAGGGTTCTGCTGGGACGTGCTCGGGCAGGTCGGGTTCACCCGCTCCGACGTGATCGTCGGCCTCGGTGGGGGAGCGACGACCGATCTCGCCGGCTGGGTCGCCGCGGCCTGGTTACGCGGCGTGCGCGTGGTGCAGATCCCGACGACGCTGGCCGGCATGGTCGACGCCGCGATCGGCGGCAAGACCGGCATCAACACCGACCGCGGCAAGAACCTGGTCGGCGCGTTCCATCCGCCGATCGGTGTGCTGTGCGACCTGAACACGCTCGAGACGCTGCCCGTGAACGACTACGTGGCCGGGCTGGCCGAAGTGGTGAAGTGCGGCTTCATCGCCGACCCGGCGATCCTCGACCTGATCGAGGCCGATCCGTCCGCGGCGGCCAAACCCGGTTCGTCCATCGAACGTGAACTCGTCGAGCGGTCGGTGCGGGTGAAAGCCCGCGTGGTGAGCGAGGACCTGACCGAGCAGGGCGTGCGCGAGATCCTGAACTACGGACACACGCTCGGCCACGCGATCGAGCGGGCCGAGCGGTACCGCTGGCGGCATGGTGCGGCCGTGTCGATCGGCCTGGTGTACGCCGCCGCGCTGGGCCGGCTGCTCGGCCGCCTCGACGACGCGACAGCCGACCGGCACCGGGCCGTTCTCACCTCCCTCGGCCTGCCCACGTCCTACCGTGCCGACGCGTTCGCCACGTTGCTCGACACGATGCGGGTGGACAAGAAGGCACGCGGCAACCGGATCCGGTTCATCGTGCTCGACGGTCTGGCCCGACCGGTTGCGGTCGACGACCCTGATCCGGCCGTCCTGGCCGCTGCGTATTCGGAGGTAAGTGCGTGACGAACGTTCTCGTCCTCAACGGACCGAATCTGGGCCGGCTCGGCACCCGCGAGCCGGACGTCTACGGCGCCACGACCTACGCCGAGCTCGAGGCACTGTGCGTGCGCGGCGGGGCCGAGCTCGGGCTCGAAGTGACGGTGCACCAGAGCGAGTACGAGGGCCGCCTGATCGAGTGGTTGCACGGTGCGGCCGACACCGGTACGCCGGTGGTGCTCAACGCGGGGGCGCTGACGCACACGTCGGTGGCGCTGGGCGACGCGTGCGCGATGCTCACCGCGCCACTGATCGAGGTGCACATCAGCAACGTGTACAAACGCGAGGCGTTCCGGCAGCACAGCTACGTCTCCGCGCACGCCACCGGCGTGATCGTGGGCCTCGGCGTGCAGGGTTACGTCCTCGCGCTCTCGTGGATCTCGGCCGACACAGCCGGCTGAGGACGAGAGTCGACTATTCCTGGTATCTCGATAGCCTGAGAGCGTGGACTGGACTCTCGCGCTCGGGGCCCTGGTGGTCGGCGTCGTCGTCGGCCTGACCGGTATGGGTGGCGGTGCGCTGATGACGCCCATGCTCGTCCTGATCTTCGGCGTCTCGCCGCTGGCCGCCGTCTCCAGCGACCTCGTGGCCAGCGCGGTGATGAAGCCGGTCGGATCTTTCGTCCACATCCGCAACGGCAACGTGCGCTGGGATCTGGTCCGCTGGCTGTGCATCGGTTCGGTGCCCGCGGCATTCTGCGGGGTGCTGATAACCCGGGCGCTGGGTAGCGGTCAGAACGTCGAGAACATCGTCCAGAAGTCGCTTGGAGTCGCGCTCATCATCGCCGCGACCGGACTGTTCGTACGTGCTTACATGCGGCTCGCGGAGCGGGCCAAGCACCGCGACGGTCGCCGCGCGGCCGATCCGAAAGGCCCCCCGCAGCTGGTGCTGCGCCCGGTGCCCACGCTGATCGTGGGGGTCATCGGCGGCGTGGTCGTCGGTATGACCTCGGTCGGATCAGGATCGCTGATCATCATCGCGCTGATGGTGCTGTACCCGATGCTGCGTGCCAGCGAACTGGTCGGCACCGACCTCGCGCAGGCCGTCCCGCTGGTCGCGTCGGCCGCAATCGGCCACCTCATCTTCGGCGACTTCCAGCTCAGCGTGACCGGTGCACTGCTGGTCGGCTCGATCCCGGGCGCCTTCATCGGCGCGCAGCTCTCGTCACGCCTGCCGGGTGCGCTGATCCGTCGCGCGCTGGCGTTCGTGCTGCTCGCGTCGGCGCTCAAGTCGCTGAACGTCAACACCACCGCCACGGCTCTCATCCTGGTCGTCATCGCCGCGCTGGCCGGGCCGATCTGGATGCTGCTGCGCCGCGCGAACGGGTTCCCCGCCTGGCCGCGGCACGAGCGCCAGCTGGAGTCCGACGGCGCCGCCCCGAACACAGGCGCGTCCGCCTCCGACAAACCTGCCCCCGTCGACGCCACCTGACCGCTTGCCGTCCTCCGGCGCCTTGCCCCGCGTGCGTAGGTAAATTCGCGCGGCCAGCGTGCTTACGCGGGGCAAAGCTGCGGGCCGGTCAGCTTTGCCCCGGGTGGGTGGGTAAATTCGCGCGGCCAGCGTGCTTACGCGGGGCAAAGCGGAGTCAGCGGCCCGCACCGGCTACCGGCCGGTCACCGCTGTGTGCGGCTGCGTGCTCGGCGGTAGAGCCGCCAGGCCTTGGTGCGTAGCGGGTCGAGCTCGGCGGCGGCCGGCGCGCCGTGGCCGGCCAGCCACCGCGTGACGTCGTCCGTCGTCGTGCGCGCGGTCAGCATCAGCCGCGCCAGCGCCAGGCGGTGGTCGCCAGGGTGGGTGAGCGCGTTGCGCACCGCGCAGGCCGAGTCGAAGCCCGCGCCCGCGACCTGAGCCCGTACCCGTGGCGTGTGGTAGCCGTGCGGGTAGGCGAAGCTGCGCACTCCGTGCCCGACTGCGTCTTCCACGAGCTGTTTCGATCGGACGATTTCGTCGAGCGACTCACCGGCGCCCAGCAGGTCGAGCTGAGGATGGGTGTGGCTGTGTGCTGCGACCTCGTGGCCGAGCGTGTCGAGCTCGCGGACCCGGTGCCAATCGAGCATGCGATCCCCGCCCGGGCTCGCGCCGCGCTGCACGAAACCGCTCGTCACGTACACCGTCGCCACCATGTCGCGCTCGGCCAGCATCGGCGCTGCGGTCTCAGCGGTGTCGGCGAAGCCGTCATCGAAGGTGATCGCCACCGGCGCGGCGGGCAGCGCGGCCCGACCGGTGAACCCGTCGACGAGCGCGGACATGGTGATCGGGGTCCGTCCCGACTCGACGATCAGTTCGAGGTGCCGCTCGAAGTCGGCCGGACGCACGGTGAAGTCACCGATCCACGACGACGCGCAGTCGGCGACTGCGTGGTAGAGCAGCACCGGCACGACCTCGGTCACGGCGTTGCCGAGCGCTGTTTGCGCACCCGCATGCGGCTGCGCAGGTACGCGAACGGACCGACGACCACGCCGAGCCGCTCGCGCCAGATCAGCTCGCGGGGAAACGTTCGGCTGCGCGGCAGGTTCTTCACCGAAGTGGCATCGAGCAGGTGCCGCAAGGCCGGGATCGTGCGTCGCAGCATGTACGGCACAGCCGCCGGCTCTGACCACATCGCAGCGAACAGGTAGGCACCCAGGCCGACCCCGTAGCCGAAGGCCTGGCGACGCAGATCGGCAAACTCGCGCCGATGCCAGTGCCGCACAATGGCGGCAGGCTCGTAGACGAGCACGCCGCCATCACGCAGCACGCGGGCAAAGGTGGCCAGGTCGTCACCACCCCTGGCGATGGTGCCTGCCCCGAGCGCCGGGTCGAAGCCGTCGCGTTCGCGCAGCCAGGCGGTGCGGTAGGACATGTTCGCGCCCGACCCGAACCGTCCGGCAGTGAACGGGAACAGCGGATCGTCAGGGGGATCGAGCGGGTCGAAACGGTGCGGCCGGCAGCCGCGCCCGAATCCGCTGAACTCCTCGACAAGGCATTGCGCCGGCGTGTCGAGTTCGGCCGGCACGATCAGGCCGGTCACGCAGAAGACCTCCGGCGGGCCGAACGCCGCGGCGATCTCGGTCAGCCACCTGGGATCAACCACCACATCGTCGTCGGTGAACGCCACGATGTCCCCGGTGACCGCCGACAGCGCGACATTGTGCGCGACCCCGAGGCCCGGCATCGAGCTGCGCACATACGTCACCGGCGTCGACCACCGGGCGCTGCCCGATTCCGCGGCAAGCGCGTCGGCCGTGGCGCTGGTTGCCGGCGCGCTGTCGACAACGACCACGTCGTAGCGTGCGTAACGCAACGCCGCCAACGAATCCAGGCAGCGCAGCAGGCTCTGCGTGCGATCGCGAGTGGCCACCACAATCGTGATCCTCGGCTGGTCGTCTGCGGCCAGCTGCGGACGGCAGTCCGGCTTGGCCGGCAGACCGTCCAACGGCAGCTCGTCGACCGATGCGAGGCCATCGGATGCCAGATGTTCCGCGATGTCGGCTTCGAGAGTGTGCCAGAGCAGCACGGCCAGTTGGTGCGCATCGACGACACCGCCAGTGACCGGCAGCGTGACCTCGCCGATCGGCGCCCCATGCAGGCGCACCAGCAACCGCGCGCGCTCGTAGCGCGGCTCGACTCGCAGATCTGGAATCGGCGCGTCGAGCTCGACGTCGGTGAGGTAGGTCGGGCACGAATGCCCCACTCGATCAGCAGGAGCAGTCACGGCACCGTCACGTCAGGGGTGAATCGGCGCGGCGTCGGGTCGGTCAGCCAGGCAAGCGCGTCGTCGATGGCGTCGGCGAGCGTGAGCCTCGGGTGCCAGTCGAACAGTTCGGCCGCGCGGCCGATCGCCGCGTGTGTTCCGCGGGTGTCGCCCGGGCGGCGGCGTTGTGCCTCGACGCGGACCGGACGTCCCGCGCGCTGGGCGAACAGTTCGGTGAGCTGCCGGATCGTTGTGGCGTGCCCGCTCCCGACGTTGACCACTCGGTGCGCGACTCCGTCCGCCGCGCTCACCAGCCAGCGGACCGCCGCAACGTGCGCGCGGGCTACGTCCCAGAGGTGGACGAAATCGCGCACTGGCGTGCCGTCGGGCGTGTCCCAGTCGGTGCCGAAGATCGCGAACGGTTCGCCGCGTTCCCAGGCGGCCACCAGGTTGTCCAGCACCGGCAGCGGCGGGCTTGAGTACGGCATGATGCGCCGCCGCGGATCGCTGCCGACCGGATTGAAGTAGCGCAGCGAAAGCGCCCGCAGGGTCGAGGCGCGAGCGATGTCATCGAGCATCCGCTCGAACATGACCTTCGATGCGGCATACGGGGTTTGCGGGCTGACCGGCGCGTCCTCGCTGACCACCGACGTCGTGACGTTGCCGTACACGGCGGCCGAGGAGCTGAATATCAACCGGTCGCAGCCGTGGGCGAGCAGGCCGTCCACGAGCTGCAGGGCCTTGCCGACGTTGTCGCGGTAGTACTCGAGCGGTTGGTCGACCGACTCCTCCACTGTCTTACGTGCCGCGCAATGCACGGCCACGCAGATGTCGGGATGTTCGGCGAAGATCCGGTGCAGCAGCTCAGCGTCGGCAACGTCTCCAACGTAACTGGCGACGTGGTCGAGCCGCTGCGCATGCCCGGTACTGAGGTCGTCCAGCACGACGGGGGCAATACCGGAATCGACCAGGCACGCCGTGATCGCGCTACCGACGTAGCCGGCACCACCGGTAACGAGGACCTTCATCGATGCCGACGCTAGAGCCAAGATCGGTTCGATTCCACCTCAGTCTCAGCGGGATCAGGATGAAACGGGACATCTCGTTCACCGTTCGTGCAGGCCGCCGTCCATCGACCAGTGCCGGCTGACATCGACCTGAGCCAGCAATCCCTCGTCGTGCGACGCGACGATCAGCGCACCGCGGAAGGCGCGCAATGCCGTCACCAGCTGGTCGACGCTGTCCAGATCAAGGTTGTTCGTCGGCTCGTCGAGCAGCAACAGTTGCGGTGCGGGATCGGCGAGCAGCAGGCAGGCCAGTGTCGCGCGGAACTGCTCGCCGCCGGACAGCGTGCCCGCTGCCTGATCCACACGCGGGCCGCGCAGCAGGAACCGGGCCAGCTCGGCGCGCACGTCGTGCGGCGTCGCCGCCGGCGCGACCGCACGCACGTTTTCCAGCAACGACACCGCGGGGTCGAGCAGGTCGAGGCGCTGCGGCAGAAACCCGACCGGCACCGCAGCCAACGGCGCGATCTGCCGAAGCAGCGTCGTCTTGCCTGATCCGTTGCGACCGCGCAACGCGATCCGCTCCGGCCCGCGCACCACCAGCCCGTCGAGCTCGAGCACCGTCCGTGCGTTCGGTACGGCTGTCGCCGGCAGCTCGATACGGATCCGGTCATCGTCACGCACCTCGGCCTCGGCCGCGTCGAGCGCCGCCCGAGCGGCCTCGACCCGATCGGCCTGCAGATTGCGATACTTGGCCGCCGACACCTGCGCCTCGCGTTTGCGGGCGTTGGCAACGATCTTCGGCACCCGCTTCTCGCGCTCGGCCGTCTTGGCGTAGCGCAGCCGCCGGTCGAGCTTGGTCTGCGCCTCGATCTGCTGGCGCCGCTCGCGCTTCAGCTCGCCCTCGGCGGCCCGCACCGTTCGCGCGGCCGCGTCCTGCTCCGCGGTGAGCGCCGCCTGGTAGGCCGAGAACGTCCCGCCGAACGTGCGGGTCGCCGCGTCTCGCAACTCGACGATCGCGTCGATGCATTCGAGCAGTTCGCGGTCGTGGCTGACCACGACCAGCACGCCCGGCCACGCGCGCACCGCCTGGTAGAGCGTTTCGCGCGCCGGCCGGTCGAGGTTGTTCGTCGGTTCATCCAGCAGGGTGACGGCCGCACGCCGCACGAGCAGCCCGGCGACACCGGTCAACACTGCCTCACCGCCGGAGATCGTTCCGACGGTGCGATCGAGGTCGGCCGGCAACCCCATCCGGTCGAGCATCGCGAGTGCACGCTCCTCGATGTCCCATTCGTCACCGATGGCGGCGAAATGATGGGTCGCGCAGTCGCCGGCAGTGACCGCGCGAAGCGCCCTGACCTGGGCGTCGACGCCGAGCAGTTCGGCCATCGTGCGGTCCGTGTCCAGCGGCAGTTGCTGCGGCAGGTAGGCGACCTCACCGGCCACGCTGATGGTGCCGGCGGTGGGACGGAGGTTGCCGGCGATCAGCCGGAGCAGGGTCGACTTGCCCGAGCCGTTGCGACCGATCAGCCCGGAGCGGCCGGCATCGAAGGCGACGTCGAGGCGCCCAAGTACGGGCGTGCCATCGGGCCAGGCGAAGCTCAACCCAGCGCAGACGACAGCGGGACGAGATGAGCCAGTCACGCAATCTCCGGAACAGGTCAGCGGGCGGCGGCGCGGCGCACAGCGCTCGGCGCGGCCAGAGCAGGATCTCAGGACTCCACGGCACGAGCGTACGTAGTGGCGCCAAGGGCAATTCGCGCCAAGTAGACTGAACCCTCGTGGCTACGACCAACGACTTGAAGAACGGCCTTGTGCTCAACATCGACGGCAACCTCTGGACCGTCGTCGAATTCCAGCACGTCAAGCCCGGCAAGGGCGGCGCGTTCGTCCGAACGACGTTGAAGAACGTGATGACGGGCAAGGTGGTCGACCGCACGTTCAACGCCGGGACGAAGGTCGAGACGGCCAACGTCGACAAGCGCGCGATGACCTACCTGTACAAGGAAGGCGCCGACTTCGTGTTCATGGACAGCGACACCTACGACCAGGTGCACGTCGCGAACGAGACGATCGGTGAGAACGCCAACTACCTGCTCGACAACGCCGAGGTCGTCGTCGCGGTACACGACGGCACGCCGCTGTTCGTCGAGCTGCCCACCTCGGTCGAACTGATCATCAGCCACACCGATCCGGGCGTGCAGGGCGACCGCGCCACGGGCGGCACGAAGCCGGCGACCCTCGAAACCGGTGCCGAGATCCAGGTGCCGCTGTTCGTGAGCACGGGGGAGAAAGTCAAGGTCGACACCCGTGACGGGCGCTACCTCGGCCGCGTGAACAGCTAGCTGTGGCTGCTCGCTCCAAAGCCCGCAAGCGGGCCGTCGACGTGCTCTACGAGTCCGACGTGCGCATGGTCGATTCGGCCGTGACGTTGCGCGATCGCATAGAGCTGGCCGACCCGCCGGTGAACGAGTTCACCGTCGCTCTGGTCGAGGGTGCACGCGAGCATCGGGCACGCATCGACGAGATCCTCAGCGCGTACGCCGACGGCTGGACGATCGACCGGATGCCCGGCGTCGACCGCGCCGTGCTCCGGCTCGGCGTCTACGAGCTGCTTTACCGCGACGACGTCCCGGACGCGGTTGTGATCGACGAGGCCGTAGAGCTGGCCAAGTCGCTGTCGACCGACGAGTCGCCCCGATTCGTCAACGGCATCCTCGCCCGGGTATTGCGCGACCGCCCGACGCTCGGTCCGGCTCCGGCTCCGGCACCGGCTGCGGGTGAGGCGTTGTAGCATTTTGGCGGCTTTCGGCGGCTAGCCGGGATCGTTCGCAGCCAGCCGCCGAAAGCCTCGGAGGGAAGTCGATTCAGGCCGGGCGGACGCGCCGGCCTGGCCAGGGCAGCCGGCGCCGGCGGTCGGAGGCGGGCTCCTGGTCGAGATAGTCGTCCAGACCATCCTCGATCGGATGCTGCGAGTCGCCGCCCATCCACAGGAACACGATTTCCAGCTGCTCGTCCTCGCCCACGCCCTTTAGACGCACTCACCCCCGGCCCGCGTTGCAGTCGACCGGCGATTCTGTGCTGTTTCATCGCTCGCCACGCCGCCACCACCGGGGCTGCGCTGGGGCACCGGCCGCACTGTTAGAGTGGCCCTGCAAAGCCGACATCCTTTAACGGCCCGTCCAGTGAGGCGGACAAGGAGGTCCCTGTGACTGGCGCACGCCTGCCTTCTGGCGAATCGCCCCCTTCCGCATCAGCCATTCTCTCTGTCGCGGACGTGCCGCGCGTGATCGACCGAATGGCGCACCAGATCATCGAGAACATCGCCAAATCGGGCTTCGACGCCGTGCTGCTCGGCATCCCGACCCGCGGCGTGCCGCTGGCCCGACGGCTGGCCGACCGGATCGAGATCTTCGCCGGCACCGCCCTCCCCGTCGGCTCGCTGGACATCACCCTGCACCGCGACGACCTGCGGTTGCGCGGTGTGCGGCCGATCGGCGAGACGGTCGAGCCTGACGGCGGGGTCAGCGGCCGGGTCGCGATCCTTGTCGACGACGTGCTTTTCTCGGGACGGACGATCCGGGCGGCGCTCGACGCGATCACCGAGCTGGGCCGGCCCCGCGCCGTCCAACTGGCCGTGCTCGTCGATCGGGGCCACCGCGAGCTGCCGATCCGCGCCGACTACGTCGGCAAGAACCTCCCCACCTCACCCGCGCAGACGGTGCGGGTCTCGCTCGTCGAGACCGATGGGACGGACGGCGTGACGGTCACTTCGGAGGGCCTCCATTGAGAAACTTGCTGTCAGCAGCTGATCTCGACCGTGGCGAGGCCACCGCGATCCTCGACACCGCGGTACGGATGCACGCGATCCAGACCAGACAGGTGAAGAAGCTGCCGCCGCTGCGCGGGCGCACGATCGTCAACCTCTTCTTCGAGGACTCGACGCGCACGCGATCGTCTTTCGAGATCGCCGGCAAGTGGCTCTCGGCCGACGTCATCAATGTCAGCGCGAAGGGGTCCAGCGTCAGCAAGGGCGAGAGCCTGCGCGATACCGCCCTCACGGTGGCCGCGATGGGCGTCGACGCGCTGGTGGTGCGCCATCACGCTTCCGGCGCGGTGCAGCGGCTCGCGTCCTGGGTCGACTGCCACGTCGTCAATGCCGGCGATGGCACGCATGAGCACCCGACGCAGGCGCTGCTCGACGCGTATGCGTTGCGCCAGCGGATGGGCGACCTGGTCGACCGGCACGTCGTGATCGTTGGTGACATCACGCACAGCCGGGTCGCTCGGTCGAACGTGCTGCTGCTCGACACGCTCGGCGCGCGGGTGACTCTCGTGGCGCCACCGACGTTGATGCCCTCGGGGGTATCCACGTGGCCGTGCTCGACGAGCTGGGACTTGGACGAGACGTTGTCCGGCAAGTCCGACGGCGATGTCGACGCGGTGATGATGCTGCGCGTGCAGCGCGAGCGGATGAGTGGCGGCTACTTCCCGACCGAGCGCGAGTACGCGATCGGGTACGGGCTCTCACCGACCCGGGTCGGGTTGCTCGACGAGGACGTGCCGGTGCTGCATCCAGGCCCGATGAACCGCGGTCTCGAGATCTCGTCGATCGCGGCCGACGGACCGCATTCGGTGGTACTTGACCAGGTGCAAGCCGGCGTCGCGGTGCGGATGGCCGTGCTGTTCCGCCTGCTGTCGGGCGCCGACGAAGAGGTCACAGTATGAACACCCCACCAAACTGCTCGCTGCGCTCGCACTTTGCCGGGGACCCCGAATGACGAACATCGTTCTGCGCGGCGCAGCCCTTCTCGGTGCGGCGAAGACGGACGTGCTGATCGACGACGGCGTGATCGCGTCGCTGGATCGTGGCGCTTCAGCCGATCGCGAGATCGACGCTGACGGTCTGGTGTTGCTGCCCGGCTTCGTCGATCTGCACACCCATCTGCGTGAGCCGGGGCGCGAGGACACCGAGACGATCGCGACCGGCTCGGCCGCGGCGGCACGAGGCGGATTCACCGCAGTGCATGCGATGGCCAACACCGACCCAGCCGCTGACAACGCTGAGATCGTCGAGCAGGTCGCGCGGCTCGGTCGTGCAGCGGGACTGGTCGACGTGCGCCCGGTCGGCGCGGTGTCGAAAGGGCTGGCCGGCGAGACGCTCGCTGAGATCGGCAACATGGCCCGCTCGTCCGCGGCCGTCCGGATCTTCAGCGACGACGGTCGTTGCGTGCACGACGCCCGGCTGATGCGCCGCGCGCTCGAGTACGTGAAGCCGTTCGGCGCAGTGGTAGCGCAGCACGCGCAGGATCCGCGGCTGGCCGACACGGCAGCGTGCGCGCACGAGGGCGAGCTGTCCGGCCGGCTGGGACTGCCCGGCTGGCCGGCCGTGGCCGAAGAGTCGATCATTGCGCGTGACGTGATGCTCGCCGCGCACACCGGCTCACGGCTGCACGTCTGCCACGTGTCCACCGCCGGCTCGGTCGAGGTCATCCGCTGGGCGAAGGAACGCGGCGTCGACGTGACCGCTGAGGTCACCCCACACCACCTGCTGCTCACCTGCGATCTGCTCGGCGACTACGACCCGGTCTACAAGGTCAATCCGCCGCTACGCCCCAGTGAGGACGTCGCGGCGCTGCGCGCGGCGCTTGCCGATGGCACCATCGACGCAGTTGCCACCGACCACGCACCGCACGCCTCGCATGACAAGGACCACGCCTTCGGCGAGGCCGCCTTCGGCATGCTCGGGCTCGAGACGGCCCTCGGGGTGGTAGCCGCGACGATGGTCGAGACCGGGCTGCTCGATTGGGCCGGCGTGGCGGATCGGCTCAGTGTGCGGCCGGCCCGGATCAGCCGGCTGGCCGAGCACGGCCGCCCGATCGCGGTTGGCGAGCCGGCGAACCTGGTGCTGGTCGACCCGGCCGGAGCATGGACCGTCGACCCGGCCCGCTCGGCGTCGCTGTCGCGCAACACGCCCTTCGCCGGGCACACGCTGCCCGCCGGCGTCGTGGCGACGTTCTTCCGCGGGCGGGCGACCGTCCTCGACGGCGAACTCGCACAGGTTTCCGCATGAGCACCGCACGAATCTGCTCGCTCGGCTCGCACATTCGCAGAGGCCCCGCATGATCCGTGCAGTCCTCGTGCTGGTCTGCGTCGTGCTGGTGATGGCGGCCCTGCTGGCGATGCGGGCGGGGTGGCGTCGCCGGCTGGCCCGGCAGTCGCACCTGCCGCCGGTGCCGGCCCGCCCAGCCGATCTCGGCGACGAACTGCAGCGCGCCAGTGGGGTCTACGTCGGCACCACCTTTGCCGGCAGTTGGCAGGATCGGGTGCTACACGACGGACTCGGCGCGCGCGCTGTCGCCGACCTCGTGCTTTACGCCGGTGGCGTGCTGGTTGAGCGCGTCGGCAGCGCCGCGATCTTCATCGCCGCGGATGACCTGGTCGAGGCACGGCTCGCGCCCGGCCTGGCCGGCAAGGTGGTGGGCGAGGGCGGCCTGCTGGTGGTGCGCTGGCGGCTCGGCGATAGCGAGATCGACTCCGGCTTCCGCGGTGACGACAAGTCGACATATCCGCAAATCGTGCAATCGATAAATCGAGGAGTATCCGCGTGAGCACCCCACGAACCTGCTCGCTTCGCGCATGCATTCGCAAGGACCCCGCATGAGTGCGATCTTGGTGCTGGAGGACGGGCGGACGTTCACCGGAGCGGCCTACGGCGCCGTCGGCGAGACGTTCGGCGAGGCGGTGTTCACCACCGCGATGACCGGGTACCAGGAGACGTTGACCGACCCGTCCTACCATCGCCAGGTCGTGGTGCAGACCGCGCCGCACATCGGCAACACCGGCGTCAACGACGAGGATCAGGAGTCGCGCCGGATCTGGGTCGCCGGGTACGTCGTGCGCGATCCGGCTCGTCGCCCGTCCAACTGGCGCTCACTGCGCTCGCTCGATGACGAACTCGAAGCGCAGGGCATCGTCGGCATCAGCGGCATCGACACCCGCGCGCTCACCCGTCACCTGCGCGAGCGTGGCGCGATGCGCTGCGGCGTGTCGAGCGTGAGCGCCGACCGCGACGCGCTGCTGCAGAAGGTGCTCGCCGCGCCGCCGATGACCGGCGCCGACCTGTCGGCCGAGGTGTCGACGCAGTCGGCGTACACCGTTGCCGCGATCGGCGAGCATCGCTTCACCGTTGCCGCGCTCGACTTCGGCATCAAGTCAATGACCCCGCACCGGATGGCCGAGCGCGGCATCACCTCGCACGTGCTGCCCTCGACATCGTCGCCCGACGAGGTGGTGGCTACCGGCGCTGACGCGGTCTTCCTGGCCAACGGTCCGGGTGACCCGGCGACAGCCGATGTTGCCGTCGAGACGGTGCGCGAGTTGCTCCGCCGCGAGGTGCCGGTCTTCGGCATCTGTTTCGGCAACCAGGTGCTCGGACGCGCCTTCGGCTTCGGCACGTACAAGCTCGGCTACGGCCACCGTGGCATCAACCAACCGGTGCAGGATCGCGCGAGCGGCAAGGTCGAGGTGACGGCCCACAACCACGGCTTCGCCGTGGACGCGCCGCTCGACCGGGCCAGCGACACGGAGTTCGGCACCGTCGAGGTGAGCCACGTCTGCCTGAACGACAACGTGGTCGAGGGTCTGATCGCTCGCGATGTCAAGGCGTTCAGCGTGCAGTACCACCCCGAGGCCGCGGCTGGCCCGCACGACGCGGCCTACCTCTTCGATCGCTTCGTGGAGCTGCTGGATGCCTAGGCGCACCGACATCTCGCACATCCTGGTCATCGGTTCCGGTCCGATCGTGATCGGGCAGGCCTGCGAGTTCGACTACTCGGGCACGCAGGCCTGCCGGGTGCTGCGCAGCGAGGGTTATCGAGTCAGCCTGATCAACTCCAACCCGGCGACGATCATGACCGACCCCGAGTTCGCCGACGCCACCTACATCGAGCCGCTCACACCCGAATTCGTCGAGCGGGTGATCGACGCCGAGCGGCCGGACGCAGTGCTGCCCACGTTGGGCGGCCAGACCGCGCTCAACCTCGCGGTCGCTCTGCACGAGGCCGGCGTGCTGGAACGCTACGGCGTCGAGCTGATCGGCGCAGATATCGAAGCCATCCAGCGTGGCGAGGATCGCCAGCGGTTCAAGGACATCGTGCGCCAGGCCGGTGGCGAGGTCCCAGAGTCACTGGTGTGCCGGACGCTCGACGAGGCGGTCGAGTTCGCGGCCACGGTTGGCGACCGCGTGGTGATCCGCCCGTCCTTCACGATGGGTGGCCTCGGTTCGGGCCTGGCCAGCAACGCCGACGAGGTGCGCACGATGGTCGCCCGCGGCCTGTCGGCCAGCCCGGTGCACGAGGTGCTCGTCGAGCAATCCGTCGTCGGCTGGAAAGAGTTCGAGCTCGAGTTGATGCGCGACAAGAACGACAACGTCGTTGTCGTGTGCTCGATCGAGAATCTCGACCCGATGGGCGTGCACACCGGCGACTCGATCACGGTCGCGCCGGCGATGACGTTGACTGACCGCGAGTACCAGCACATGCGCGATGTCGGCATCGCCGTCCTGCGCGAGGTCGGCGTCGACACCGGCGGCTGCAACATCCAGTTCGCGATCGATCCGCGCACTGGCCGCATGATCGTCATCGAGATGAACCCCCGGGTCTCGCGGTCATCGGCGCTGGCATCGAAGGCAACCGGCTTCCCGATCGCGAAGATCGCCGCAAAGCTCGCCGTGGGTTACACCCTCGATGAGATCAGCAACGACATCACCCGCGAGACACCTGCCGCGTTCGAGCCGGCACTCGACTACGTCGTGGTCAAGGTGCCGCGCTTCGCCTTCGAGAAGTTCGCCGGCGCTGATCCGGTACTCACCACTCACATGAAGAGCGTGGGCGAGGCGATGGCGATCGGCCGCAACTTCACCGAGGCGATGGGCAAGGCGCTGCGGTCGATGGAGACCAAGGCCGCCGGCTTCTGGACCGTTCCGGACGAGAACCTGCCGAAGGACGAACTGCTCGAGCGCGCCGCCATCCCGACCGATGGGCGCATCTACACCGTCGGGCAGGCATTGCGCGCGGGTGCGAGCGTCGACGAGGTCGCCGCGGCCACCGGCATCGACCCCTGGTTCGTCGACCAACTCGCGCTGATCATCGAAGTGGGCGCCGGCGTGCAGGACGCCCCGACGCTGAGCGAATCGCTGCTGCGCACCGCGAAACGTCATGGCCTGTCCGACCGGCAGATCGCCGCCCTGCGTCCCGAACTGGCCGGCGAGGACGGCGTGCGCTCGCTGCGCCACCGGCTGGATATCCGCCCGGTGTTCAAGACCGTCGACACGTGCGCTGCCGAATTCGCCGCGGCGACGCCGTATCACTACTCGTCCTATGACGAAGAGACCGAGGTGGCGCCGCAACGCGATCGCGAGAAGGTGATCATCCTCGGCAGCGGCCCGAACCGGATCGGGCAGGGCATCGAATTCGACTACTCGTGCGTGCACGCAGTCATGGCCCTGCGCGACGCGGGCTATGAGACAGTGATGATCAACTGCAACCCCGAGACGGTGTCGACCGACTACGACACCGCCGACCGGCTGTACTTCGAACCGCTCACCTTCGAAGACGTCGTCGAGGTCGTGCATGCCGAGCAGCAGTCCGGCACTGTGGCCGGCGTGATCTGCACTCTCGGCGGCCAGACCCCGCTCGGGCTGGCGCAGCGGCTCAAGGACGCCGGCATCCCGGTACTCGGCACGCAGCCGGAAGCGATCGATCTTGCCGAGCATCGCGGCGCTTTTGGCCGCGTGCTTGACGAAGCCGAATTGCCCGCGCCGAAGCACGGCACCGCGATCTCGTTCGATCAGGCCAAGACCGTAGCCGACTCGATCGGCTACCCCGTACTCGTGCGGCCGTCCTATGTGCTGGGCGGACGCGGCATGGAGATCGTGTACGACGAGGAGCACCTGTCTGACTACATCAACCGGGCTACCGAGATCACCGCAGATCATCCTGTGCTTGTTGACAGATTCCTCGATGACGCGATCGAGATCGATGTCGACGCGCTCTTCGATGGCACCGATCTCTACCTCGGCGGCGTGATGGAACACATCGAGGAAGCCGGCATCCACTCCGGCGATTCCGCGTGCGCGCTGCCGCCGATCACGCTCGGTGCGGCCGACATCGACGCGGTGCGCCGCTCGACGATGGCGATCGCGCGCGGCGTCGGGGTGCGCGGCCTGCTCAACGTGCAGTACGCGCTCGCCGGCGACACGCTGTACGTGCTCGAAGCCAACCCTCGCGCGAGCCGCACCGTCCCGTTCGTCTCGAAGGCGACCGCGGTGCAGCTGGCAAAGGCGGCCGCACGCATCGCGGTCGGCACGACGATCGCGCAGCTCCGAGCCGAGGGGTTGCTGCCCGCGCACGGCGATGGTGGTGATCTGCCGGCCGACGCTCCGATCGCGGTGAAGGAAGCGGTCCTTCCGTTCGCGCGGTTCCGTACCCCGGCCGGCGACCAGGTCGACTCGATCCTCGGCCCGGAGATGAAGTCGACCGGCGAGGTGATGGGCTTCGACGCGACGTTCGGAGCGGCATTCGCGAAGTCGCAGGCCGCCGCGTACGGATCGTTGCCGGTGAAGGGGACGGTGTTCGTCAGCATCGCCAACCGTGACAAGCGGGCAGCGATCTTCCCGGTGAAACGGTTGTACGACCTCGGCTTCACGGTGCTTGCCACGGCCGGCACCGCACAGGTGCTGCGGCGCAACGGCGTCGATGTCGAGGTGGTGGGCAAGTTCAGCGACGGCCCGGGCAACGTCGTCGAGAAGATCCTGGCCGGCGAGGTCGATCTCGTGCTCAACACGCCGTGGGGATCAGGTGGGCCGCGAGTCGACGGCTACGAGATCCGCACTGCCGCCGTGACTGCCGGGATCCCGTGCCTGACGACGGTGCAGGCCGCCGCCGCAGCCGTGCAGGGCATCGAGGAAATCTCGCGCGGCGAGGTAGGCGTGCGCTCGCTGCAAGACCTGCACGCCCAGCTCACCGAATGGCGAAACGCATGACAGTGGTCAGTTCGGTGGTCAGTGGTCAGGTACAGCTGACCACCGTGGGCGCAACTGACCACTGTCGGGGGGCACGATGAAACCGGTGCAAGAACGCGCGGAGATCTTTTCGGTGCAAACGGTCGGCGAGTACCAACAGTTCACCCTCATCGCGCCGGGGATCGCGCGCGAGGCCAAGCCCGGCCAGTTCGTCGCGGTCGGCGTGGGCGGTGAGAACTCGGCGATGCCGCTGCGGCGGGCCTTTGCCCTCTACAGCGCGACGCCGGGCGGCGACTTTGCCGGGACCATCCAGTTCGTGGTGGCCGAGCACGGCGCCGGCACACGCTGGCTGATGCAGTGCGGTGCCGGCGACTTCATCGATGTGGTCGGTCCGCTGGGCAACGCGTTCCCGATCCCGTCCGGGCCCTCGCCCGCCGTGCTGGTCGGCGGTGGGTACGGGACGGCCCCGCTGATCCCGCTGGCACAGGCACTGCTGGCCAACGGGTCGCCGGTAGAGATCATCATCGGCGCGGCAACCGCCGGGCGACTCTTCGGAGAGCTGGTCGCGAAACGGCTCGTCGGATCGGTCACCGTCACCACTGACGACGGCAGCGGGGGCATGCAGGGCCTGGTCACCGATGCGCTGCCCGCGGCGATCGAACGGGTCGGCGCCGAGGTTGTCTATGCGTGCGGCCCGATGCCGATGCTCCGCAGGGTCGGCGACGTCGCACGCGAGCACGCGATTCGTGCGCAGGTCGCGGTCGAGGAAGCGATGGCATGCGGGATCGGTGTGTGCATGACGTGCGTGCTGCCGGTTCGCGGCGACGACGGCCGATCGCGCTTCGTCCGGTCGTGCGTCGACGGCCCGGTGTTCGATGCCGACCGGGTGCGCTGGGCCGACGTCGGCACGCTGCCGAGTGATCTAGTCGGCGCCGACGCCATGGGAGGTGCGCATTGACCGCTGACCTCACGGCAATGCTGGGGCCACTGACCTTGCCGAACCCGGTGCTCACCGCATCCGGTTGTGCCGCCGCCGGCCGCGAGCTGCAGCAGTTCTTCGACGTGGCCGAGCTGGGTGCCGTCGTCACGAAGTCGATCATGGCCAAACCACGGTCGGGGCGGCCGACGCCGCGGATGGCCGAGACGCCCAGCGGCATGCTCAACTCGATCGGGTTGCAAGGTCCCGGCATCGAGTCGTTCATCAAGAACGACCTGGCGTGGCTGGCCGAACGCGGTGCGCGCACGGTGGTGTCGATCGCGGGTACGCACACCGACGAGTACGTCGAGCTCGCCCGACGGCTGGCGGGCCATCCAGCCGTCGCGATGCTCGAGGTGAACATCTCGTGCCCGAACGTCGAGAGCCGCGGCCAGGTGTTCGCCTGTGACGCGATCGCCTCGTCGCGGGTGATCGGCGCGGTGCGCCGTGCGGCCGACCCGAACCAGCCGGTCTTTGCCAAGCTCTCACCGGACGTCACCGACATCACGCTCATCGCCCGTGCGTGCGCCGATGCCGGCGTCGACGGCTTCTCCCTCATCAACACGCTGCTCGGACTGGTGATAGACACCGACACGATGCGTCCCGCCCTCGGCGGGGTGACCGGCGGACTGTCCGGGCCGGCGATCCGTCCCGTTGCCGTGCGGTGCGTATGGCAGGTGCGCAATGCCTTGCCACACCTGCCGATTCTCGGCATGGGCGGCATCCGCACCGGACTCGACGCGCTCGAGTTCATCCTCGCCGGCGCGGCTGCAGTGTCGGTCGGCACGGCAGTGTTCGGCGACCCGTCGGCCCCCGTCCGCATCCTCGCCGAACTCGCACAGGCGCTGGACGAGCGCGGCTTCGCGAGCCTGGCCGACGCGGTTGGCTACGCGCACCTGTCCGACGCCGAGCGGCTCGACCGGCGGGTCGTCAACGTATGACGTTCGGCAAGCGGCTCGCTGCGGCACTGGACGAGCGCGGCTCACTGTGTGTCGGCATCGATCCGCATCCGGCGCTGCTGGACGGGTGGGGCCTGGCCGACGATGCCGACGGGCTGGCCCGCTTCGCCGAGATCTGTGTCGAGGCCTTCGCCGACACCGCGGCGGTGATCAAGCCGCAATCGGCGTTCTTCGAGGCGTACGGGTCGCGCGGCATCGCCGTCCTCGAGCGCACGGTTGCCGCCTGCCGTGCCGCGGGTGCGCTCGTCGTGCTCGACGTCAAGCGCGGCGACATCGGCACCACGATGGCCGCCTACGCCCGCGCGTACCTCGATCCGGACGCGCCGCTGGGCAGCGACGCGATCACGGCCAGCCCGTACCTCGGCGTCGGGTCGCTCGAGCCGGTTTTCGAGCTGGCAACCCAACACGGGTGCGGCGTCTTCGTGCTAGCCCTGACGTCGAACCCGGAGGGCCCGCAGGTACAGCACTCGACGACAGCCGACGGCCGGCCCGTCGCCCAGGCGATCCTCGACGAGGTGAGCGCACGCAACGGTGCCGCCGATCCGCTCGGCTCGTTCGGCGCGGTCGTCGGCGCCACGATCCACACGACGGCAGTGACGCTCGACACGTTCACCGGGCCGTTTCTGGTCCCGGGGATCGGCGCTCAGGGCGGCACGGCCGATGATGTGCGCCGGATCTTCGGCGCCGCGCTGCCCGCGGTCGTCCCCAGCGTGTCGCGAGAAGTGTTGCGGCACGGCCCGCACGCTGGCCAGTTGCGGGCCGCGCTGGAGGGTCAGATCGAGCAATTCGGATTTCTGCGCAAGTAATCCGCAAGCCGGACTCGGCGGATCGAAGCTGAGTTAACCCCCAGCCTTCGAGCCAGATTGAGATCCACTCTGTAGTGTTCACGCGGGCTGTGGCCCGGTATCGGTAATTCCGCTTATCAACCCGCTCTCTCCCCACAGGGAAGGAACCTCCGTGACTGCAACCGTCACCCATGCTGTCTCAAATGCCGTTTCAACGGCCGTTTCAAAGGCAGCCAACGACATCATCGACACCGGATACGCGGTGGTGAAGCTGTCCGATATCGACGCCAACCGTCTCCAGAACGCGCTCGCCACGGCGAACCGCTTCTTCGAGCGCCCGCTCGAGGACAAAGTCGCGCACGGCAGCACCGACCACAACTACGGCTACCGGCCGTTCGGCATCGAGTACTCGGCCACCCCGGATCGTCCCGACATGAACGAGTGCTTCACGCTGTGGTCGAGCCGGCTCGACCTCATCCCGAACGCGGCCGACATCCAGGACGTCACCGATGCCTTCCTGCGCTGGCGCGACTCGCTCGCCCCACTCGTGCAGGCAATCCTGGACGAGGTGGCCCGCGCCTTTTCGGCCGGGCGTGCGCCGGAGTTCGAGAAGGCGTCCTACCTGCAGATGAATTACTGCCTGCTGACGCCGGCCGAGCGTGACCTGCTGCAGGACAAGCACGAGGACGGGCACATGGTCACCGTCCTGCACGCGACCGCGCCCGGGCTCGAGATCTACGTCAACGACGAGGTCGTGCCGATGCTGCCCGACCACGACGAGATTGTGATCATGCCGGGTTCGGTGTTGACCGCACTGTCCGGTGGCAAGATCGCGCCGCTGTACCACCAGGTGCGCAACCACGGCCTGAGCGACCGCCAGTCGCTGATGTACTTCGTGAACCCCGAGGTCGAGGCGCCGCTGTTCTCGTGGATCGACTCGCCCGACGGCACACGTGCAGACATCCGCGAGCACGTGCAGAACGCGCCGACGATGTTCGGCCTGCCGCCGGTCGAGGCGCTCTGACGCTCACCGTTCGACGCGGCCGGATCCCTTGGCGTTCGTCCGCGTCGTCGGCTTGCGCAACGACCGGCGCAGCAGCCGGATGTGCCAGAGGGACGATCGGGTTCCGATCGTGTCCCGCGCCTGCGGATCGTGCCAGTAGTAGTCGATGATCGCGGCCAGGCCGCGTGCCGAGGTCACCCCGGTGACGTCGACGTGCAGCTTTCCGTCGTGGCTGTGGCGCGCGGCCACCTGTAGGTAGCGGCGCATCGGCCCGGACCGGCCGTGTGCGAGGTGCAGCGGCGCGCGGACCAGCTCCACGTGCGCCACCTCGTCCCACAGCACGAAACCGCCCTCGGCATAGTGCACGGCGCCCTGGCTCAACTCGAGCACATGTCGAGTGGCTGCCTTGCGGTACAGCGTCGGCGCCGTGCCGCCCACGCAGATCACGGCCAGCAGCAGGCAGATCACCACGCCGACGACAGCTCCCGTCGAATGCGAGCCACCCCGGACCGACGACGCGAGATAGGCGCCCATCGCGAGGAAGACCGCACCGAGCGCGCACACTCGAATCTTCGCGTTGTCCGGCGCGTCGAGGCGCAGCGGGATGATCACCGATCGCGGGTCGTCGCCGCCGAACCGGATCCGCCACAGCCCAGGCAGCGGGAACCGAGTCGGGCCGCCGAACCGGGCGCCGAAGAACAAATCGTGCAGGGCCGCCAGCGCCATCCATGCGACGACGCCGTAGAACGCCGCGCCAAGAAGGCGCGCCGGCAACGAGCCCTCGAGAAACAGTGCACTGACTGCCGCGCTAGCGCTGCCGATTGCGATGACTGCCCGGGTGGTGCGCGGGAAGCGCTCGAGGGCATATTTCGCGAACGAGTAGGTCATGCCCGCGTCAGGCGGTCAGCTCGTCCAGAGCGGCCAGATCTGCTGCTGAGGGCTGCCAGGTGCCCGCCGCGACGTTGCGCGCGACCTGCTCCGGCGACGTCGCGCCCGCGATCACGCTGGCGACCGCGGGTTGCGCGGCCAGCCCGCCGATCGCGACGTCGAGCAGGCTGATGTCGCGCTCGCGGGCGAAGGCCTCGAGCATTTCGATCACGTCGAAGGCTTCGTCAGTGAGTGCGGACTGTGCGGAATGCAGCCGGGTGCCCTCAGGTGCCGCCTCGCCACGCCGGTACTTACCCGTGAGCAGTCCGTTGGCGAGCGGGAAGAACGGCAGCAGACCGATGCCATATTGCTCCAAGGCCGGCACTAGGTCGGCCTCGATGTTGCGGTCGAGCCAGCTGTACTTGTTCTGCGCGCTGACAAAGCGCTCCAGGTTGCGCGTGCGCGCCGTCCACTCGGCGTCGGCAACCTGCCAGCCGGTGAAGTTGGAGTTGCCCAGGTAGCGCACCTTGCCCTCGTGGACGAGATCGTCCAGGGCTGCCAGCGTTTCCTCGATCGGCGTCGCCTCGTCGGGACGATGCAGCTGATAGAGATCGATCCAGTCGGTGCGCAGCCGCTGTAGCGACGACTCGACCGCGCGCTTGATGTAGCGGCGTGATCCGCGCGCGCCCCAGTCTTCGCCGTTGTCGAGGCCGCGATTGCGCACATCGCCGCCGAACTTGGTGGCAAGCACCACGTCGTCGCGATTGCCGGCCAGGATCTCGCCGATCCGCTCTTCGGATTTGCCGTACGAGTCGGCGGTGTCGAACAGGGTGATGCCGTGGTCGAGGGCGGCATGCACGACCGCGCGCGTTTGATCCATGTCGAGCCGCATGCCGAAGTTGTTGGTGCCGAGACCGACCACCGACACGACCAGGCCCGAGTTTCCGAGGCGACGAAAATCCATACCCCGAACCTACCCAGATCGGTCAGAGCGCCTTGAGGATGTCCTCCACCCGCTCCTTGGCGTCACCGAAGAGCATCTGGCTGTTCTCCCGGAAGAACAGCGGATTCTGCACGCCCGCATATCCCGCAGCCATCGACCGCTTGAACACGATCACGCTCTCGGCCTCCCACACGCACAAGACCGGCATGCCGGCGATCGGGCTCGTCGGGTCCTCGGCGGCGGCCGGATTCACCGTGTCGTTGGCGCCGATGACCAGCACCACCGACGTGCTGGCGAAGTCGTCGTTGATCTCGTCCATCTCGAGCACGATGTCGTAGGGCACCTTGGCTTCGGCAAGCAGCACGTTCATGTGTCCAGGCAGCCGGCCGGCCACGGGGTGGATGCCGAAGCGCACCTCGACACCGCGGTCGCGCAGCTTGCGGGTGAGATCGGCGACCGGATACTGCGCCTGCGCTACGGCCATGCCGTAGCCGGGTGTGATGATCACCGAGCGCGCCTCGCGCAGCATGTCTGCGGCATCTTCGGCGTTGACCTCGCGGTAGTCGCCGTAGTCGGTGTCGTCGGACTTGGCTTCGATGCCGAATCCGCCCGCGATCACGGAGATGAACGACCGGTTCATCGCCTTGCACATGATGTAGGACAGGTACGCACCCGACGACCCGACGAGCGCGCCCGTCACGATCAGCAGGTTGTTGTTGAGCAGGAAGCCGGATGCTGCCGCGGCCCAACCGGAGTAGCTGTTCAGCATCGACACGACCACCGGCATGTCGCCGCCGCCGATCGACGCGACCAGGTGCAGGCCGAGCAGCAACGCGATTGCCGTCATCGCCACGAGCAGCCACAAATGCGGGCTGGCTACGAACGCGACGGTGAGTGCGACGAAGGCGCCCAGTGCACCGAGGTTGAGTGCGTTCTTGCCGGGCAGCATCAGCGGCTTGGAGTTGATCCGCGCGGACAGCTTCAGGAACGCGATGATCGATCCGGTGAACGTCACCGCACCGATGAAGACCCCGATGAACACCTCGGCGTGGTGGATGCGCAGCAGCGAGCCGGCAAATCCGGGCGCACCACCGTTCGCCTCTACGTCGTAGTAGCCGTTCCATCCGACGAGGACGGCCGCCAGACCGACGAAGCTATGCAGCATCGCGATCAGTTCGGGCATGCCTGTCATCGCTACCACGCGCGCCCGCCAAAGGCCGATCACGGCGCCGATGACCATCGCAAGCGCGATCAGCCCCAGGCCGGTGGCGGCGATCGAGCGAGACGCCAGCCCGATTGTCGCGGCCAGTGCGATGACCATGCCGGCGATGCCGAACACGATGCCTTGCCGCGACGTCTCGTGCCGCGACAGCCCGGCCAGGCTCAGGATGAACAGCAGGGCAGCGACGATGTACGCGGCCTGCGCAATAGTTTCCGCGCTCATCGGGTCTCCGCCCCGCCCCAAGGGGCGGGGCGTCGGCCCGAACGCCCCTGGCTCTTCGCGCGAGCGCTCATCGGGTGAACATGCCGAGCATGCGGCGGGTCACCGCGAAGCCGCCGAAGATGTTGATGCTGACGAGCAGGATCGCCACGAAGGCGAGCACCGTGATCGTCGTGTCGTGATGGCCGATCTGCAGCAACGCGCCGACGATGATGATGCCCGAGATCGCGTTCGTCACCGACATCAACGGCGTGTGCAGCGCGTGGTGCACGTTGCCTATCACGTAGTAGCCGATGACCACGGCAAGGACGAACACGGTGAAGTTGCCGATCAGCTGCGACGGTGAGAACGCCGTCAGCACGAAGAGCAGCGCCACGCCGATCCCGACGATCGTGTAGCGGCGCGGCGCTGACATCGGCGGCTTCTCGACCTTGGCCGGACGGGCTGATGCCGACGGAACTGCCGGCGCGGCCGAGACCTGCACCGGCGGTGGCGGCCACATCTTCTCGCCGTTGTGCACGACGGTGATGCCGCGTTGCACGACGTCGTCGAGGTCGAGAACGAGCTGCCCGTCCTTGCCCGGCGTCAGCAGCTTCATCAGGTTGACCAGGTTCGTGCCGTAGAGCTGCGAGGCCTGCGTGGGCAGCCGGCCGGCCAGATCGGTATATCCGATGATCGTGACGTCGTTGGCGGTGACGATGGCCTCGCCGGCCACCGAGCCCG
>DASRSG010000129.1:0-1676 GCA_035656595.1 Jatrophihabitantaceae bacterium | reverse complement strand
GTCAGGCACCCACGCGTCACGGACAACGATATCGCCGCTCTCGCAATGCTTTCCGACGACCCGGCCGAGTGTCGATGCAGCATCGGTGCTGCGGGACACCAGGCGCACGTCATAGTCGGCGCCGTATAGCGAGGTGCGGATATTGTCACTCATGCCGCCGTCGACGCTGACGTAGCGCCGGTGTGCGGTCGCGCTGACGCCGACATCCTTGACAGTGCCGACCTCGTAGAGGGTGATCGTCCCCGGTCCGGCGATCGCGCGGCCGGGTTCGACGACCAGGCGTGGCGACGGCAGTCCCACCGCGGCGGACACGTTGCGGACGATATCGCTGAGCTTGTCAGCGAGCTCGTCCACCGGTGGCGGATCGTCATTGGGCAGATACGAGATGCCAAGGCCGCCACCGAGATCGACGGTGGCGATCTGCGCGGTCTTGTCGACGCCGAATTCGGCGACCACGTCGCGCAGCAGGCCGATCACCCGGTGGGCGGCGATCTCGAAACCGCCGACGTCGAAGATCTGCGAGCCGATGTGGCTGTGCAGCCCGACCAGTCGAAGGTGATCGGTGGCGAACACCCGCCGAACGGCGGCCATGGCCGCGCCGTTAGACAGCGACAGCCCGAACTTCTGGTCTTCGTGGGCGGTGGAGATGAACTCGTGAGTGTGCGCCTCGACGCCGACGGTGACGCGAACCAGCACGTCCTGGACGACACCCGCTTCGCCGGCGATGGCGTCGAGTCGTTCGATCTCGATCATCGAATCCACCACGACGTGCGCGATCCCGGTCTTGGCGGCAGCGGTCAGTTCGTCGACTGATTTGTTGTTGCCGTGCAACGCGATTCGCTCGGGCGGGAAGTCGGCGTGCAGCGCGACCGCCAGTTCGCCGCCGGTGCAGACATCCAGCGAGAGGCCCTCCTCGTTGATCCAGCGGGCGATCTCGCTGGACAGGAAGGCTTTTCCGGCATAGTGCACATTGCCGCCCCCGCCGAACGCGGCCGCGATCTCGCGACAGCGCGACCGGAAGTCGTCCTCGTCGATCACGAACAGCGGTGTGCCGTAGTCCTGCGCCAGCGACTGCAGCGAGACCCCGGCAATGCTGACGACACCGTCGTCACCGCGAACAGTGTTGCGCGGCCACACATTCGATGCCAACTGCAGGAGCTCCTCTGCGGACTCCGGTCGTGGCGGTACTCCGCTGTGGCGGAACTCTTCGGCGTGGCGGGCGCCGGCCGGGTGCGCGTTCACATTCGCTCCGGAGCGCTGACGCCGAGGATGGCCAGGCCGTTGGCGATCACTTGGCGGGTCGCCTGGCAGAGCGCCAGACGCGCGGTGTGCAGCTCGTTTGGTTCCTCGTCGCCCTGCGGCAACACCCGGCACGAGTCGTAGAACCGGTGATAGTCACCGGCGAGGTCTTCGAGGTAGCGGCATACCCGGTGCGGTTCACGCATCGACGCCGCGGTTTTCAGCACCCGGGGAAACTCGCCGAGACTGCGAATCAGCGCACCCTCCTTGTCGTTGGTGAGCAGTTCGAGGTGACTGGTGTCGGGGGTCAGGCCGAGCTCGGCGGCGCTGCGGGCCAGCGCAGAGAGCCGCGCGTGCGCGTATTGCACGTAATAGACCGGGTTTTCGTTGGATGCCGAGGACCACAGCGCCAGGTCGATGTCGATCGGACTGTCCAC
>DASRSG010000128.1:0-8652 GCA_035656595.1 Jatrophihabitantaceae bacterium | reverse complement strand
GACCAGCGCGATCCGGGCGGCCTTGCGTCCGGTCCGGAAGTCGCAGATCAGCCAATCCTGCTCGCGGGCCTCGGCCCGAAGCGCGGAGTCCGGGTTCACCGCCACCGGGTGCCCGACCAGGCTCAGCAGCGGCATGTCATTGATCGAGTCCGAGTACGCGCTGCACTTGTCGAGATCGAGACCCTCCTGCTCGGCCAGGGCGAGGACCGCGTGCGCCTTTGCTTCGCCGTGCAGCACGTCGCCGACCAGGTGCCCGGTGTAGAGCCCGTCGGACGACTCGGCGATCGTGCCCAGTGCGCCGGTCAGGTGCAGCCGCCGGGCGATGATGGTGGCCAGTTCGACCGGCGTCGCGGTCACCAGCCAGACCCGCTGGCCGGCGTCGAGGTGCTGCTGGGCGAGGGCGAGGGTGCCCGACCAGATCCGGTCGGACATCTCCTCGTCATAGATCTCCTCGCCGAGCGCGACGATCTCGGCGACGTCCTTGCCGGCGATGAATGCCAGCGCGGACTCGCGGGTGCGGTGCATGTCGCCGGAGCTCTCGCCACGTAACCGCAGCCGCACCTGGGTGAGGGTGAAGCGCGCCAGGTCGTGCCAGGTGAAGAAGTCGCGGGCCGCCAAGCCTTTGGCGAAGTGGAAGATCGATGCGCCGATCATCATCGTGTTGTCGACGTCGAAGAAGGCCGCCGCCTGCGGATCGGGCGGAATTTCTGGTGGCGCCGTCACCGGGTAAGGGTATCGGCCGGTTTGTTACGCGCCGGGGCTGGTCATCGAAATTTCACGGACTCGACGGCGACCGCACAGGTGGTACGCAGGGCGTGCTAGCAGTCGCCGACGCCGATGCCGATCGGGCCCAGGGTGACATTCAGACCGCATGAGTCGACGCCGACCGGTGGGGTCGGCGCCGCATGGGACTTGCCACCTCCGCCGCCACCGGGCAGCGACGAGGTCGGCAGCGTCACCGGAAGGGATATCCGCGGTTTCGGCGGGCTCGAACTGGCCGGTGGATTCGGGGTGCTCGAGTTGTCCGGCGGCGCGCTGCTCGTAGCTCTCGGCGTGCTCGATGGGGTGCGCCCGGCAGTCGTGCTGGGTGCGGTGATACCGGGCTTGGGTGCTCCAGAGCTGGCGGTCGGCGACGGGCCGGTCGAGGTGCGGCTCGGCGGGCCGGTCTTGCCGGGAGCGACCGGCGTGCCGTTGGAGCCGAGATTCGCCTTGAGAGCTTCGGCGCGCTGCGCGGTATCGGCGATGAGCTGCCGGGTGTGCATTGCCTGCGCGTGCAGCGCGTTATCGGTCGAGGTGCGCTGCACGATCTCGCCCATCTTGACCAGCTGGTCGCGCGCCCAGGTAGTCATGTCGTCGAGCGGTCCTGCCGAGTTCTGATGCACCGCTGCGTCGCCGAGCAACCGCGCCGCGCTCGTCACGTCGCTGTTTGCCGAGCTGAGGGTCTCGCGGACCAGGTTCGCCGTTCGCGAGTTGATCGCAGCGCCGTCGGCCAGCACGCCGCGGCCGCCCGCCAGCGCGCTCACGCTGCCGAGCAGGTCGCTCACCTCGCCGATGCGGCGGGCGGCGAACTCGAGTTTCAGCTTGCCCTTGTCGACCGAGCTGCCGGCCAGGCTGTACTCGGTGTTCTCGCTGGCTCGCTTGAGGCCGTAGAGCGTGTCGCCGGGCAGCGAGTTCTGGCTGAGCAGGACGGCCCCGCCGAGGAGCAGGACGAACGCGGTGAGCACTCCCAGGGCTGCGATGAGCGGCTTCTTGAGGCGCAGTCGCTGCCGCTCGGGGGCCGGCGCGTGCTTCGCGGGTTGGCCGGCCGGTGAGAGCTCGGCCTTGCCCTCCTCGACCAGGCGCGGCGTGACGGCGACGAGCTGGGCGCGCAGTTCGGCGCGGAAGTCCTCGCGCGGCGCCGGAGCAACCTCGAGGGTGGCGAGCGCGCTGACCAGCTCGCGGACCTGCGGGTCACGCGATCGGCTCGGATCCGCGTGCCGGCGCAGGGCGGCGCCCAGCATCGGTACGCGATGCTCAGCCATGGCCCGTGCTGCCCTTCGTCAGTGCGGCCGCAGTGTTACCGGCCGGTAGCGTCCGCCGACTCTGGGCCAGCGACTCTGTCACAGCATTCAACGAGCCGGAAGCGCTTTGGATACTCGCCGCCCCGCGACCAATTTCGGGGTAATTGTCGATCATCGAAGATCACCCCCGACGAGCTCGGCGAGCTTTCGCACGGCGCGATGTTGCAGTGCCTTGATCGCGCCGTCGTTCTTGCCCATCACCGCTGCGGTCTCACTGACCGAGAAGCCCTGGATGAAGCGCAGCATCACGCATTCGCGCTGCTCGTCGCCGAGTTGCCGCACGGCGTCCATCAACCGTTCGGACGTGAGCAGGTCGACGACGGCGTCCTCGGGGCTGGGCGCGCGGTCCTTGCGCTCCGGGGTGTCGTCGGTGGTGATCTCGAGCCGGTGCCGGGCCGACTTCATGTGGTCGAGGATGATGTTGCGGGCGATCGTCACGAACCAGGCGCCGATGTCTCGTCCCTGGTAATTGACCGACGAGATGCGGCGCAGCGCGCGCAGGAACGTCTCGCTGGTGAAGTCCTCGGCCAGTGCCCGGTCGTTCACCCGGAAATAGATGAACCGGAACACGGTGTCGACGTAGCGGTCATACAGCTGCCCGAAGGCCTCGCCGTCGCCTTGCTGGGCGCGGGTGACCAGGCGCCAGGTCTCCTCGTGCTCCTCGGCCACCGCGTCGCCGGGCTCGGTGTGCGGCCCGCTCTCGCCGCCGGGCGGGGACGGTGCGGGTGCCGGGCGCGGGCGCCGGCCGGGCACGTGGCGGGTGCGCGCGTCGGGCTGGACCTCGACGAACATCGGCAACGCCGCGGCACCCGCGACGGCGGGTTGCGTACCCAAAATGCCGGATATGTCGTTAAGTGCCCGAGCGACCAAGATCGCCAGTGCGCGCCAGCCGGCCCCCGAGGGGGAAGCCTCAGGTCCGGGCTTCGTCGCGCGCGGCATCGCGTCCCTTTCCGCAGCAGCTCCTCGAGCGCTACGTGTGAAGATCGCGCTAACGCTACCCAGAGGAATACCTCTGCCAAACCGCCAACGCGATCGACGGACGGTATCCGCGCCACGAACAGGTACAAATGCCGCGGATATGCATACGATATCTGTCAAACCTCGGGTGCTGGCACGATGTGCCCGATTGCATTGTCAGAATGCCTGCGCGCTCTTCCGGGGAGTTGGCTGTGCCGCCTGCCGATCACGCGGTCACGCTGATCACCCGCGTCGGCTGCCACCTGTGCCAGGACGCGGAGGCGACGCTGCGCCGGCTCGCGGTTGAGCTGCGTTTCGGCTACGCCGAGGTCGACGTCGATGCCGATCCGGCCCAGCAGGCGGAGTACTCCGACCGGGTGCCGGTCGTGCTCATCGACGGTCGCGAGCACGGCTACTGGCGGGTCGAGGAGGCTCGGTTCCGCCGGGCGATCGCGCGCTGAGTTGCTGGTGGGGTCCTATAGCACGGCCACTCACGATTTCGGAAAAGATTCACGAGCGGCGTACCGTCCGATGCGTCAAGAAACGCCCTACCACATTGGTTCGCAGGCGCCGACGGCAGCGTCGGATCGCTCCCTGAACGGACCACTTCGAGGTGTCGCCGATGTCCACCGAGCGCAACGCGTCGCGCGTCGCCGGTGTCCCGCCCGACAGCCGGGTCCCTGACGCCACCGTTGCCCGGCTGGCGACGTACCTGCGCGTGCTCGGTTCGGTCGGTGACCGCGGCATCACCACCGTTTCGTCCGAGGAGCTGGCCGTCGCGGCCGGCGTGAACTCGGCCAAACTGCGCAAGGACCTGTCCTACCTCGGCTCGTACGGCATCCGCGGCGTGGGCTACCACGTGGCCACCCTGACCGAAGAGATCGCGCGCACCCTGGGCATCACCGTGCACCGCTCGGTTGCGCTGATCGGCGTCGGAAACCTGGGCCAGGCGCTGGCCGGATACGCCGGCTTCGCCAGCCGCGGGTTTCGCATCGCCGCGCTGATCGATGCCGATCCGGGCCGTATCGGGACCACGCTGCGCGGCCTCGTGGTGCGCGACATCGCCGATCTGGGCGAGATCGTCGCCCAGGAGCAGATCGCGATCGCGGTGCTGGCCACCCCAGCCTCGGTCGCCCAGGACGTGTGCAACCACCTGGTCGACGCCGGAGTCACCAGCATCCTGAACTTCGCACCGGTCGTGCTTTCGGTGCCCGAGCACGTCGACGTCCGCAAGGTCGACCTGGCCGCCGAGCTGCAGATCCTGTCCTTCCACGAGACCCGCAAGGCCGCGGCCGCGGTCGTCTCCCGGGCGGTCAGCCGATGAGCGTGTTGGTGGTTGGTCTTTCGCACCGAACCGCTCCGGTCGGGTTGCTCGAGCGCGCGTCGGTGCCGACCGAGGAACTGGCCAAGACCCTGGACGAGCTGCATCGCGCCGAGACGATCAGCGAGGTGCTGTTGCTGTCGACGTGCAACCGCATCGAGGTCTACGCCGACGTGGCCCGCTTCCACCCCGCGGTTGCCGAGATCAGCGGCGTGCTGGCCCGCCAGGCCGGCCTGCCCGTCGGCGACCTGGCCGAGCACCTCTACGTCCACTTCGCCGAGGCGGCCGCCGAGCACATGTTCTCGGTCGCGTCCGGGCTCGACTCCATGGTCGTCGGCGAGTCCCAGATCCTCGGCCAGCTGCGCGCGGCGTACGCGCTGGGCGGCGAGGCCGGCTCGATCGGGTCGGTGCTGCACGATCTGGCGCAGTCGGCCCTGCGCATCGGCAAGCGGGTGCACACCGAGACCGACATCGACCAGGCCGGCGCGTCGATCGTGTCCGTCGCGCTCGACCGCGCGGCTTCGGCCCTGGGGTCGCTGGACGGGCTGCACACCGTGATCGTCGGTGCCGGCTCGATGGGCGCCCTCGCTGGTGCCACTCTGCGCCGGCGCGCGGGCGACCTCGACATCGTGGTGGCCAACCGCAGTGCCGAGCGGGCCGAGCGGCTGGCCACGTCGTTGCACGCGCGCGCCGTCGGGCTCGGCGAGCTGGCCGCAGTCGTCGCCGACGCCGACCTGCTCATCTCGTCGACCGGCGCGACCGGACTCGTCGTCGAGGCCACGACACTGGGCGATCGCTCGCAGCACCCGCTGATCGTGCTCGATCTGGCGCTCCCGCGCGACGTCGATCCTGCGGTCAGCGAGCTGCCCGGAATCACCTACGTCGACCTCGACGCGCTGCGCTCGAGCGGAGCGGTCGTGAGCGACGAGTCGGTACGAGCGGCATCGGCGATCATCGCCGATGAACTCGGTGGGTATCTGGCCGAGCAGCAGCAACTGGCTGTGGCGCCCACGGTCACGGCGCTGCGAGCTCGCGCGAATCAAGTCATCGACACCGAGCTGGCGCGCCTCTACGCCCGGCTGCCGGAGGCTGACGACGCCACCCGCCGCGAAGTTGCCGATGCCGTGCGGCGCGCTGTCGAGAAGGTGCTGCACGCACCCACCGTCCGGGTGAAGGAACTCGCGTCCATGCCTGGCGGTGACCAGTACGCCAATGCGCTGCGCGAACTGTTCGACCTCGACCCGGCAACGGCGGAGTCGGTTGCCGCGGTGAAGAAGGTGCAGTCGTGACTGTCACGCGCACCTTGCGGGTCGGCACGCGGGGCAGCGCTCTCGCGCGGGTGCAAACCGACCTGGTCGTGGCCGCGCTCGGCGCGCCCGCCGAGGTCGTGCCGATCGTGACTGAGGGCGATCGGTCCAGCGATGCGCTGACCCAGATCGGCGGCACCGGCGTGTTCGTCTCGGCGCTGCGCCAGGCGCTGCTCGACGGCGACATCGACGTCGCGGTGCATTCCTTCAAAGACCTCCCGACCGCCGCCGCGGACGGGATCGTTCTCGCCGCGGTTCCGCCCCGCGAGGACCCGCGCGACGCCCTTGTCGCGCGCGACGGGCTCACCCTCGGTGAGCTTCCGGGCGGTGCCCGAGTGGGCACCGGATCCCCACGCCGGGCAGCGCAACTGCGCGCGCTGGGTCTCGGCCTCGAAATCGTCGCGATCCGAGGCAACGTCGATACCCGCCTCGGCAAGGTCGCCGCGGGCGAGGTCGATGCCGTCGTCCTGGCCCTCGCCGGCCTGCGCCGGCTTGGTCGGGCCGACGATGCGACCGAGATTCTCGACCCGATCCAGGTACTGCCGGCGCCGGCGCAGGGGGCGCTTGCCGTGGAGTGTCGCTGGTCCGACGACGAGGCACGTGCAGTCCTGCACGCACTCGATCACCCGGACTCACGCGCGGCCGTTGCTGCCGAGCGTGCGCTGCTCGCCGCCCTCGAGGCGGGTTGCTCGGCGCCGGTGGGCGCCCTTGCCGTCGTCGCCTTCGGCGAGCTGGATTCCAGCGCGGAAGGCGACGCCGGCACCGAGGTTTTCCTTCGTGGTTCGGTGACCGCGGTCGACGGCAGTGACGCCGTGCGGCTCTCGGTCACCGGCCCGACCACAGATGCCGAGGCGGTGGGACGGCGGCTTGCTGCCGACCTGCTCGCTGAAGGCGCAGATCAAATGATGGGGAGCTCGTCATGACTCGAGCGCGCAAGGTGCTTGGCCGAATCACATTCGTCGGGGCTGGTCCCGGCGATCCAGGGCTGCTGGCCGCGCACGCGTCCGAAGCGATCCGGCACGCCGACCTGGTGGTGGCCGACACCGCGGTGCCTGCAGCGATCCTCGCGCTGGCCGGTGGGCAGGTGCGTGCGGCCGAGGCCACGCCTGCCGAAACGGCGAAACTGCTAGGTGCCGAGGCCCGCAACGGCCTCAGCGTGGTGCGCCTGGTCGCGGGCGATCCGTTCGCCGACGAGGCGGCGGTGAAGGAGGCGCTCGCGGTCGCACGCACATCGGTGCCGTTCGCAGTCGTCCCCGGTGTACCCACCGGCATCGGTGCCGCCAGCTACGCCGGAGTCCCGTACGGACCGGTGCGCACCGAGGCGGAGCTGACCTCGCTGCACACCACCGACTTCGAGGCGCTCGCCGCCGCACCGGGCACGCTCGTGCTCACCGTGCCCGCCGGCGACGTCGCCGAGCTGGGTCAGCAGCTCGTGGCGCACGGGCTCAAGCCCGACACCGCCGTGGCGATCAGCTGCGCGGCAACCACTACCGGGCAGCAGACTGTCGGCGGCACGCTCGGCGACATCGAGCTAACCGCGGTCGGAATGACCGGCACCGTGGTGGTGACGATCGGCAAGGCCGCCGCGCAGCGCGACAAGCTGTCGTGGTGGGAGTCGCGTCCGCTCTACGGCTGGAAGGTGCTCGTGCCGCGCACGAAGGAGCAGGCCGGCGTCATGAGCGAGCGGCTGCGCGGCTTCGGTGCGGTGCCGATCGAGGTGCCCACCATCGCTGTCGAGCCGCCGCGGACCCCGACCCAGATGGAGCGCGCGATCAAGGGCCTGGTCACCGGCCGGTTCGAGTGGATCGTGTTCACCTCGACCAACGCGGTGCGGGCCGTCCGGGAGAAGTTCGAGGAGTTCGGGCTCGACGCGCGTGCCTTCGCCGGTGTGAAGATCGCCTGCGTGGGTGAAGCCACCGCCGACGCGGTGCGCGCGTTCGGCATCAACCCCGAGCTCGTCCCGTCCGAGGATCAGAGTTCCGAGGGCCTGCTCGCCGACTTCCCGCCCTTCGACGACGTGCTGGACCCGATCAACCGGGTGCTGCTGCCGCGCGCCGACATCGCGACCGAGACGCTGGCCGCCGGCCTGCGCGAGCTGGGCTGGGAGATCGACGACGTGACCGCGTACCGCACGGTGCGGGCCGCGCCGCCGGCCGCCGAGATCCGCGATGCGATCAAGTCGGGCGGGTTCCAGGCGGTGTGCTTCACCTCGTCCTCGACCGTCCGCAACCTGGTCGGCATTGCCGGCAAGCCGCACGCCCGCACCGTGGTGGCCTGCATCGGGCCGCAGACCGCGGCGACCGCCCGCGAGTTCGGCCTGCGCGTCGACGTGCAGCCGGAGAACGCCACGGTGCCGGCCCTGGTCGATGCGCTTGCCGCGCACGCCCAGGTGCGGGCCGCCGAGGAGCGCGAGAAGGCCGCCGCGGCTGCCGCCAAGAAGGCGGCCCGGTCCTCGGCCCGCCGCGCCTCGCGCTAGCGCCGCCCAAATCTGGGTTGACGCAATCCGTCCCGTCCCTCTTTTGGTATCGGATGACCATTTTCAGCGTCCGAATCTGGTCACCCGATACCAAAACAGGGGGCGCGGGGCCGGGAGCAAACCGCTACGCTGCGCGGTTATGTCCGGTTTGCGTAGCTTGGCCGTTGTTGCTTTCACCGCGCTGATCGCCGCCTGCGTGTCCACCGCGCCGGGGTCGCACGCGGCGACCCCGCACCTGAGCGGCAACTACTCCGTCCTGTTCGACGACACCAAGGCCGAGACGGCCGGCAATGCCGACTGGATCATCTCGACCTCGATGCCCGACCCGACCGCGCAGGATCCGTCCCCGTCGGCCGAGACCGGCTGGACCGGTGCGCTGTCGGCCTGGGGCGTCGCGCTGCAGCAGAGCGGCGCCTACACCCTGGACACCCTGCCGCCGTCCGGGACGATCACCTACGGCGACTCGGCCAACCCGCTCGACCTGTCGAAGTTCGACGCGTTCGTGCTGCCCGAGCCGAACGTCTTGTTCAG
>DASRSG010000127.1:0-16460 GCA_035656595.1 Jatrophihabitantaceae bacterium | reverse complement strand
TGCTCTTCCTCGTGCTGCCCGGGATCCTCGGCACCCGGATCCTCGACGCGATCAACGTCGCCGTCGCGCTGACGATCTACACGATCGCGCTGCTGGTGCGGGTCGTCGCTGACGGCCTGATCTCGGTGTCGGCCGACACCCTCGCGGCCGCCTCCGCGATGGGCTACACCGGACGGCAACGCCTGTTCGCGGTGCAACTGCCGATGGCGGTTCCGGTGATCGGCGCGGGTGTGCGCGTCGCGGCCGTGTCGAACGTCAGCCTGATCTCCGTCGCGTCCATCATCGGCGTCACCCAGCTGGGACAGCTGTTCATCGAGGGCAACAACCTCAACTCGATCCCGCCGATCCTCGTCGGGCTCATCCTGTTCTTCCTGCTCGCCTTCGTGTTCGACCTGCTGATCCTGCTGATCGTCCGGTTGCTCACGCCATGGCAGCGAGCGGCGACGGCCCGATGAACGCCACCGCAGTGCTTGCCGACAACGGCTTGCCGGGGCTCAGCCGCGTCCCGGTCTGGTTCAACGACCCGTCCAACTACTGGGGTCCGGACGGCCTGGTCGTGCGCATTCGCGAGCACCTGATCTTCAGCGCGGTGATCGTGCTCGTCGCGATCCTGATCGCGCTGCCGGTCGGCCTGCTGATCGGGCACACCGGACGTGGTGTCGTGTTCGTGGCCGGCATCGCGAACGGGCTGCGGGCGATCCCGACGCTGGGCTTCGTGCTGCTGCTGTACGTGTGGCTCAGTCCCGGCATTACGAGCAAGATCAAAGTGCCGTACTTGATTCCGCGCGGCGGATTGAGCGTGTTCATACCGGTGCTGATCGTGCTGGTATTGCTGGCGATTCCGCCGATCCTGACCAACACCTATGCCGGCGTGCAGGCCGTCGATCCCGCGGCCCGCGATGCCGCGAAGGGCATGGGCATGCGCGGCGGGCAGGTGGTGCGCAAGGTCGAGTTCCCGTGCGCGCTGCCGCTGATCCTTTCCGGCATCCGCAGCGCGACCCTGCAAGTGATCGCGACCGTGACGGTCGCCGCCTACCTCCCCCTGCTCGGCGGGCTGGGCCGCTACATCGCCGACGGCGCGAACGACCTGACCGACCCGCAGTTCGGCTACCCGGCAATGGTCGCCGGCGGGCTCGTCGTGGCCGTCCTCGCCGTCCTCGTCGACGGACTGCTCAACCTGCTGCAACGTGTCGTGGTCTCGCCCGGGATCTCTGGCCGGTTCTCGACCCGGCAGAGCCAACCCGGCGTCACGACCCATGCATCCATGGAGGCCCAGCTGACCAACGCGTGATCGGCATTCCGCACCACATCCCCCATGTAGGAGACAGAAATGAAGCGCATCTACCTCGCGGTCGTGGCGATCCTCGGATTGTTCGCGCTGGCCGCCTGCGGCAGCAGTGGCAGTAGTGGCACTACCGGCCAATCCGCGCCAAACACAACACCCGCGCAGAGCACCTCGGCCTCGGTCGGCGGCAACCCGCCACCATCGGCGGCAACCTCGCCGGCTGCGACGGGCCTGCCGAGTGATCCCGGCTCGGTGACGATCGGTTCGGCCGCGTTCCCGGAGAATGTCCTGCTCGCCGACATCTACGGCGATGCCATGTCGGCCAAGGGCGTCAAGGTGAGCAAGAAGCTGAACATCGGTGAGCGTGGCGTGTACATGACCGCACTCAAGGACGGCTCGATCGGCGCCATCCCCGAGTACACCGGCTCGATCCTCGACTACCTCGACACCAGCGCGACTGCCAAGACGCCGACCGACGTGTTTGCCGCGCTGCAGACCGCCGCGACCGCGAAGGGCTTCGTGGCCCTGCAGTACGCGGCCGCGCAGGACAGCGACACCATCACCGTCACCAAGGCCACCGCCGACCAGTACCACCTGTCGACGATCGCCGATCTGAAGTCGGTGGCGGGCAACCTGACCTTCGGTGCGCCGGCGCAGTTCCGCACGCGTGCCGACGGCATCCCGGCGCTGAAGAGCGTCTACGGCGTGACCTTTGGGACGTTCACCACGCTCAGCGCATCGGGCACGGCCACGCCGACCGCGCTGAAGAACGGCACGATCGACGCGGGTGACATCTTCTCGACCGACCCGTCGATCATCGCCAACCACTTCGTCTCGCTGAAGGACACCAAGAGCATGTTCGCCGCGCAGAACGTCGTGCCACTGTTCGCGCAGAAGGTGCTCACCCAGCCGATGAAGGACGCCTGCGATGCGGTGTCGGCCAAGCTCGACACGGCCGCGCTGGGCAAGATGGTGTCGCAGGTGGCCGGCGGTGCCGACCCCGACGCGACCGCGAAGACGTGGTTGAAGAAGAACAACCTCGGCTAGACCCATCTTGATCAACGGCCCGAAGCGCTCGCACGTGGCGCTTCGGGCCCGTTGATCTCTCAGACTGGGCCTCGCCCTGATCAACGGAGAGAAGTGTGTCGTAATCGGGCATTTCGCTATCCGTGTCCGTGACGATGGCGCAAATGTGCGATGACGGACGTGCCGTGCGTTAGCGACCTTGTATGGCATGACCGAAACAGCTTCGCGCGCTCGCCGCTTCGGCGCGTTCGCCGCACTCGTCGTTGCCCTGCTCGTCCCGTTCGTTGCCGCCGTCGTCGTGGCCGCTCCGGCGCACGCCGCGCCGTGCGAGACGTGCGGCGGTGGTGGTGGCGACCAACCCGTGCCGTGGACCTCGTCGATCACCGTCACGGCTCCGGCCACCGGAACGATCGTCGCCATGTCGGGCACCACGCGGGTGATCGACTGCGGCGCGGCCGGTAACGACTGCTCCCAGTCCGTCACCACGATGGCCTTCGAGCGCCCGACGAGCGGCTGGCCAACCTATACGTTCAGCTACTCCGGCTTGTCCGGCTACATCGCCGAGTGGTCCGGCGCGTGCAGCGGCTTCGGCGCTTGCTCGGTGACCAACGATCAGGAATCCCAATCGCTCGCGGCGACCGCGCACGACGTGCAGGCGCCGTCGGTGTCGATCGTGGCTCCGACGCGGGTCAGCCCGACCACCACAATGTCGGCGACCGTGGCTGACAACTCCGGATCCCCCGTTCTCGACACGTGGCAGCTGTGCAACCCCGACGGCATTGGTTGCGTGCAGCTGGCCAGCGGCTACGCGCGCACCGTCGTGTCCCTCGCGAACCAGGCCGCGGGTGACTACCAGCTCAAGCTCATCGCTCGCGATCCGAGCGGCAACGAGACGCTTGCCACCCACCAGGTCACGCTGGTCACGTCGTTGCAGATGACTTCGTCGGATCTCGCGGCTGTCACCGAGGCGCCGTCGGTCACGTTCTTCAGCGACGACGAGACACACATCGCGAGTCGCCGCTGCCGCGCCTACCCGACCGGCGACACCGTGCCGGACTGGGGTCCATGCACCACGGACACGTCCTACGCGCCGACCCTCGCCGACGGCGACTGGACGTTGCAGGTCGAAGACACCGACGACGTCGGCCTTGTGGCGAGCGTCAGCAAGCAGACCACCGTCGACACCACCGCGCCGAGCGTGTCGTTCGTCGACGGGCCGGCCGAAGGCGGCACGGTGAGCACGCCGACCGTGCAGATCAGCTTCGCGGCGAGCGACGCGACGCTGCAATCGGTCACCTGTGCAGTGGACGATGCGGCGCCGGCCGCGTGCACCTCGCCGCAGGGGCTGAGCGGCTACCGCGACGGCACGCACAAGTACACCGTCACCGCGACCGACCAGCTCGGACACAGCACCACGATCGTGCGCAACTTCATGGTGAACGTGCCGACGACCCTGACGGCGGCGACTGTTGCGAGCACGTACGGCACCGCTGCACCGCTCTCGGTGACGATCGATCCGCAGACCGCCACCGGCACGGTGAAGTTCGTCGCGGCCGGCAAGACACTGTGCACCGCCACCGTCTCGAACGGCATCGCGACATGCACGGCACCGGCCACGCTGGCCGGCGGCACGCGGACGGTCACTGCGAGTTATCACGGCAACTACGCCCCGTCCGCCACGACACTGAAGCTGGTCGTCCATAAGGCGACCACCGCAGTGCACGCCAGCGCAGCGAAGGCGGTCAAGCGCGGCAAGAAGCTCAGCGTGTCGGTGTCGCACCTGCCGCGCAACGCGACGGGCAAGGTCGTCATCAGCAATGCGACGAAGCTGTGCACGGCGACGGTGCGTCACGGTGCGGCAAGCTGCACATTCGCCGCAGTCATGACGAAGGGCAGCCACACCCTTTCCGTGCACTACCTCGGCGACACCAACTACGCCGCGTCCACCAAGACGATCAAGGTCACGGTGGTCTGACCCGCTACCAGCGCTCGGAGGTGACGATCTTGGCCATCTGGTCGGTGGTCAGCGGCGGGTGCGGACCCATCAGTGCGCTACCGCCCTTCGGGTCACGCGCGTTGCTGACGTGCATCAGGAACTCGGTGCCGTCGCGCCAGATGAGGTTGGCCTGGTTGGTGACCCCGCCCGGCACGGACTGCAGCGGCTCGCTACCCACCGCGAGGCTCGCTCCGTCGGGCTGCCGGCTGGTATTGCAGGTCGCCAGGTCAGCGTCGTCGCAACTGGCACTTTCGCCCTTGCCGGCCGGGATGATCTGCAGGTCGAAACCGCCGGTGGCGCCCGACGCCGTGGTCAGCGTGCCGACGATGTAGGCCCCGCCGGTGTTCGAACTGTCGGCGTCCCCGCCCAGGGTGACCTTGAACGTCGCCTCGTCACCGAGGACCGTCTGGAACCGGTCACTGAGGTCCTTGACGGTCTGCGGGATCTGGAACTTGTGCGAGGCCGGCGGCGGCGTTGGGTGCGCCGTCGTCGACACCGCCTCGGACGTGGGCTGGGTGGCGGGTGCGGGCTGCACCGCTGACGTGGGTGCTTCCGAGGGCGCCGCGCCGGCCTGCGTGTGCGAGCTGTGACTGGGACGGGCGAGCAGCACCGCGGCGGCCGCGACGGCAAGCACCGCGACGACCGAGGCCGCGATCAGCGCGAGGTGCGAGTGCGTGCGCGCCGGCCTGTTTCCCCGCTGCCGTCCGGTTGTGGGCCGCCGAACCGGGCGCGCGCGGGGAAAGGGGGAGCTGGGCGGGTGAGCGGGGAGCTGGGCGGGTGAGGTTTTCCCCGCTGCCGCCCGGTTGCGGGCCGCCGAACCGGGCGCGCGCGGGGAAAACTGGCCGCGGACCTGTACGGACCCGATTTCGCCGGCCTCGACGACGTGGTTCGCGCGGTCACTACCGGGACGGCCCGTGCTGATCACTGCGTCGCGGAATACCGTGTAGCAGGCCGTAGCGTAACTTGCTACGCTGTGCTGATGAGCAGGACGATTGCCCAGCGCGAGCTCCGCAACGACAACGCGAAGGTGATCCAAGCCGTGACAGCGGGCGAGAGCTTCGTCGTCACCCGCAACGGCGAACCGGTCGCCGAGCTTCGACCGTTCCGGGCTGGTCGCAGCACGTTCATCTCGCGCGATGCTGTTGCCGCATTGGCGCGCGCCAACGTCCGGATCGACAGGCAGCAGTTCCGTGCCGACCTCGATGAAGCGATCGATCAGGGGCTCTGACGTGTCCTCCGGGCTCCTCGATACCTCGGTCGTCATCGATTGGCATGATCCTGACGTCGTCCGGGCGCTACCCGACGAAATGGCCATCTCTGCGATCACTGCGGCTGAGCTGGCGGCCGGCCCGCATCTGGCGAGAACTCCGGGCGAGGCCGCGCGGCGCCAGGCCCGGCTCCAGGAGGTCGAAGCCAATCTGGAGCCGATCCGGTTCGACGCGTCCGCCGCGCGCAGCTACGGGCTCGTTGTCGCAACCGTTGTCCGCGAAGGCGGCAAGCCGCGCAGCCGATTCGCCGATCTGCTGATCGCGGCGACCGCACACGCCAACGGCCTCGACGTGTACACGCGCAACGGAGCCGACTTCGCCGGTCTCGATGACTTGGTGCGCGTGGTCAATATCTGACCCCTGCAACCGGTGCCAACCGGCTCGTCCCCAATCGACCGTCCCGGACCGATTGCCGAAGTTCGATCGGAAATTGCCGGTAAACTCGACCGTGCAGGACCTCAGCCGGCTGCGAATCAAACGCACTTCGTGAGCAGCATCCGGCAGCTCCGCTGAGACGATAAAGTGCACTGAATGTGTCGGAGCTGTTCGTCGCCTGAGGAGCGTTGGCCGTGCCTGCACCGCTTCTGAACGACATAGCTCCCCCGCCGAACTCCTTCGTGCTGCCGAAGCAACGGATCGTGTGCATCCAGGTCACCAAGGCGGCCAGTTCGAGCCTGCGCTGGATGATCGCCGACATGGCCGGCGAAGATTTCGATCGGTTCTATCGAGCCTCGGGCGCGCATCAATCGCGCTACATGACCATTCACACCCCGCGTGAGGTGTGGCAGCACGTACCGCATCTGCCCAACCTGTCCCCCGACGAGCTGGCCGAGATCTCCCGCGACAACGGCTGGTTCATCTTTACCGTCGTCCGCGACCCGTGGACGCGATTGTGGTCGGCGTGGCAGTCGAAATTCCTCGTGCAGCACACGCCCTACGTGCGGGAGTACCGCGACCAGCCGTGGTTCCCCCGCGTCCCGAGCACGCCGGCCGACGTCGTCGACGACTGGGCCACCTTCGTCGCTGCCCAGCCCTGGGTAACGCACCGGCTGCTCAAGGCAGATCAGCACTTCCAAACGCAGTTCGGTGCGGCCCGTCCCCGCGGTGTCAACTACACCCGGATTTACGACCTCACCGAGATGGCTGTGCTGGAATCAGACATCCATGCCCATCTCAGCCGCCTCGGGCTGGATCAAGAGCTGTACCTGCCGCGTGCCAACGAGAATCCGGTGCCGATGCCGGCCGAAGCGCTCGACACCGAGCTCGCCGAAAGCATCCGCGCCTCATACGAGGCTGACGTGGCTGAGTGGGGCGATCGCTGGGATCTCGAGGAGATTCGGGGACGGTGCCGCCCGATCTCGATCGAGTCGGTGCGCGGTGTGGAGCGCTTGGTCATCGCCAACCAGCGCATCGGCGACCTGTCCAGGGAACTCAAGAGCGCTGAGCAGCGCGTGGCGAAGCTCGAACGGCGCCCGCCGGTCGCCGCCCCCACCAAACCGCAGCCGCCACGAGCTGCCGAGGCCGGCGTGCCGGCCGGGTTCGCCGAGTTGCGGCGCAAGTACCGATGGCCGTCGCGGCCTCGATATCCCGAGGTCGAACCGGCCGGACGCCCGACGCGGGGCTTCGAGCTGGTTGCCGAGGCGGCTGCGGCCCTGAGCACAGCGCACCCGGTGATCCTCGACATCGGGGCAGAGCTGGGCGAGAGCACCCGGCAGTGCCTGGCCATCCCGGGCAGCTACGTGGTGTCGATCGATCCGTGGAAAGCAGACCAGACCTTCGAGCCGTGGCCGGTGCTCACGGAGTTCACCGGCGTGCGCAATGCCGCTCTCGACCTGTTCCAGAGCTTCCATTTCGAGCACCGCGCCCGCCTCGTCGCGCTGCGTGACTATTCGCCGCGCGGTCTCGTCCGCGTCCACAAGGCAGGGCTGCGTCCAGACATCGTCTACCTCGACGGCGACCGCCGGACTGATGCGGTGCTGCGCGACATCACCGTCACCGCGGCGCTGTTTCCCAGAGCGATAATTTGCGGCGCCGGCTGGATCTGGCGGCCCAAGCGAAATGTGCAGAACTACCGGGGGGTGGAGCAGCCGGTGCGGGCTGCGGTCAGCCAGTGGGCCAGCTTCCGCGACCACTTCGTCGATACTCGCGAGAACACCTGGCGCATCGATCCGAGCCGAAAATTCAACCTGCCCGACGAGGCTGGTGAGGGGGCGACTTACCATGCCGATGCGCGACAATCATTGAATCGCGATCGGTAACTGTGTCCGCCGCCACCACGAGTCCGCCGTAGGGAGGGTTCGCTTGCGCAAGATGTTCGGGGGGAAGAGCCGTCAACTGCTCCGCGAGCTCAACATGAGCCAGCACGAGCAGGAGTTGCGCGTCGAGATCGACGTCGACCCGGCCGTCGTTCCGCTCGCGCTGTGGTCGCGATCGTCCTCGACCGATGACTGGACGCGGCACGGCAGCTTCCAACCGACCGGGTGGCGCCACGCTGCCGTCGTGGATCTTGCCGAGTTCGCGCCCACGGAGGAGATGATCGCTGCCGCGGCCGCCGCCGCGCCGGAGCCCGTCACCCCGCCCGAGCCGGACGCCGAAGCTGATGAGGCACCCGGTGTCGGCTTCGAATCCGACCTTGACGGGCTGTCCGATGCAGGCTTTGACGAGACGTCGGACGGGCCGGCTGATGGGCAGTCCGAACGCTCACGCGATGCCTCACCCGATGGGCAGTTCGACGCAGCATTCGATGCGGAGTTCGATCCGCCCTCCCCTGCTTCGCGCGTCCGCGACCGCCGGACGCTCTACGTAGAGGTCGACCGCACGTTCGCAGCGTCGGAGTCGGCAGCGGCCGACAAGCTCCGCGACCGCGACGACGCCACGTTCTCCTCGGCGCCCGATGGTGCGGTGCGCGTCAACTACCGGATTCAGCTCGCGCGCGCGGCGACCACCGACATCGGACTGCTGCACCCGGTCGAGGTCGACGGCGCGACGTTGTGGGCCTTCGTGACCGACAAGGGTGCGCTGGCAATCGGCGTCAACCGCAAGCCGTATGCGTTTGCCTCGATGCAGGTGCGCTACCTGGGCATGTTCAGTGGCCGGCTTCGGATCAACGGCCGGCTCGCCACCGGGAACGGCGATGTCGAATCCCTGGAATTCATGCTCAAGGGACGTAACTACAACCATCGCGCGCGGGTGCCGCTCACCATCCGGCCAGACATCGACCGCACCCGCCGCGAGTACGGCCATCACTGGTACCGCGTCAACATCGACGTCGACTGCGCGCGCCTGCTCGAGGATCCCGGTTTCGTCGACGACACCTACGACGCCTGGCTGTCGGTGGGAGTGGTGCAGCGCGCCACCCCGCTCGAGATCAGGGTCGGACGCCCTCGCTTCCACACCCGCTACCTCACCCGCTCCGGCGGCGCCGTGCTCGGCGACCGTGCCGCGGTGCTGTCGCCGTACTACACGTTCTATGCAAAACGCGCTGCGGTGCAGGTGAACATCTTCGACGCCGAGGCCTATCACTACCTGCGGCGGGCGGTGCGCACCCGGTACCTGCGCAAGCATCGCGCCGGTAAGCAGGTATGGCTGGTCGGTGAGCGCTCGCGCAAGGCGCAGGACAACGGTTTCTACCTGTTCAAGCACCTGCGCGAAAGCCACCCTGAGGTCGACGCGTACTACGTGATCGAGCATGACTCGCCCGAGCGCGTCAACGTCGAGCCGCTCGGAAACGTCGTCGACTACCGGTCCAAGGAGCACATTCGCGTCGCGCTGCAGGCCAACGTGGTGGCCGGCTCGCACCACGCCGAACTGCTGTTCCCCACCCGTGCCAAGCAGTTCGCACGCTCGGTTCGTGCCAAGCGGGTATTCCTTCAGCACGGCGTGATGGGCGCGAAGTGGACCGCGCATCTCTACCACAAGCGCACCGGCTTCAAGACCGACATGTTCGTCGTCAGTTCCGAGCGCGAGAAGGAGCTGATCGTTCGCGACTTCGGCTTCACTGCGGACGAGATCGCCAACACCGGTCTGGCACGCTTCGACAGCTTGTTCGCCGGTGACGTGCCGGTGCAACCACGCCAGGTGCTGATCATGCCGACCTGGCGCTGGTATCTGCAGGACGCGGACGCCTACCCGAAGTCGGTGTACCACCGGCGGTGGACCTCGTTCCTGAACGACCCGCGGCTGCGCGAGATGGAACAGCGCTACGGCCTCGAAGTGCTGCTCGCCCTGCACCCGAACAACCAGCAGTTCCGGCACCTGTTCACCGACTTGCCGGTTCGGCTGATCGACCCGGGCGAGGTCGAGGTGCAGCGCCTGCTCAAAGAGAGCGCGTTGCTGATCACCGACTACTCCAGCGTCGGTTGGGATTTCGCGTTCCTGCACAAGCCGGTGCTCTTCTTCCAGTTCGACCGTCCCCGCTTGACGGCGCCGCACATCGATCCGGACGAGGAGTTGCCCGGCCCGTCGCCGGCGACCATTGACGGCCTGTTCGTCGAGTTCGAGAAGCTCGCCTCGACCGGCTTCACGATGACCGACGAATACCGTGTTCGTGCTGACCGCTTCATCGACCGGCGCGACCGCGCCAGCAGCGAACGGATCTTCCAGCATGCGACGTCGTTACGCCGTGATCGCAACGTGGTGAAGCGCGTCAAGAGCCACGAGTTCACCTACCTGCTCTGGCAGCGCATTCGTCGCAGCAAGCGGTACATGCCGGCGATGAAATGGTTCTTCCGGCTCGCCAAGCTGCTGCCGATCGACAAGAACCTCGTGCTGTTCGAGGCCGGCATGGGCAAGCAGTACGCCGACAGCCCGCGCTACATCTACGAAGAGCTCGTCCGCCGCGGCGATACGCGCACCAAGGTGTGGTCGTACAGCGGGAACCTGCCGGCCGCTGACGCGCACACCCGTGTGGTCAAACGGCACTCGCCGGCCTTCTACTACTACCTCGCCCGCGCCGGGTACTGGATCAGCAACCAGAATTTCCCGTATTACGTCACGCGGCGTAGCGACGCGGTGTACCTGCAGACCTGGCACGGCACGCCGCTCAAGCGGATGCTGCACGACCTCGGCCAGGTGCACGGGCGCGACGAGGGCTATCTCGGCCGGGTGACGACCATGGTCAAGCAGTGGTCGACATTGCTGTCGCCGAGCCCGTTCGCGACCGAAGCGTTGCGCAGCGCGTTCCGTTACAAGGGTGAGATCCTCGAAGCGGGTTACCCGCGCAACGACCTGTTCAATTCCCCGGATCGTGATCAGATCGCGGCCCGGGTGCGCCGCCGGTTCAACATCCGCGACGACCAGCGGGTCATCTTGTACGCGCCGACCTTCCGCGACGACCAGCCGTCCAAGCCCGGCAAGTTCGCGTTCAACCTGCCCCTGGACCTGCAGCAGCTCTACGACGAGTTCGGCGAGAACACGTTCATCCTGCTGCGCATGCACATCCACGTCGACTCGAAGATCGTGATCCCGAAGGACCTCAAGCACGTCGTCCGCGATGTCTCGAACTACCCCGAGATCCAGGAACTCATGCTTGCCAGCGACATCCTGATCACCGACTACTCGTCGGTCTTCTTCGACTACGCGGCGCTGCGGCGTCCGATCATCTTCTACGCCTACGACCTCGACCACTACCGCGACGACGTCCGCGGCTTCTATCTCGACTTCGAAGCCGACGTGCCCGGCGAGATCGTCACCACCCACGACGACCTGATCAAGGTGCTGCGCCACCTCGACGAGGTCGACGCGCCGCACCAGGAGCGTCGCGACGAGTTCCTGCGCCGGTTCGGCCCGTGGGACGACGGTGGTGCCGCGCGGCGCGTCGTCGACAAGATCTTCGGCCCCGAACAACCGCCGCACTGATCAGCTTTGCCCCGCGTACCCACGCTGCCGGCGCCCGGCAGCGTGCCTACGCGGGGCAAAGCCGGCTCGGCCGGACTGGTTTTCCCCGCTGGCGACCGGTTGGTGGCCGCGGAACCGGACGTGGGCGGGGAAAGGCGGAGCCGTCACGAGCGAGGCGAGGCGAAGTGGCACGCGCACGGGTGCGGCGAACCCGGCCGCACCGAGAGCGCCGGCACGTCCGACGCGCAGACCGCCGCGCTCTTCCAGCACCGGGTGCGGAACGAGCACCCGCTCGGCGGGTCGATCGGGCTCGGCACCTCGCCCTCGAGGATGATCCGCTGGCGCCGCGCCGACTCGCGCGGATCCGGCTCGGCCACCGCCGACAGCAGCGCCTGCGTGTACGGGTGCGTCGCGCGGTCATGGATCTCTTCCGACTCGCCGCGCTCGACGATCTTGCCGAGGTACATCACGTTCACCTGGTCGGACACGTGCCGCACCACCGCGAGGTCGTGCGCGATCAGCAGGTACGACAGCTGGAACTCGTCCTGCAGGTCCTTGAGCAGGTTGATCACCTGCGCCTGCACCGACATGTCCAGCGCCGACACCGGCTCGTCGAGCACGACAAGCTCGGGACGCAGCGCGATCGCCCGCGCGATGCCGATGCGCTGGCGCTGCCCGCCGGAGAACTGGTGCGGGTACCGGTTCGCGTGATCCGGGTCGAGGCCGACAACATCGAGCAGGTCGCGCACCGCCTTGGCCGCGCCACCGGGCGGGGTTGCCGCCGGATGGATCTCGAACGGCTCGCCGACCAGATCGCCGACGGTCATCCGCGGGTTGAGCGAGGTGTAGGGATCCTGCAGCACGATCTGCACGCGCCGCCGCAACGCCCGCAATGCCTTGCGGCTCAGCGTGAACGGGTCGACCCCGCTGATCCGCACCGTCCCCGACGTCGGCTGATCGAGGGCCAGCACCAGCCGGGCCAGCGTCGACTTGCCGCAGCCCGATTCGCCGACCAGCCCGATCGTCTCGCCGCGATGGATCGTCATGCTCACACCGTCGACGGCCTTGACCGTGCCGATCTGGCGCCTGACCACGCCCGAGCCGTACACCGGGAAGTGGCGTACCAGCGAGTCCAGTTCGAGGACCACCTCGCGGTCAGCCGCGGGCATCGGCGAGCTCCTCGGCGAAGTGGCAGGCGCTGCAGTGCGCCGCGCTGATCTCACGCAGTTCGGGACGGTCCGTGGTGCACACCTCGGCCGCGCGCGGGCAGCGCGGGTGGAACGAGCAGCCGCGCGGGATGGCGGTCAGCGGCGGCGGGCTGCCGACGATCGGGGTGAGCCGCTGGCCCTTCTGCGCGGCGCGCGGGATCGAGTCGAGCAGGCCACGGGTGTAGGGGTGCCGCGAGTGCAGGTAGACCTCGGCGGCCGTGCCCGTCTCGACGATGCGTCCGGCGTACATGACGGCGATTCGGTCGGCGACCTCGGCACTGACGCCCAGGTCGTGGGTGATGAACAGCAACGCCATCCCGGTCTCGCGGCGCAGCTCGGTCAGCAGCTGCATGATCTGCGCCTGCACCGTGACATCGAGGGCGGTGGTCGGCTCGTCGGCGATGAGCAGCTTGGGCTGCAACGCCAGCGCGATCGCGATCATCACCCGCTGCCGCATGCCGCCGGAGAGCTGATGCGGGTAGCTGCTGTAGCGCTGCGCCGCGGCCGGGATGCGCACCCGATCCATGTACTCGATCGCCTGTGCCTTCGCGGCGCCGTGCGAGGCGCCCTGATGCACCCGCAGCACCTCGCTGATCTGGCTGCCCACCGTCTGCACCGGGTTCAGCGCGGCCAGCGCGTCCTGGAAGATCATCGCGATGTTGCGGCCGGGGAAGCGCCGCCGCCGCGCGCGCGACAGGCCGACCAGCTCGGTGCCCTCGAACGTGATCGAGCCGGACGTGCGTGACCGCACCGGGTCGAGCAGCCCCATGATCGACATGGCGGTGACGCTCTTGCCCGAGCCGGATTCGCCGAGGACGGCCAGCGTCTCGCCGGCGCGCATCGTGAACGACGTCGAGCGCACCGCCTTCAGCGCGCCGTGGCGCGAAGCGAACTCGACCGAGAGATCGCGTACTTCTAGCAAGGCTTCAGCGCTCATTGCGCCTCGGATCCAGCACGTCCTGCAACGCATCGCCGAGCACGATGAAGCTGAGCACGGTCGCGCTCAGGAACAACCCCGGATAGATCAGCAGGTGCGGGTGCGACTGGAAGTCGCTCTGCGCGTTGGCCAGCTGCAGGCCCCACGAGATCGCCGGCTCCTGCAACCCGACGCCGAGGAAGGTGAGCGTGGATTCCGCGGCGATCACGCCGCCCACGGTCAGCGCGCTGATCACGATCACCGGCGCGATCGCGTTGGGCAGCAGGTGCTTGCGGATCAGCCGCCAGTCAGAGGCACCCAGGCTGCGTGCCGAAAGCACGTAATCCATCTGCTTGGCCGACAGGATCGACGCGCGCATCAACCTGGTCAGCGTCGGCCAGCTGAACAGCGCCAGCGCGAGCGACACCGTCCACACGCTGTGCGACCGAAGCGAGGTCAGCAGCACGAGCGCGCCCAGGATGAACGGGAAGCCGAAGAAGACGTCGGCAACGCGGCTGACAACGGTGTCGAGCCAGCCCATGTAGTACCCCGACAGGCAACCGAGCACGACCGCGATGAACATGCTGAGTGCAGTCACCAGGATGCCGATGCTGATCGAGTCGCGGGCCCCGTAGATGACGTTCGCGTAGATGTCGCAGCCCTGCTTGTCGAAGCCGAACGGATGCCCGCTGCGCGACGACAGCAGGCTGTCGGACAGGTTGCACGATCGCGGGTCGCCGTGACCGAACCAGCTGGCGAAGGCCTGCGGCACGATCGCGACGACGATCATGACCAGGATGAAACCGCCCGACAGCCAGAAGCTCGGCCGGCGCGCGAGCTGGGCGCGGGCATCGCGCAGCAGCGACGCCTGCCGGCCGGCGGCCGGTTCGGCGATCTCGAGGGCGGCGAGCTGCGGGTCAGCCAACGCGAATCCTCGGGTCGAGCACGCCGTAGAGCAGGTCGACGAGCAGGTTCAGCACCAGAAAGATCATGATCAGGGACGTCGCGACGCCGACCACGACCGGACCCTGTTGCTGCTGGATCGACGTGAACAGCAGCTGGCCGACACCGGGCAGGTTGAACACGCCCTCGATCACGACCGTGCCGCCGAGCAGGTAGCCGAGATCGAGCGCGACGTAGGTGAGCACGGTGACCAGCGAGTTACGCATCGCGTGCCGCACGACAATGCGGCGCCACGGCAGGCCTTTCGCGATCGCGGTGCGCACGTAGTCGGCCTGCAGGCTCTCGGTCATGCTCGAGCGCATCAGCCGTGACACCGACGCGAAGCCGAACGCGCCCAGCACCAGCGCGGGCAGGATGTAGCTGCGCGGCCAACCGTCGGAAATGCCGGCGATCGGGAAGATGCCGGCGTGCACACCGAGCAGCAGCTGCGCGAGGTAAGCCGCGACAAACGCGGGCACGGCGATGACGCCGACCGCGAGCATCAGGATCAGCCGATCGCTGGGCTTGCGGCGGCGCAGCGCGGCGACCACGCCGAGGCCGATGCCGAACACCAGCTCGAACAGCCACGCCATGCTGGCCAGCCGCAGCGTCACCGGCCAGCGCTCGCGCATCAGCCCCCACACGCTGTTGCCGTAGAAATCGGTGCCGAAGTTGCCGTGCAGCACGCCGCCGATGTAGCGGCCGAACTGCTCCCAGAACGGGTCGTCCAGGTGGTACTTCTCCCTGATGTTGTTGATCGTCGTGGGCGGCAACTGCTGGTGGCCGGCCAGGTTGCGGATCGGATCGCCGGGCAGGGTGAAGACAGCGAAGTAGATGAGCAGGGTGACGCCGACGAACACGATGATGAGCTGGAACAGCCGCCGCAGGGTGTAGCGACCCACCTCAGCCGCTCCGCTCCGAGGAATCGAGGGACGCCGGGCCGTACCGGTCGCCCGCATACGAGGCGGCAGCCAGGATCGCGCCGAACTGCACACCCACCAGCGCCGCGATCGGCATCGTCGAGGGCTGCGTGCCGGCGAGCACCTCGCGCGACCACGCCTGGTAGGCCGCCTCCAGCCGGGCGTGCGCCGCGCGGATCGCCGGCGTGCCGTTGCCCGCCCGGATCTCGACCTCGAGCGCGCGCAGCATCATGCCGCCGTACCGCATCCGGAAACAATGCACGATGTCGTAGCCGGTGAACACCTCCGCGATCGTGGCCGCCCGGTCGTTCTCGGGCAGCTCTGAGCGCAGCCGCTCCTGCTCGCCGAACTCCGCGAAGTGCGGCGCGAACTGCCGCGAGGCGCGCAGGTGCGGCGAGTCGATGCGCAGCTCCGGGGACGCGTCGGCCAGCACAGCGGACAGGATCTCACCCAGCTCGCTGAGCCCCTTGCCCCGGTCTGCCAGCACGCTCGCGTAGTTGACCTCGGACGGGCTGGTGTCAGCGGCGTCGGGATGGCCCCAGTACGGCAGCTCGCTGATCAGCCCGAACGTGTTGTAGCGCGACGCGTAGTCGCCGCTGGACGTCCCCGTCACCATGTCGCCAGTCGGATCGAGGCCGAGTTGCACGCGGTACTCGTAGGCCTCGGCGATGGACGCGTGGCCGAAGATCGCCGGCGCCAGCTGCGGCACGTAGGGCGCCTCCGGCTCGCCGGTGTCGAGCGGCACGCCGAGGTGCTCGGGAATGGCGTGCAGCAGCGGGTACAGCTCGTCTGCCGGATGCGAGAGGTAGTAGTAGACGCCGCCGAACTCGCCGTTGTGCAGCGAGCACATGAACGTGGGCTGCACCTCGTCGATGAGCCGCATCAGCACGAGCGTCTCGGGCAGCACCCGGTCGAAGTAGAGCTCCTTGTAGGCCAGCGGGAAGGTCCATTCCACCTGCTCGTCCGGTGCCGGGCGGTAGAACTCGCGCCCGTAGTCCGGCCGCGACAGCGTGCCGGCGAACCAGCCCTCGTTCAGCCGGGTGCCGTCCGGGTCGATGCACGCG
>DASRSG010000126.1:0-9564 GCA_035656595.1 Jatrophihabitantaceae bacterium | reverse complement strand
CTCGGCCACTGTCGACGTCGGCCCGCCGTGGTCGGCGGCGACGGTGTCGAGATTTAGCGCGGCCACCCCGTTGTGACTGGTGGGCGCATGGAACGGGCAGCCGCCGCGTGTGCCGTAGTTATAGCCCATGTCCGTGGGTTCCTCGCTGCACGTGGCGCCGAACTGACTCGTCAGCACGTCACCGGCCAGGAGTGCGGGACCATAGAGCGGGGCGTCGACGAATGTGCTGCGGAACACCGACGGCTGGTGGCCGCCTCCTACGGCGGAAATCCCATACTCGTCGTAGTAGAAGGTGCTGTCGGTGATCGTTGTCGACCCGCCCGTCAGCTGCAGGGCGAGTCCGTCGTTCTCGAACAGCGACCGCCTGATCGTCGCTGCTCCACCCGCGTTCTGGACGGTTGCGTGATTGTTGGTCTGAATGTAGGCAAGATCCGAGAACACTGAATCGGTAGCGGAGAAAGTGCCGCTGTTGACGACGATGCCGGGCTCGTCCTTCGTATCGATCAGGCTCGACCGGATCATTGACAGGCTGCCACCATTCACGGTGACCGCGACCGGTGAGTCGGTTAGCGAACTGCAGTCCGGGCTCTGCGTGATCCCGCTCTGATACACCGCCGAGTCGCGGAGCGAGACGTGTCCATCGGTCATGAAGATCGCGCATGACGAATCGACCACGTTGGCATGCGAGGTATTGAGAGTCCCGGCCGTGACGTAGGCACCGACGGAGTCGCCGCCGAAGGCCAACGACTTCAATGTGAGCACCGCTGCTGGGTCGTTGACGACGACGGCAGCTCCTATCGAGGCAGCGATGACGGTACCTGCATCGAGGTCGGTTCCTACTCCGACGACCGTCACGTTCTTACTGCCTGGGACGACAGGGTCGTAATGGCCCTTGGCGACGTGGATGGTCGTCCCGCTGGCCGCGGCCAGTGAGATGGCCTGGTGGATCGTGTGGCACGGCTCGACCTTGGTTGCGCACGCGTTGGTGTCAGAGCCGTCCGTGGCGACGTAGAGATCGATGGGTGCCGCCGCGGCCGCGGTCGGTGCGATCCGCAGCCATCCGGCGGCGATGACAGCAACGATGGCCAAGAAGATCTGGCATTTAAACATGGTGTGCCCTCCTAGCGATGTCACCGAGGCTCCCCGGCGGGTCCGAACCGAGACAGAAGACGGCCGCCCGACCACAGCTCCTTGCTGCCGTCCGGGTGGATGACCACAGTGGTGCCGTCGGCCTGATGAATGACCGTCGTTGTCGCCGGTCGGTACGGGGGGACGTCGTGGTGACCTTGTCCGATCACGCCGTGGTGGCCGGTGTGCACGGTCGTTGCTCGGACGGTCGTTGCTCGGGCGGTCGTTGCCGTGGCGGCATCGGTGGCGGCTGCACTTGGTATCGCGATGGCGCCGTTGGTTGCTGAGCCGGCGGCGGCGGTGTCCACCCGGGCGGCGGCGCACCCCAGTTCTGTGGTCCGGTCATCGCGGTCTCCCTCCGTACTGCGGTGCTCTAGAGCCGGCCGACGGCGGCGCGGGCAATGTCTTCGAGCAGTGGGCCTTTGGCGACGTCGTCGAGACGGGCCAGTTGCACGGCAATCCAGGTCGAACCGACGCGGAAGAAGATCTCGTCCTCTTCCAAGTGCGCTTGGTCGCCGATACCGGAAACCGAAACGAAGTGGTGTTTGAGCACCTTGCGGTCGACGTCGTAGATCTTCTTCGCGCCGAGACCGACGTACACGTTGAGCTGGCCGAACTTCGCCGTCGTCGGTGTCGGATACGTGCAGGTGTCACGCGCGCGCACCGTCGCGCCGGTCTTCGTCCCGGCAGCGTGATCGACCTCGGCCTTGGTCAGCAGCGCGCACGGGTTGATCGGGCCGTGCTGCTGCGTCGTGGTGATTGCGGCGGACGCAGCGGTGTCACCGGATCGCGCTTCGCCCGGCACGGTAGCTCGACCCGGGCTCGTCGCATGGTTGCTGGGGCCCAGGCCCGTCCCCCCGGTCGTCGACGCGCACGCGGTCATGAACAGCGCGGCACAGATGGCAGACGAGACCGAGCGACCGGTCACGACGACACCCGTGCCCAGGTGGCCGCCGTGATGCGGTCGACCCGCCATCCAGCGGCGTTGACCGCATCGCACACCGACGCCTCGTCCTCTCCCTCCACTACTGCGAGGACGACGTCGTCGGCTGGCAGGTGTACGGCGCAGGCCACGCGCATCCCAGGCGGCAGGGTGGGGAAGGGCTGCATCGGGTCATGGCGCCCCGAATCGTCGTAGCGCTCGAGCACGAACAGTCGATTGACCACGAGGCGACGCTAGGTGCGCGGCACCCTGCGATGAATCCGTCGTTTCCCTATCTCTGAGCCTCGGTGTGCGCACTAGTGACGGCCGAGAGGGCTGCCCGAAGCTCAGCTCTGCGGCCTATGTCCAGCTTGCGGTAGATCCGTGCGAGGTTTGCCTCGACCGTCTTCGGGCTGATGAACAGTGCCTCGGCGATTTCGCGGTTCGTGCCGCCCCTGACCGCAAGTTCGGCGACACGCAGTTCGGACGAGGTCAGCTGGGTCGTTGCCCTCGTCCCGGTGCGCTCGGCTTCGGCGCGAGCGCGAGCTGCGAAACCCTGCGCGCCGATGGCGGCAAAGGCATCGGCTGCGGCCAGCAACGCATCGCGTGCTGCCTTCTTGCGTCTGGCGCGGCGGTGCGCGAGGCCCGAGATCAGTGTCGCGCGGGCGCGTTCGAACCGCAGCACTCCTGGATCGAGCCCGGCGATGGCGTCGTCGAGTTCGGCGATCAGCCTCTCAGTGTCGCGCCCCTGCGCGCTTTCGATCAGCACCCTGGCCCGGAGCAACCCGAGCCGGGTCCACGGGCGGGGCAAGCGCGCATGCCGTTGTTCGAGCCGGGCGAGGACCTGCGCGGCGGTGGCGAGGTCACCGGCGCCGACACACGCTTCTATCCAGTCCGGCTCGATGCGCGCCGCGAGCGATTCGACCAAGCCCGTCTCGGCCATGGCCGCGGCCAGCTCGGCGTAGTAGCGCGCCGCGGTAGCCGCGTCGCCGGCGGCGAGCGCGCTGAAGGCACAAAGTTGGAGGCCGATCCGCCGCAGCCACGAGTCGCCGAGACGGTCCGCCTCGTGCATGAGGGCGCTGGCCGCGGTCCGAGTAGCGTCCAGGTCGCCGCGGTGCGCAGCGAGCATGCCGGCGAGCCAGCGTTCCGCGGAGAGGCCGGCGCCGAGCTGTTCGGCGAGATCGAGCGCACGGGCGATCCAGTCCTGTGCCGTCGCGTAGTTGGCGGCCAGCGTCTCGGTCTCGACCAGGTGCTGGATCAACTCGTGCTGGAACGGTTCGTCGCCGGAGGCGGCAGCCGCGTCGAGCATGGTCAGCAATCGGACGCGTGCACGATCCTGCTGGTCGATGCCCTTCCACCAGATCGGCGGGATCGTTCCGGCGAGCCAGAGCGGTTCACCGGCTTCGAGTTCTAACGCGCGATCCAGCAACTCGGCGCGCGCGGGCAGGCCGGTGCGAATCTCGTTGAGGAAGAGCAACATCAGCACGGACGCGACCAACGCCCGATCGCTGCCTAGGAGCCCGCCCGCGTCGGACGCGTCCGTCTCGACCGCGTCGGGTCCGCCGAGCATTTCGAGCGCCGCTTCAGCATGCAGGCGACCTTCGGCGGGAGCGTCGACGAAGACCGCCACATGCGCGTGCACCCGCCCGGCTAGTCGCGACCCTTCCGGAGCCGCGGCGAGCGCACGCATGGCGATCGAGGTTGCTAGTGGCAGATCATCGGCGCTGAAGGCAATCGCAGCGCGCAGCAGCAGTACCTCTGCCAGGCGTTCGCCGGTCAGCGTCGACGCGAGCGTGTCGGCGTTGGTCGCGGCCAGCGCGTAGTTGCCGCAGTCGTAGAGGCACTGCACCGCCTTGAGCCGCAGCGAGATCGAGTCGGCCTCTTCGTCGGTGAGCTTGCTCGCGCGCTGATAGAGGTCGGCTGCCACCTCAGGCGCACCGCGCGCATGCGCTCGGGCCGCTGCCGCGCCGAGTTCTGCCGCCGCCGCCGTGTCGGGCGCACTGGCGCTGCGCGCCAGGTGGCGAGCGCGCTCGTCCGGGTCGGTGCTCACCTCGGCGAGGTGGGCATCCATGCTTCGTCGCGCGCCGGCGGGAATGCTGGCACGCACGGCTGCGCCGTGTGCCGGGTGGACGAACCGCACGCGGTCGCCATCGACGACAACCAGTCCGGCCTCCTCGATGGTGTCGATGGTGGCGGTGGTGATGTCGGCAGCGCCGAGGTCGGCCACGCGAGGGGAGGACATCAGGGCGATGAGGCGTACGGCGCGCACGGCGCCGGTCGGCAGCGCAGACAGCGATGCGCCGACGAGATCCTGCATCGACGCCGGAACCGGCAGGTCGTCGCCGGGACCAGGCAGGTGCGGCAACCGCAGCATTGAACGCGTCAGCTCGATTGCGAGCAACGGGTTGCCGCCGGATTCGTGCGCGAGCCGCACGACCAGCGGCCGGCTCAGCGACACGTCGAAGCGCTGGCGCAGCAGGTGGTGCAAAGGCCCCACCCCGAGGGGTGCGAGCGACACCCGCTCCACATCGGCTGCCGACTCCAGCCCGAGCGGCAAGCGGTCGTCCTCGGTGTCGGTGGTGCGACGACTGACCATGACACGCACTTGTCCGACGGTGCGCCGCAACGCGAAGCGCAGCGCGCGCTCGCTCGGCGGGTCGAGCCACGGCGCGTCGTCGATCGCGACGAGCACGCCGGCAACGGATCGCTCGGCCGCGGCGTCGAGCAAGGTCCGCGTCGCCGACGCGAGCGCGCGCTCGTCGACCGTGGAATCGGCGTGGTCGAGCAACAGCGCCGCTTGCATTGCCCGGCGCTGCGGATCGGGCAGTACGGTCGATTCGTCGGTCAGCGGCGCGAGCAGGTCTGCGAGTGCCACGAGCGGAAGAGCGGCTTCGGTCTCGGCCGGCGCGCACCGCAGTACGAGCATGCCGTTGACGGCAGCGTGTGCCAGAAGCGCGTCCAGCAAGGCCGTCTTGCCGATACCTGCCGGGCCTTCAAGCAGCACGCGTCGCTGCCCCGCGAGCGCACGCCACGAGTGGTCGAGCACCGCGTCGCGGCCGACCACCGTCCCGATCATGGAGAGAGCCTGCCATCGCCGCCGGATGCCGTCCATGCCGTGGCGCCGCTGCCACATCGGTCGATAGTCCGAAGCGACCGGTCCGGCACGTTCGTGCTTTGCGTCCGTGCTTTCTTGCGTGCGTCGACTGCGATCGCCCGTTGATCCGCGTGGCCCGTGTCCGGTATCTGACGTGAAGCATCGTGAGCTCGCCCAGCACCAGGACTGCTACCACGGCCTTCGCGGCGGCTCGATCAACGGCGGCGAGATCGACCCGGCCCCGCTCCTGGACGGAGCGAATCGAACGACGATTCGCAATCCGTCCGGCAGCTACCAGCTCTTTCGGATCGGCGACTCAGTGGCGCACCGCAACATCCACGCGGCCATCTACGAGGCACGGCGCTTGGCACTCGCGATCTGACTTCCACGCAACTGTGGCAAACGTGGACAAGAGCGCCCACCAGGAAGCATCTGTTTGTTTCCGCGCCGTTTGCATCATGGCTCGGGGCCGCTGCGGCGTGTAATCTCCCCGGAATCTTGTGTGCCTTGCGCTGAAAAGTACGCGTAGGCACGTGATCGTCCGCTAGTTGAGGAGCAGCCATGTTGTCTCGCTCGATTGCACTATCTGCAGCGGCAGCCGCGTTGACTATCGGCACGTCCGTGGTGGCGAGTAGCGCTGATTCGGCCCCGCCGCCTCCGCCGACATCGACCAATGGCAATCCGGTGCACCTAATCGCGTCCGGTTTGCATACCCCGACGTCGTTCGCCTTCGGTGGCGGCAGCATCTTCGAAGGGGACGGCGGCTCGGAGACAGCCAATCCGCCAAACGGCGGGATCTTCGTGCTCAAGGGCGGCGGGGCGACCCGGATCCCCGGCTCGCCGAAGTTCGTGGCCGGACTCGCCTGGCACAAGGGTGCGCTCTACTCGAGCGGCGGTTACATCACCAAGGCCGGCATCAAGTGGCGGATCAGCAAGTGGATGGGCTGGAACGGTAAGCGGTTCAAGTCGCACAAGGCGGTCTACGTCGGTCCGAAGGGTTTCGACGGGTTCAATGGCATGGGGTTCGGCGCGGACGGGCGGTTGTATGTCGGCGTCGATGTCGGCCTCACCGACGGCAACGACCATGGCCCGCGGAACACGTCGCCCTTCGTCTACGACATCCTGTCGATGAAGCCCAACGGCAATCACGTGACTGTCTTCGCGACCGGGATGCGGCAGCCGTGGCAGATGGCCTTCCCAGCGGGCTCGAGTGCGCCGTTCGTCACCGTCCTGGGCCAGGACGGCCCGCCCAAGTTGAATCCGCCGGACTTCGTGCTGCGGGTCAAAGCCGGGCAGGACTACGGCTTCCCGAAGTGCAATCACACCAAGCCGAGCAAGTGCGCGGGTTTTGCCAAGCCGTACCGCCGGTTCGGCGCGCACACCGACCTGATGGGCATCGGCCTGCACGGAGGCAACCTTTACCTCAGCTCGTTCCTCGGGCGGCAGGGTAAGGGCCCGGGTGGCGAGGTCCTCTGGACGCCGCGCAGCGGCGGGCCGCTCAAGGCACTGCTCAAGGGCTTCGTCGCCCCGACCGTCGGCCTGGGCATTCACGGCGACCATCTGTTCGTCGGCGAGCTGACGGGCCAGGTCTTCAGGGTCAAGATCTAGGGCTATACGTGCCGCGCGCTCGGATCCACGCCGGATCCGAGCGCGCGGGTATTCGGGGGCGCAATACTGGTGCGCGACATGACGGCATCACCGACTGACGCGTTGCCGGCGGCACTGGCTGCAGTGCGCGCCCTGCTGCCGCCCACCCCGCTCGTCCAAGCCCGGATCGAGGGTGCCGAGGTCTACTTCAAGCTCGAGACGATGCAGCCAACCGGCTCGTTCAAGGTACGTGGGGCGGTAGCCGCCGTCGCGGCGTACGGCGCGGACAACCGCATTGTCACCGCATCGGCCGGCAATCACGGTCTGGGCGTCGCGTTTGCCGCATCGCGCCTCGGTGCACCGGCCACGGTCTTCGTGCCCGCCTCGGCACCGTCAGTGAAGATCGACGCGCTTCGAACCTTCGATGTCGATCTTCGTGTCGAAGGCGAGAGCTATGACGACGCCGAGCGCCTTGCCCTCGGCTACGCCGCCGACCACGGCCGCTTCGTCTCGGCATACAGCGACCCGCAGGTAATCGCGGGTCAGGCCACCGTCGTGGCCGAGGTCGCCGAAGCGCTCGCCGCCGACTTCACGATCGTCGTCCCGGTGGGCGGCGGCGGGCTGGCTGCCGGCACTGCTCTCGGTGCGGCGCGCACTGGACGCGCCATCGACGTGGTCGGCGTCGAGGCCAGCCAGTCCATGGCACTCTCGGCTGCGGTTCATGCGGGCCGCGTCGTCGAGGTCCCGGTCGGTGCGACCATCGCCGACGGTCTGGCCGGCAACATCGATCAAGCCGCGATCACGCCACAGATCGTGCGCGACCACGGCGTCGAGCTCATCGACGTGCGCGAGGACGCGATTCGCGATGCCGTGCGCCGGCTGGCCATCGAGCACGGCCTGATCGTTGAGGGTTCGGCGGCGGTGGGGCTCGCTGCCGTGCTCACCGGCAAGGTCGCGCTCGCCCGTCCCACCGTCCTGGTGCTCACCGGCCGCAACATCACCGCGCAACGACTCGCCGAGATCCTCGGATCATGATCTCACCCGACACTCAGACGGCAGGGCCATACTGTCGGCCGTGAGCGACGAGGACGGGCGGCGCCTGCGCCGCATCCGCCGACGCATGCGGTGACTGACGCCTGCGACGCGGTGGCGCTGTCGGTTGTTGGGCTGACCAAGCGCTTCGGCGAGCGGGTTGCCTTCGCTGACGTGTCGTTCGAGATCGGCCACGGCGAGGTGTTCGGCTTTCTTGGTCCCAACGGCGCGGGCAAGACGACGACAGTGCGCACGCTCGGCACCTTGCTTGCGCCCACGTCGGGGTCGGCGACCGTCGCCGGCCTGGCGCTCATCCCGCAGAACGGCCAGCAGATCCGGAGCAAGATCGCCATCATGCCGGAGTCACCAGGGCTGTACCTGCGGCTGAGTGTCGTCGAGAACCTTGAATACTTCGCCGACCTGTACGGCGCGACGCTGGACCGCGTCGGTACTGCCATGGAGGCGGTCAATCTGACCGCGCGCGCACACGACGCGTGCGGGACGCTTTCGAAGGGCCTGCGGCAGCGAGTTGCACTCGCGCGAGCGCTTCTGAGCGATCCCGAAGTGTTGTTTCTCGACGAGCCGACGGCGGGGCTCGATCCGGTTGCGGCGCGCGATGTGCATGCGTTGATCGACACGTTGCGCCAGCGCGGCGTCACGATCTTTCTCACCACGCACCGGCTCGAAGAGGCCGAACGGCTCTGTGATCGCGTCGCGATCTTGAATACGACACTGCGCACGATCGGACGCCCGGACGAGCTGCGTGAGCAACTCTTCGCCAAGTCGCTCGTGGTCAAGACGCTTGCCGTGCTTGCCGATCCCGATCACGCCTTCGCCGGCCTTCCGGCCGTAGAGGCCTGGCGTTCGGACGGCCCAGGCTCGTACGTCCTCACGATCTCCGACGCGACGGTGGCCGCACCGGCCGTCACTCGGGCGCTGGTTGCGGCCGGAGCCGACGTCCTGGCGATCAGCGAGTCCTACCACTCGCTCGAGGACGTCTACCTCACCCTGGTCAATGACCAGGAGACGACTCGGTCGTGACAGCGTTCAACCGGCGAGCCGTGCAGGCAACCTATCGCAAAGAGCTGCGCGACTTCCGCCGCAATCGCTCGCTCGTTGTGGGTATGTCCATAATCCCGATCATCTTCAGCGTGCAGCCGCTCGTGCAGGTGTTCACCCTCACTGCTGCCGCGTCCATTCCGTTGCGACATGAGCACGTACTGCTGTACATGCTCGCCATCCCGGCGCTGACACCGTCATTCATCGCCGCCTACTCGGTGGTCGGCGAACGGCAGCAGGGCACGCTCGAGCCGGTGTTGACGACACCGATCCGCAGCCGTGAACTGTTGTTGGGCAAGGCGTTCGCCACGCTCGTCCCGTCGGTTGGCGTCGCCTACCTCGTGTTCGCGATCTTCGTCGCGTTGGTCGAGGTGTTCGCGCAGCGCTCGGTCGCGGACGCATTGATCCGGCCGTCCGACCTGCTGGCGCAGTTGGTGTTCACGCCGCTGCTCGCCGGCTGGTCGATCTGGATCGCGGTGTTGATCTCGGCTCGAACCAGCGACGTTCGGGTGGCACAGCAGTTCGCCACGCTGGCCAGCCTCCCGTCAATCGCGCTGACCGTCATCATCTCGCTCAACGTCATCACGCCGTCGCTGCGTACGGCGGTGATCGCCGGAATCGCACTGCTCGCGCTCAACCGGGTCGGTTGGCGGCTTGCGTCAGCGTCCTTCGATCGCGAACGCCTGATCACGGGAACGAAGTAGGCGGATGGGTAGCGACGATGTCAGGGTCATCCCGGAGG
>DASRSG010000125.1:0-10316 GCA_035656595.1 Jatrophihabitantaceae bacterium | reverse complement strand
CCGAACTCGCGGCCGTCGCGCAGCGCTACGGAGTGCCGTTTCACACCGACGCGGTGCAGGCCGTGCCCTCGCTGCCGGTCGACTTCGCCGAGTCCGGCGTCGCGGCGCTGACCATGACCGGCCACAAGCTTGGCGGACCGGTCGGCGCCGGAGCGCTATTGCTGCGCCGCGACGTCGCGTGCACGCCTTCGCTGCATGGCGGCGGTCAGGAGCGTGATGTGCGCTCGGGCACGCTCGACGTCGTCGGCTCGATCGGGTTGGCGGCGGCAACCGCGGTGACGGTGTCACGGCGGGACGAGACGACGGCACGGCTCGCTGCGTTGCGCGATGAACTGATCGGCGGAGTGCGCGCGGCAATCCCCGATGTCATCGTGAACGGGCATCCCGCCGAGCGACTGCCGGGCATCGCGCACCTCAGTTTCCCTGGCTGCGAAGGGGATTCGCTGCTCATGCTGCTCGACGCACGCGGCGTCGAGTGCTCGACCGGTTCGGCCTGTGCGGCGGGTGTCGCGCAGCCCTCACATGTGCTCGTCGCGATGGGCGCGAGCGAGGCTGCCGCACGCGGTTCGTTGCGCTTCTCGCTCGGCCACACCTCGACCGCCGACGACATCGCTGCGGCCGTTGATGCGATCCCGCTGGCTGTCGAGCGGGCCCGGCGCGCCGGCCTCACGTCTGTGGCACGATGAGCGCTCGCGAGACCAAGCGATGAAGGTTCTCGCTGCCATGTCGGGCGGGGTTGATTCCGCCGTTGCGGCGATGCGTGCGGTCGACGCCGGACACGACGTCACGGGCGTCCATCTCGCACTGTCGCAGAACCCGGCGACGTTGCGCCATGGTGCGCGCGGCTGCTGCACTGTCGAAGACGCCAACGATGCGCGGCGAGCGGCCGACGTGCTCGGTATCCCTTTCTATATCTGGGATCTCGCCGAACGCTTCCGCGCCGAGGTCATCGACGACTTCGTCGCCGAGTACGCGGCCGGGCACACGCCGAACCCGTGCCTGCGCTGCAACGAGAAGATCAAGTTCTCGGCCGTGCTCGACCGCGCCCTCGCGCTGGGCTTCGACGCGGTAGTGACCGGCCACCACGCGCGCCTCGACAACGGGGCGCTGCGCCGTTCGGTCGACCTCGCCAAGGACCAGTCGTACGTGCTCGCCGTGCTGACGCCGCAACAGCTTGCGCACGCGATCTTCCCGCTCGGCGACAGCACGAAGGCGACCGTGCGTGACGAGGCGGCCGCCCGTGGTCTTGCGGTGGCGGCCAAGCCCGACTCGCACGACATCTGCTTCATCGCCGATGGCGACACGCGTGGCTTCTTGCAGCACAAGCTCGGCGATGCGCCCGGCGACATCGTCGACGCCGAGACCGGCGATGTGCTGGGCACGCACCACGGCTCGTTCGGCTTCACCATCGGCCAGCGCCGCGGCCTGCATCTCGACCGTCCGACGCCTGGCGGCGAGCCGCGCTACGTGCTCTCGATCCAGCCCACGACCAACCGCGTGCTGGTCGGACGGGGCGAGTTGCTCGACATCGACGACGTAAGCGCCATCCGTCCCATCTGGACGACCGCAGTACCGCCGGCCAGGTTCGCGTGTTCGGTGCAGCTGCGTGCACATGGCATGGTCAGCGCGGCCGAGGTGTCGGTCGACCGTGCCGGCGTCGTGGCCCGCCTGGACACACCGCAGCGCGGAATCGCACCCGGGCAGGCACTGGTCATGTACGACGGCGATGTTGTCATCGGCTCGGCGACGATCACGTCTGCCGCGCGCGCTGTCGTCGAGGTATGACCAGGGCCTGGCCACCGGGCAGCGCCACCGGCATCGGCTCGCTGCCCGGTACCGATCCTGCCGAGGCCGTGCGCCTGGTCTTCGGCGAGCTGCCCGATCTGCCGCACCTGCCCGAGCTGCCGGCACGGGGCGCCGGGGCCGATGTGATCGGGCGCAGCGCCGCGCTGCTGGTCGACCTGCCGGTCGAGATCGCCCCGTCCGGGTGGCGCTTCGCCGCGCACGGCGGACGCGACCTGCGCCAGGCCCGCGACCTGCTCGCCTGGGATCTCGACGCCCTCGAAGCCGAGGCGCAGGGGTACTCCGGCGCGCTGAAGGTGCAAGCCGCCGGCCCGTGGACGCTCGCCGCCGCCCTCGAACTGCCGTCCGGGCACAAGGTGGTCAGCGACCACGGCGCCACCCGCGACCTGGCCGCGTCGCTGGCCGAGGGCCTGCGCGTGCACCTGGCCGACGTGCAGCGCCGCGTCGCCGGCGCCCAGCTCGTGCTGCAACTCGACGAGCCGTCCTTGCCCGCGGTGCTCGACGGACGCGTGCCGACGCCGTCCGGATACGGCACGGTGCGGTCGGTCGAGGTCTCGCTCGTGCGGCAGAAGCTGATTGATGTGCTGTCCGTCAGCCCCGAGGGGGGACGGGTCGTGCACTGCTGCGCGGCCGACGCGCCGCTGCGCCTGCTGCGCGATGCGGGTGCCGACGCCATTGCCCTCGACGCGACGCTACTGACCACCGCGCAGAACGACGAACTCGGCGAAGCGGTCGATGCCGGCCTGTCGCTGTGGCTCGGCGTGCTGCCGGGTACCGATGCCGACATCACGCTCGATACCACCCGCGGCGCGGTGCGGCGGCTGTGGTCCGAGTTGGGCTTCGCCGCGTCGCAGGCCGCAGCCGCAGTCGTCCCGACGCCCGCCTGCGGACTGGCCGGGGCCAGCCCGGCCTACGTCCGCCGCGCACTGGCGTTGCTGCGCGACACCGGCCAGGCATTGCGGGACGCTTGACACATTCCTATATGGGAATATGATTCCGCGCGTGGCCCGAGCAGCAACGACGACCGACGCGTTCAACGCGATCGCCGAGCCGCGACGACGGCAGATCCTGGATCTGCTGGTGACCGGCGAGCTCCCGGTGAACGATCTCGTCGCTCGGCTCGATCTGGCGCAGCCGCAGGTGTCCAAACACCTGCGGGTGCTGCGGGAGGTGGGACTGGTGGACGTGCGTGACGAAGGCCGGCAGCGGATGTACCGGCTCAACGGCGGCCCGCTCAAACCCATCGCCGATTGGCTCGCGACCTACGAGCAGACCTGGACCGGACGCTTCGACCGCATGGACGCCGTGCTGGCCGAACTGAAGCAGAAGGAGCACGGAGATGGACATGACGACAGGTAGCCGTCGGGCAGTGGTCGCACTGCCGAGCGACACCCAGATCCTGATCACCCGCGAGTTCGACGCGCCTCGGCACCTCGTGTGGCGGGCCTGGACCGAGCCCGACCTCATCGCGCAATGGTGGTACGCCGAGCGCGGCGAGATCGTGAGCATCGAGATGGATCTGCGCGTCGGTGGCAAGTGGCGCTACGTGATGCGAGCAAGCGGCGGATTCGAGGTCGCCTTCCACGGTGAGTGCCTCGAGATCGTCCCGGACGAGAAGCTGGTGTCGACCGAGGTCTACGAACCGGTGCCCCACGAGTCCGCGGTGAACACCGCGACGTTCACCGAGCACGACGGCACGACGACGCTCACCCTGCTGGTCGAGCACGCCAGCCAGATCGGGCGCGACATGCACGTCAACTCCGGCATGGAGGACGGCCTGCAGGATGCCCTCAAGCTGGTCGACCGGCTGTTGGCCTCGCTAGCCGAGTGAGCGTCGTACCCGCTCGGTAGGTTTCATTGCGTGACCGAGCTGCGTAGCGCGACCGACGGGGCGCGCGAGGAGCATGCCCGGGTGTCGCAGGAGATCGACGACAACCAGTACCGCTACTACGTGCTCGACGCCCCCACGATCAGCGACGCTGAGTACGACAAGGCGATGCACCGGCTCGAGGAACTCGAGGACGAGTTTCCCGAGTTGCGCACGCCGGCTTCGCCGACACAGCGCGTGGGCGGCACGTACTCGACCCTGTTCACCGCCGTCGATCATCTCGAGCGCATGCTCAGCCTCGACAACGCGTTCTCCACCGAAGAGGTCGCCGCATGGGCGCTGCGCGTGGAGCGCGATGCCGGCACGGTGCCTGGGTACCTGTGCGAGCTGAAGGTCGACGGGCTTGCAGTGAACCTGCTCTACGAGGACGGCCGGCTCGTGCGTGGCGCAACGCGCGGCGACGGACGCACCGGAGAGGACGTCACGCCGAACGTCCGCACGCTCGAGAACGTGCCCGACCGGTTGACCGGCGAGGACATCCCGCACCTGCTCGAGGTGCGTGGCGAGGTGTACTTCCCGGTCACCCGGTTCGAAGAGCTCAACGCGTCCCTCGTCGAGGCCGGCAAGACCCCGTATGCGAACCCGCGCAACACCGCGGCCGGCTCACTGCGGCAGAAGGATCCGCGGGTCACCGCGAGTCGCGGGCTCAAGATGGTGCTGCACGGCGTGGGACGCGTCGAGAACGGCCCGAGCGTCACCGCGCAATCGGGCTGGTACGAACGACTGCGCGCGTGGGGGCTGCCCACGTCTGATCGCGTCAAGGTGGTTCCCGACCTGGTGGCCGTGCAGGAGTTCATCGACTTCTACGGCGAGCATCGACACGACGTCGAGCACGAGATCGACGGCGTGGTGGTCAAGGTCGACGAGCTCTCGCTGCAACGCCGGCTCGGCTCGACGAGCCGCGCGCCGCGCTGGGCGATCGCGTTCAAGTATCCGCCCGAGGAGGTCAACACGAAGCTGATCTCGATCGAGGTCGCCGTCGGCCGCACCGGCCGGGTTACCCCGTTCGCGATCATGGAGCCGGTGAAGGTGGCCGGTTCGACGGTCGAGCGCGCGACGCTGCACAACCAGTGGGAGGTCGCCCGCAAGGACGTTCGCGCCGGCGACACGGTCGTCCTCCGCAAGGCCGGCGATGTCATTCCCGAGATCGTCGCTCCGGTCATCGCATTGCGTCCTGACGGGACGGTTCCGTTCAAGATGCCGACCAAGTGCCCGTCCTGCGGCACCGCGCTCGCACCCGAGCGGGAAGCTGACAAGGACATCCGCTGCCCGAACGCGCAGTTCTGCCCGACCCAGGTGCGTGAGCGAGTGGCGTCGCTGGCAGCTCGCGGCGCGTTCGATATCGAGGCGCTCGGTTACGAAGGCGTCGCGGCCCTTTTCGAGGCCGGCGTGCTCGCCGACGAGGGTGACGTCTTCAGCCTCACCGCCGAGACGGTGGCCACCGTGCCGCTCTACACGCGCGCGGCCAAGAAGACCGATCCGCCTGATGAGGTACGCGAGGGCCGCATCCTGTCAGCAAATGGGCAGAAGCTGATCGCGAACTTGGAGCAGGCCAAGAAGCAGCCACTCTGGCGAGTGCTGGTCGCGCTATCAATCCGGCACGTAGGCCCGACCGCCGCTCGTGCACTGGCGACCGAGTTCGGCTCGATCGAAGGTATCCGTACGGCTGATGTCGAGACGCTGGCGGCCACCGAAGGGGTCGGCCCGGTCATCGCTGACGCGGTGCTCGAGTGGTTCGGTGTCGACTGGCACGAGGCGATCGTGCACAAGTGGGCCGAGGCCGGCGTGCGCATGCAGGACGATGTCGACGAGTCGACGCCGAAGACCCTGACCGGCCTGACGGTTGTTGTGACCGGATCGTTACAGAACTACTCGCGCGACGAAGCGAAAGAGGCGATCGTCGCGCGCGGCGGCAAGGCCGCCGGCTCGGTGTCGAAGAAGACCGACTACGTGGTGGTGGGCGAAAACGCCGGTACCAAGGCGGATCAGGCCGAACAGCTCGGCGTTGTGATCCTCGATGAGGACGGGTTTACCCGGTTGCTCTCCGCGGGACCGGCGGGGTTGGATGCGAAATGACAGGTGGTTTCGCTCACAACCAGTCCGGTGGTGTCCAGCAAACTCGGTAATGCGTTTGTGAGATTGCCCAGTCCGGGTAGGTAATCCACAGGTCGCTATGCCAAGAAGGTACGTGTGGATCAGTTGACGCAGGCTCGCCGCGTTCCCGCGCGGACCAAGCGCGTGCCGTGGCGTGCGATTGCGTTCGCCGGCCTGCTGATCGTCTACGTCTTGTTGATTCTCGGCGTGGTGCATCGCTCGCCGTTGATCACGATGGATCGCGACATCTGGCATCTGAACCTGCGTGCACGCTGGCCGCAGTGGTGGTCGTTCCTGAATACCTATGTCATGTTGGGTCAGCGTGCGCCGTCGACGATCGTCGCGTTGCCGTGGTTCATCTGGATGTGCTGGCGGTTCCGCTCGGCCCGCCCGCTGCTCACCCTCGGTACGGCGCTGGTCGTGTTGAACATCTCGGTCGGCGTGGTGAAGGTGGCCACCGGTCGGCAGGGGCCGCGGCAGACGCACAAGGTGTACGACGTTTTCGCCGGCGGCGACATCTTCCCGTCCGGCCACACCGCCAACACGGTCGCGTTGTACGGCGTCATCGCGATGGTCGCGTGCTACTACCGCGTGCAGTTCCACAAGCTCGTCACGATCGGTGCGGTGTTCCTGTCGCTGACTGTCGGGTTGTGCACCATCTACCTCGACACGCACTGGCTCACCGACGTGCTCGGCGGCTGGGTGGCCGGCGGGCTCGTGCTGCTCGCGCTGCCGACGATCATGCCTTACGCAGAGCGCGTCTACGACGCGGTCGCGCGCCGGATCAAACCTCGGCTGCGCCGGCTGCGCCGGGTGCGTCCGATCGCGATCCATCCGTTGCGCGTGGAGCAGTTGGACGGCCCGGGCAGCGACTCGGGCCGAGAGCGCGTCCCCGCCCAGCTCTGACGGTGTCGCGACTCAGAGGAACGAGACGCCGGTGAGCGCTTCGGCCGTGTGCCACAGCTTCGCTGCCAGGGCGGTGTCTCGTGCCGCCCGTGCTGTGCCGACCTTGGTCGGCATGCCACGCATCTCGCCCAGCCCGCCCGGCCCCCAGTAATCGCCACCGATGACATCGGGCATGGTCGCGGCGTACAGGGTCGGCAGCGCGCCGGCGCTGGCCGGCTGGGCCAGCAACCGGTTGCCGAACGCCATCACCTTGTCCTGGACCGACTCGGTATGTGACTGCAACTCGGTCGCCGCGTAACCCGGGTGTGCAGCGACCGAGATCACGACTGACTGGGTGAGCGAGAGCCGGCGCTGAAGCTCCATGGCGAAGATGAGGTCGGCCAGCTTCGACTGCCCGTAGGCGGCCCAGCGGCGGTAGCGGCGGGTGTGCCAGTTGAGGTCGGACAGGTCGATGCGTCCCATCCGGTGCGCGAAGCTGGACAGGGTTACCACCCGGCTCGAGATTTTGGGCAGCAGCAGGCCGCTCAGCGCGAAGTGGCCGAGGAAGTTCGTCCCGATCTGCATCTCGAACCCGTCGGAGGTACGCCGTTTCGGGATCGCCATCACTCCGGCGTTGTTGATCAGCACGTCGATGTCGCCGGTGACCTTCGCGAAGGCACGGATCGACGCCAGGTCGGCGAGATCGAGCGGACGGACTGCGACCTCACCTGACATCGTGGCCGCGACCTCCTCGCCCTTGGCCACGTTGCGGCAGGCCAAGATCACGTGTGCCCCGCGTGCGGCCAGCTCGCGCGCCGTTGCCTCGCCCAGCCCGCTGTTCGCGCCGGTGACGACGAACGTGCGACCGGCCTGGTCAGGCAGGTCTGCGGCACGCCAGGGCATGCGCCGAAGCGTACGGGGGAGCGGTCAGCCGGTCGCGGTGGTCGTCACCCACGACGCCACGGCAGCCAGGTGCCGCAGGCGCACCAGTTCGGAGGGCAGCCAGCGCAGGGCCGGCCGGCCGACCAGCAGCGCGCCCTTGCCGAGCGGGGCGACGGCGAGTTCGGTCCCGAGCCGGCCCCAGTCGGCCGGAGCCCATTGCGGATCAGCCGGCAACTCCCGGGCCGGCAAGGGCGGCCACCACGGCACCGGCAACGTCTCGACCTCAGGTGCAGATCGCCCTGCCGCGGCGACGCGCGCGTGCCCGGCGATCGGCTCGTCGAGCACGAGCGCCCAGCCGGCACGGAACACCCGGGCCACGCCGTCGGCGAGCAGGGTCATCGACTCGTGCGGTGCGTCGGCCAGCCGCTCGAGCAGTTCCAGCTCGCGATGCGCGTCGATCTGCCCGGCGTAGGGGCGGATGGATTCCACCCGGACGCCCTCGACCGTGACGGCGGCGGTCACGAGCGAGTCGGCGAGCTTGTCCGGCGGCAGCTCGACGACGAGGTCGTCGACGGCGTGGTCGGGGCCGCGCTGGATGACGTCGAGACTGAGAATGTCCGCGCCGGCATGGCCGAGTGCCGTCGCCAGCGCGCCGAGGGCGCCCGGGCGATCAGGGAGGACGATCCGCATCAGGTAGGACACCTCGGACAGGGTGCCTTAAGCGTGTGTCGCGGCGGTTACGCGGGGCCGACCTTCGCCGCAATCGCACCGCGCGGGCATCACTAGACTCAGGGGTCGTGTCTGCTGCAGAACCGGCACGCATCTCCCGAGATGACGTTGCCCACCTCGCCCGCCTGGCCCGCCTGGCTGTCACCGACGACGAACTCGACCTGTTCGCCGGGCAGCTCGACGTGATCCTGGGCGCGGTGGCGCGGGTCGGCGAGGTCGCCGCCGAGGACATCGCGCCCACCACGCACGCCGTCCCGCTCGAGAACGTGTTCCGGCCCGATGAGGTGACGCCCTGCCTGCCCCGCGACGCGGTGCTGGCCGGCGCGCCGTCGGTCGAGGACGACAAGTTCCGGGTCCCCCGCATCCTGAGCGAGCAGGCATGAGCGTCGAGCTGACTCGGCTGTCCGCAGCCGACATCGCAGCTGCCGTCGCGTCGGGTGAGGTCTCCGCGCTCGAGGTGACCGAGGCGCATCTGGAGCGGATCGCCCGGGTCGACGGCGCGGTACACGCTTTCCTGCACGTCGATACCGAGGGCGCGATGTCGGCCGCCAAGCAGGTCGACGCCCGGCGTGCGGCCGGCGGCGACCTCGGCCCGCTGGCCGGCGTGCCGCTGGCGATGAAGGACGTCGTGGTCACGAAAGGGCTGCCCACGACAGCGGGGTCGAAGATCCTTGAGGGCTGGGTGCCGCCGTACGACGCGACGATCACGAGCAAGATCAAGGACGCCGGCATCGTGATGCTCGGCAAGACCAACATGGACGAGTTCGCGATGGGCTCGTCCACCGAGAACTCGGCATACGGCCCGACGCACAACCCGTGGGATCTGACCCGCATCCCGGGTGGTTCGTCGGGTGGCTCGTCGGCGGCGGTGGCTGCATTCGAGGCGCCGCTGGGTATCGGCACGGACACCGGCGGCTCGATCCGCCAACCGGCAGCGGTGACCGGCACGGTCGGTTTCAAGCCCACCTACGGCAACGTGTCGCGATACGGGCTCATCGCGTTCTCGTCGTCGCTCGACCAGGCCGGTCCGTTCGGACGGACCGTGCTCGATGCCGCCCTGCTCCACGAGACGATCGCCGGCCACGATCCGTGTGACTCGACGTCGATCGCCGCACCGGCACCCGCCGTGGTCGCCGCTGCCCGGGAAGGCGCGCGCGGTGACCTCGCGGGGCTGCGGGTCGGTGTCGTGCGTGAACTGGCGGGTGATGGTTACCAACCGGGCGTCCTTGCGTCGTTCGACTCCGCGGTCGCTCTCCTTCAGCGGCTCGGGGCGACGGTCGTCGAAGTCAGCTGCCCGAACTTCGACTATGCGCTGGCCGCCTATTACCTGATTGCGCCGAGCGAGTGCTCGTCGAACCTGGCCCGATTCGACTCGGTGCGCTACGGCCTGCGGGTCGGTGATGACGGCACCCGTTCGCTCGAGGAGGTCATGTCGCTCACCCGCGAGCAGGGATTTGGCCCAGAAGTGAAGCGACGCATCATGATCGGTACCTATGCTCTCTCGTCGGGCTATTACGACGCGTATTACGGGCAGGCGCAAAAGGTGCGGACCCTGATCAGCCGCGATTTCGCCACCGCGTACGAGGAATTCGATGTGCTGGTATCGCCGGCGACGCCGACCGTTGCGTTTCCGATCGGCGAGCGGGTGGACGACCCGATGGCTATGTACGCCGCGGATCTGGCGACACTGCCGGCATCGCTGGCCGGCGTGCCGGCGATCTCCGTCCCCTGTGGACTGTCGGACGACCTGCCGGTCGGGCTGCAGATCATGGCGCCGGGGCAGGCCGACGATCGGTGCTATTTCGTCGCCGCAGCAGTGGAAGCGGCGACAAATAGCCGGCGCGGTGGCCCGCTGCACGCAGAGGCGCCGGCCCTGTGAGCGCGCCGGCCCGTCCGACGCGGCGCATGTCCGGCCGCGAGGTCGCGATCGTGGTCACCGTGATGTCGCTGTTCGTCGGCACCGGCGTCGGAGTGATTCTCCGGTCGGCCGAGGCGGCGTCTGTCGCGTTTGGACTTGGCCTGGTGATCGCGATCG